>JBBSKB010000011.1:0-42793 GCA_038256725.1 Mycobacteriales bacterium | reverse complement strand
GGAACCGCCCCTGCTTGCCCTTGAGCATGTCCGACAGCGACTTCAGGGGCCGGTTACCCGGCCCGGTGACGGGGCGGCCGCGACGGCCGTTGTCGAACAGCGCGTCGACGGCCTCCTGCAGCATCCGCTTCTCGTTGTTGACGATGATCTCCGGCGCACCGAGGTCGAGCAGGCGCTTGAGCCGGTTGTTGCGGTTGATCACACGCCGGTACAGGTCGTTGAGGTCGCTGGTGGCGAAGCGGCCGCCGTCCAGCTGCACCATCGGGCGCAGGTCCGGCGGGATCACCGGGACGCAGTCGAGCACCATGCCCATCGGCGAGTTGCGCGTGGTGAGGAAGTTGGAGACGACCTTCAGCCGCTTCAGGGCGCGGGTCTTGCGCTGCCCCTTGCCGCTGCGGATGATCTCGCGGAGGTTCTCGGCCTCGCCCTCGAGGTCGAACGTCTCCAGCCGCTTCTGGATGGCGGCGGCGCCCATGCCGCCCTCGAAGTAGAGGCCGTAGCGGTCCCGGAGCTCGCGGTACAGCACCTCGTCGCCCTCGAGGTCGGCGACCTTGAGCTTCACGAACCGGTCCCAGACCTGCTCGAGCCGCTCGATCTCGGCGTCGGCACGCCGCCGGATCTGGTTCATCTCGCGCTCGGCGGACTCCCTCACCTTGCGCCGGGCGTCGCTCTTGGCGCCCTCGGCCTCGAGCTCTGCGAGGTCGCTCTCGAGCCGCTGGGCGCGGTTCTCGACGTCGGAGTCGCGGCGGTCGGCGACCTCCTTCTTCTCGACGTCGATCTGCGCCTGCAGGCTCGGCTGGTCGCGATGCCGCGACTCCTCGTCGACCGAGGTGATCATGTAGGCGGCGAAGTAGATGACCTTCTCAAGGTCCTTCGGCGCGAGGTCGAGCAGGTAGCCCAGCCGGCTGGGCACACCCTTGAAGTACCAGATGTGGGTGACCGGTGCGGCGAGCTCGATGTGGCCCATCCGCTCACGGCGGACCTTGGCGCGAGTGACCTCGACGCCGCAGCGCTCGCAGATGATGCCCTTGAAGCGGACCCGCTTGTACTTGCCGCAGTAGCACTCCCAGTCCCGAGTGGGACCGAAGATCTTCTCGCAGAAGAGCCCGTCCTTCTCCGGCTTCAGGGTGCGGTAGTTGATGGTCTCCGGCTTCTTGACCTCGCCGTGGGACCACTGGCGGATGTCGTCCACCGTGGCCAGGCCGATACGCAGCTCATCGAAGAAGTTGACATCAAGCACTAGGTGCTACCTGCTCTCCCGGTAGGAGGTTGTGTTGCCTTCTCGTGGTGCCAGTACATGGCCCGGTCGGGCTGCGCCCTGTTGGCCCTTGGTTGCATCGAAGGGGGTCCGAGGAATGCGCTCCGCGGATTCCTCGGACCCCTTCGACGCAGCGCTTCGCGGACTCCTCAGACCTCTTCGACGCTGCTCGGCTCCCGTCGGGACAGGTCGATGCCGAGCTCCTCCGCCGCGCGGAAGACGTCCTCGTCGGTCTCGCGCATCTCGATGGACATGCCGTCGCTGGACAGCACCTCGACGTTCAGGCACAGCGACTGCATCTCCTTGATGAGCACCTTGAAGGACTCGGGGATGCCGGGCTCGGGGATGTTCTCGCCCTTGACGACGGCCTCGTAGACCTTCACGCGGCCGAGCACGTCGTCCGACTTGATCGTCAGCAGCTCCTGCAGGGCGTAGGCGGCGCCGTACGCCTCCAGGGCCCACACCTCCATCTCGCCGAACCGCTGCCCACCGAACTGCGCCTTACCACCGAGCGGCTGCTGGGTGATCATCGAGTACGGGCCGGTGGAGCGGGCGTGAATCTTGTCGTCCACGAGGTGGTGGAGCTTCAGGATGTACATGTAGCCGACGCTGACCGGCTCCGGGAACGGCTCGCCGGAGCGGCCGTCCAGCAGCCGCGCCTTGCCCGTCCCGTCGACGAGGCGGTCCCCGTCGACGTTGGGCCGCGCCGAGGCGAGCAGGCCGGTGACCTCGTCCTCGCGGATGCCGTCGAACACCGGCGACGCGATGGGCGTGCCCGGTGCGGCCTGCAACGCGCGCTCAGGGAGCCGCTGGGCCCACTCGACGGCGGCGTCGACGTCCCAGCCCTGCTTGGCGACCCATCCCAGGTGCAGCTCCAGCACCTGGCCCACGTTCATCCGGCCCGGGACCCCCAGGGGGTTGAGCACGATGTCGACCGGCGTGCCGTCCTCGAGGAACGGCATGTCCTCCACGGGAAGGATCTTGGAGATGACGCCCTTGTTCCCGTGGCGGCCCGCCAGCTTGTCGCCGTCGGTGATCTTGCGCTTCTGCGCGACGTAGACCCGCACGAGCTGGTTCACACCCGGGGGGAGCTCGTCGCCCTCCTCGCGGTCGAACAGCTTGACGCCGATCACGGTGCCGGACTCGCCGTGCGGCACCTTCAGCGACGTGTCACGCACCTCGCGCGCCTTCTCACCGAAGATCGCGCGCAGCAGGCGCTCCTCCGGCGTCAGCTCGGTCTCGCCCTTGGGGGTGACCTTGCCGACGAGGATGTCGCCCGGGACCACCTCGGCGCCGATGCGGATGATGCCCCGCTCGTCCAGGTCGGCGAGCACCTCCTCCGCGACGTTCGGGATGTCGCGGGTGATCTCCTCCGGCCCCAGCTTGGTGTCGCGGGCGTCGACCTCGTGCTCCTCGATGTGGATCGAGGACAGGACGTCGTCCTGCACCAGCCGTTGGCTGAGGATGATCGCGTCCTCGAAGTTGTGGCCCTCCCAGGACATGAAGGCGACCAGCAGGTTCTTGCCGAGCGCGAGCTCGCCGATGTCGGTGGACGGGCCGTCGGCCATCACCGTGCCGGTCTCGACCCGGTCGCCCTCGTCGAGCAGCACACGCTGGTTGTAGGACGTGCCCTGGTTCGAGCGGCGGAACTTCGAGAGCCCGTAGGTCGTGGAGGTGCCGTCGTCGTTGGCGACGGTCATGGCCTCCGCGGAGACCTCCGCGACGGCACCGGGCTTGTCGGCCACCACGACGTCGCCGGCGTCGACCGCGGCGTGGCGCTCCATGCCGGTGCCGACGAGCGGCGCCTCGGCGCGCACGAGCGGCACGGCCTGGCGCTGCATGTTCGAGCCCATCAGCGCGCGGTTGGCGTCGTCGTGCTCCAGGAACGGGATCATCGCGGTCGCGACCGAGACCATCTGGCGCGCCGAGACGTCCATGTAGTCGACCTCGTCGCGCGGGATGAACTCGACCTCGCCGCCGCGGGCGCGCACGAGCACGCGCTCCTCGGCGAACGAGCCGTCCTCGCTCAGCGGCGCGTTGGCCTGGGCGATGACGTACTCGTCCTCCTGGTCCGCGGTGAGGTAGTCGACCTCCTCGGAGACGTGGCCCTTGAGGACCCGGCGGTACGGGGTCTCCACGAAACCGAAGGGGTTGATCCGGCCGTAGCTCGCGAGCGACCCGATCAGGCCGATGTTCGGGCCCTCCGGGGTCTCGATCGGGCACATCCGGCCGTAGTGCGAGGTATGCACGTCACGGACCTCGAAGCCGGCCCGGTCGCGGGACAGACCGCCCGGCCCCAGCGCCGAGAGGCGCCGCTTGTGGGTCAGGCCCGCCAGCGGGTTGGTCTGGTCCATGAACTGCGACAGCTGGCTGGTGCCGAAGAACTCCTTGATGGAGGCGACGACCGGCCGGATGTTGATCAGGGTCTGCGGCGTGATCGCCTCGACGTCCTGGGTCGTCATCCGCTCGCGGACGACGCGCTCCATGCGGGACAGGCCGACCCGGATCTGGTTCTGGATCAGCTCGCCGACGGTGCGCAGGCGACGGTTGCCGAAGTGGTCGATGTCGTCGACGCCGTGGTAGGGCTCGCCTGCGTGGAGACGCACGACGTACTCGATGGTGGCGACGATTTCGTCCACGGTCAGCGTGCTGGTGCCCTGCGCCACGGAGACGCCCAGCTTCTTGTTGACCTTGTAGCGGCCGACCTTCGCGAGGTCGTAGCGCTTCGGGTTGAAGAAGAGGTTCTCCAGCAGCGCCTGCGCGGACTCACGCGTCGGCGGCTCACCCGGGCGCAGCTTGCGGTAGATGTCCAGCAGCGCCTCGTCCTGCCCGGCGATGTGGTCCTTCTCCAGCGTGGCCAGGACGGTGGGCGACCACTGGAAGTGCTCGCGGATCCGGTCCTCGCCCCACCCGAGCGCCTTGAGCAGCACGGTGACCGGCTGGCGGCGCTTGCGGTCGATGCGGACGCCGACGGTGTCGCGCTTGTCGACGTCGAACTCCAGCCACGCACCGCGACTCGGGATGACCTTCGCGCTGAAGACGTCCTTGTCCGACGTCTTGTCCAGCGACTTGTCGAAGTAGACGCCGGGGCTGCGGACGAGCTGGGAGACGACGACGCGCTCGGTCCCGTTGATGACGAACGTGCCCTTGTTCGTCATGATCGGGAAGTCGCCCATGAACACCGTCTGGCTCTTGATCTCGCCGGTGGTGTTGTTCATGAACTCGGCGGTGACGAACAGCGGCGCCGCGTAGGTCATGTCCTTGTCCTTGCACTCCTCGAGGGACGCCTTGACGTCCTCGAAGCGCGGGTTGGAGAAGGACAGCGACATCGAGCCGCTGAAGTCCTCGATCGGCGAGATCTCCTCGAGGATCTCGGCCAGACCGCCGACGGCGGCCTCCTGCTCCTCGGGGGAGAGCGTGGCGCGCCACTCGGGGCTGCCGATCAGCCAGTCGAACGACGCCGTCTGCAGGGCCAGCAGGTCCGGGACCGCGAGCGGCTCGGAGATCTTGGCGAAGGAGACGCGCAGCGGGGCGCCGGGGATCTTCTGCTGGTCGGCCTCGCCGGTGCGGGGGCCGTCCTGCGGGGCGGTGCTGATGGTGCCGGACTCGGTGGTGCTGGGGTTGATGCTGGTGGGGCGAGAGCCTGCCAAGATGCGTCCTTCCAAGGACCTCACGACGTGCGGGCGGGGGTGCGGGTCGTCCTGGGTCGTCGTCGGTGATGGCGAGGCTGTCCGCGACGGCCGCGACGCCCGGATCGACGGTCAGCGAGGGTTCACCCGGTAGGTTCCCGGGCACCCGTCGTGACCCGTCTCAGCGGGCAGGCAGTCAGAGGGCAGCGCAACAGGAGACCTTACCCCTGCTGTTGCGTGATGTCCACGCCAGGGGTACCGGTGCGACCGGCGCCACAACCAGGCGCTGCACGGTCCGCACACCGGGGCGGTGCACCCATGATGCCAGCCGGCCTGACGGCGTCCGACCGCCACGCCGGGAACGGCCGGCTCGTCATGAGCTGGGTGAGCTCGTCGATCTTCCAGTTGTCGTCGACCTGCACGAGGCCCGGCCGGATGGTCTGCACGCGCGACTGCGCTCCCTCGGGGGTCACCTCGCACGCCGAGCCCTCCGGTACCTGGCCGTTTGCCACTGGTCACCGACTCGGCCCACGTAGCGGCCGAAGCCTCGTAGCCGGAGGTCGCCGGGGACCTGCTCGTAGGTGTCGAGGATGCCGCCCTGGGGCAGCTCGGCCTCGGCCTGGATCTCCACGCATCTCCCGCTCGGGCGTCATGCGGCCGCGCAACGCAGCAGGGGCTGCCCTCCCGAAGGAGGACAGCCCCTGCCGTGTGGTGCTGCCCGGCTAGCGCCGAGCGTGGGTCACTTGACGGTGACGGTGGCGCCGGCGCCCTCGAGGGCGGCCTTGGCCTTCTCCGCGGCGTCCTTGGCGACCTTCTCCAGGACCGGCTTCGGCGCGTTGTCGACCAGGTCCTTGGCCTCCTTGAGGCCGAGCGAGGTCAGCGTGCGCACCTCCTTGATGACCTGGATCTTCTTGTCGCCGGCAGCCTCGAGGATGACGTCGAACTCGTCCTGCTCGGCAGGCGCCTCGGCGCCACCGCCGCCACCGGCGGCCGGGGCGGCCGCGACGGCCACGGGGGCAGCAGCGGTGACGTCGAACGTCTCCTCGAACTGCTTCACGAAGTCGGACAGCTCGAGGAGCGTCATCTCCTTGAACGCGTCGAGCAGCTCCGTGCTGGAAAGCTTCGCCATGTCGATCTCCTTCTGGGTCAGTCGTCGCTGGCCGCGTCGGCGGCGGCAGCGTCGGTCTCGGGGGTGGTGTCAGCAGCAGGTGCGTCGTCTGCGGCAGGAGCCTCGGCAGCCGGAGTGTCGGCGGCCTTCTTCTCCTGCAGCGCGGCGGCGAGGCGGGCGACCTGCGACAGCGGGGCCTGGAACAGCCCGGCAGCCTTGGTCAGGTTGCCCTTCATCGCGCCGGCCAGCTTGGCCAGCAGGACCTCACGGGGCTCGACGTCAGCGAGGCGGGTGACCTCGGAGGCGTCGACCGTGCGGCCGTCGACCACGCCGCCCTTGACGATGAGCAGCGGGTTGGCCTTCGCGAAGTCGCGGAGCGCCTTGGCGCCCTCGACCGGGTCGCCCTCGATGAAGGCGATCGCAGTGGGCCCGTTGAGCAGCGGGGCCAGGTCGGAGAAACCGACCGAGTCCGCCGCCCGCTTCGTCAGGGTGTTCTTGACGACGGCGTAGGTGCTGCCCGCACCGAGGGAACGACGCAGCTGGGTCAGCTGCGCCACGGTCAGCCCGCGGTACTCGGTGAGCACCGCCGCACTCGAGTTCTGGAACCGCTCGGTGATCTCATCGATCACCGCGGCCTTCGCCTGCGTGGGCATGGGCCTCCTCTCGTCTGTCGGGCGACCACTGGCCATCGCGCGAACGCGGGCGATCGGGTGGCCCCGGAGACGAGGAACGCCCCGGCGCAGGCGCACGGGGCGAGAGCGGGGTGCACGCTGTCGGAACTGCGGCGCCGCTGATCGAACCGTCCTCCTGCGCGGGTCGCCCGGTACTCCGGGACTTTCGATCGCACGCGGACGTGCGACGACCAACGGTCTTGGGGGGAACGCCGCCGAGAGTACGCGATACGGGCCCCGGGACGCACAGAGGCCCCGCAGCGGCGTGCGCTGCGGGGCCTCTGTGCGTGCGGTGGATCAGTTGGTGGGCTCGTCCACCAGCATGTTCCGGGTGCGGTTCGGGTCCACCGGGATGCCGGGGCCCATCGTCGTGGAGATGGTGACCTTCTTGACGTACCGGCCCTTGGCCGAGGACGGCTTGGCGCGGAGCACCTCGTCCAGGGCGGCCGCGTAGTTCTCGACCAGCTTGTCCTGGTCGAAGGAGGCCTTGCCGATCACCAGGTGCAGGTTGGCCTGCTTGTCGACGCGGAAGTTGATCTTTCCGCCCTTGATGTCGTTGACGGCCTTGGTGACGTCGGGGGTCACCGTGCCGGTCTTCGGGTTCGGCATCAGGCCGCGCGGGCCGAGGATGCGGGCGATCCGGCCGACCTTGGCCATCTGGTCCGGCGTCGCGATGGCCGCGTCGAAGTCCAGGAAGCCGCCCTGGATCTTCTCGATCAGGTCGTCGGAGCCCACGACGTCGGCGCCGGCGGCCTCCGCCTCGGCAGCCTTGTCACCGGTCGCGAAGACGATGACGCGGGCGGTCTTGCCGGTGCCGTGGGGCAGGTTGACCGTGCCGCGGACCATCTGGTCGGCCTTGCGGGGGTCGACGCCGAGGCGCATCGCGACCTCGACGGTGGCGTCGTAGGACGTCGTCGACGTCTCCTTCGCCAGCGCTGCGGCCTGGAGCGGGGAGTACAGGTTGTCCCGGTCGACCTTCTCGGCCGCGGCCCGGAACTTCTTGCCGTGCTTCGCCATGGTGGTTCCTCTCCCCCGGACGTCGCCGGGGATGGTGTGGTTGCCGGGCCAGGCGTGGCCCTCCCACAGGTGCGGGTGGTGCGGGTGGCGCAGTGGTCAGACGACCGTGATGCCCATCGAACGGGCGGTGCCGGCGATGATCCGCTCGGCCTGGTCGAGGTCGTTGGCGTTGAGGTCGACCATCTTCGTGGTGGCGATCTCGCGGACCTGGTCACGGGTGACCGTGGCGACCTTGGTCTTGTGCGGCTCGCCCGAGCCCTTCTCGACACCAGCGGCCTTGAGCAGCATGCGCGCGGCCGGCGGCGTCTTGGTGACGAAGGTGAACGACCGGTCCTCGAAGACCGAGATCTCGACCGGGACCACGTCGCCGCGCTGCGACTCCGTGGCGGCGTTGTAGGCCTTGCAGAACTCCATGATGTTGACGCCGTGCTGGCCGAGCGCCGGACCGACGGGCGGGGCGGGGGTGGCCGCACCGGCCTTGATCTGGAGCTTGATGACCGCGGTCAACCGCTTCCTGGGGGGCATGACTTCCTTCTATCGGTGGTGGATCAGCTGGCGCCGCTGGACATCAGGTCGTACGGCGTCAGATCTTGCTGACCTGGTTGAACGACAGCTCGACGGGCGTCTCGCGGCCGAAGATGGAGACCAGCACCTGCAGCTTCTGCTGCTCGGCGTTGATCTCGTTGATCGTGGCGGGCAGGGTCGCGAACGGCCCGTCCATCACGGTGACCGACTCGCCGACCTCGAAGTCCACGAGAGCGGCCGGAGCAGCGGCAGCGGGTGCCGCGTCGCCGCCGGCGGTGCGGGCTGCCTGCGGGGCGGTGGCCGGGACGAGGATCTTGACGACCTCGTCGAGGGTCAGCGGCGACGGCTTGGACGTAGCGCCGACGAACCCGGTGACGCCGGGGGTGTTGCGGACGGCGCCCCACGACTCGTCGTTGAGCTCCATGCGCACGAGCAGGTAGCCCGGCAGGACCTTGCGGTTGACCTGGGCGCGCTTGCCGTTCTTGATCTCGGTGACCTCCTCGGTGGGCACCTCGATCTGGTAGATGTAGTCCTCCACGTCGAGGGACTGGATGCGCGCCTCGAGGTTGGTCTTCACCTTGTTCTCGTAGCCGGCGTAGCTGTGCACGACGTACCAGTCGCCGGGCGCGATCCGCAGCGCCTTCTTCATCGCCTCGGCCGGGTCCTCGTCCTCCGGCTCCTCGGCCACGACGGGCTCCTCGGCCACGACGGGCTCCTCGGCGGCGTCGGCCTCCGGGGTCTCCGCGTCGAGCTCGAGGTCGGTGGTGTCGCTGGAGCCCTCGGCGGCGCCGGTCTCACCGACGCCGGTCTCGACATCGGCCGTGCCGCGCTCCTCGAAGCGGGCGTCGTCCAGGTCGATGCCTTCGACCGCATTGTCGCGCTCGTTGGGCTCGCGGGGCTCGGTCACAGAGATCTCTTCCTTGTCGGATGGCGTGCTGGGCGGGCGGGGATCAGCCGAAGACGGCGATCACGCCCCGGGAGAAGAGCAGGTCCATCCCGGCCACCAGCGCGACCATGAACGCCACGAAGACGATGACCACGGTCGTGTAGGTGATCAGCTCGCGGCGGCCCGGCCAGATGACCTTCCGCAGCTCGGCGATCACCTCGCGCAGGAACCGGCCGATCGAGCGCTTCTGACGGATCTGCTCGGCGCGGTCCCGCTCGGCCTCGGCGCGCGACCGGGTGCCCGCACCCTCACGACCCGCGGGCCGCGAGGCGGACCGGGCTGCGCGGCGCGAGCCGGTGGCCGGCTCGTCGTCGTCCTCGCCGGCGGTGATCCGCCCGCCACGGCGGCGTGCCGGCGCGACGACCTTGTCCTCCTCGGCCGCGGCCTCGGCGGCGACCGCGTCCTCGGCCGCCTCGAGCTCGGCGGCGTCGTCCACGCCCGGAGCCTCGCGGTCGAGCTGCTCGTCGGTCAGCTCGGCGTCGGGGACGTCGGGGGCGTCGTCCCCGCGTTCCGGCTTCTCGCTCACTGCGCCTCGCTCGCCTCGTGGTGGGTGCCGTCCCCGGCGGGGGCGGTCGGCCGTGCATCGTCCGTTCTGCTGGCAGGGGTGACAGGACTTGAACCTGCAGCCTGCGGTTTTGGAGACCGCTGCTCTGCCAATTGAGCTACACCCCTAGAGCCCGGCCCTCGGAATACCGAGCGCCCGGACCGGACACCGGGACCGTCCACCTCACCACGGCAGCCAGGACCTCGGGAGGTTCCGGGGCACGCCGGTGGTGGGGTCGACCACCCCAGGGACGCCAGTGTACGGGACCGCGGAGGGCCGAGGCCAACGTGTCCGGGGGACGGATGCCGACGTCCCCGGGAGCACCTCCGGGCGGCCCGCTCGCGACGCCCCGACCTTTGACACGATAGGGCCATGACCGCCGTGTCTCCGGACTCGCCCATCCCGTCGTCCTCCGAGCTGCCGCCCGCCCGGCGGCGCATCTCCCGTCGTATCGCGGGGATCGCCGAATCGGCCACCCTCGCCGTCGACGCCAAGGCGAAGGCCCTCAAGGCGGCGGGCAAGCCGGTGATCGGTTTCGGCGCCGGGGAACCGGACTTCCCGACTCCGGACTACATCGTCGAGGCCGCGATCGCCGCCGCCCGTCAGCCCGCGATGCACCGGTACACCCCGGCCGGCGGGCTGCCCGCGCTCAAGGAGGCGATCGTCGCGAAGACCGCGCGCGACTCCGGGCTGCAGGTGACCGCGGCCCAGGTGCTGGTCACCAACGGCGGCAAGCAGGCGGTCTACGAGGCGCTGGCCACGATGCTCGACCCGGGTGACGAGGTGCTGCTCCCCGCGCCCTACTGGACCACCTACCCGGAGGCGATCCGCCTGGCCGGCGGCGTCCCGGTGCCGGTCGTCGCCGACGAGCAGAGCGGCTACCTGGTCTCGGCCGCCCAGCTCGAGGCCGCCCGTACTCCGCGCACCAAGGTGCTCCTGTTCTGCTCGCCGTCCAACCCGACCGGGGCGGTCTACCCGGTCGAGCAGGTGGAGGAGATCGGCCGCTGGGCGCTGGACGCCGGGCTCTGGGTGCTCACCGACGAGATCTACGAGCACCTCACCTACGGCGGGGTGACCGCCCCCTCCATGCCGGTCGTCGTCCCGGAGCTCGCCGACCGCTGCGTCGTGGTGAACGGCGTGGCCAAGACCTACGCGATGACCGGCTGGCGGGTGGGCTGGATCGTCGGCCCCGCCGACGTGGTCAAGGCCGCCACGAACCTCCAATCGCACGCCACGTCCAACGTCGCCAACGTCTCGCAGGCGGCTGCGGTGGCCGCGCTCACCGGTGACCTCTCGGCCGTGGCCACCATGCGCGAGGCCTTCGACCGGCGGCGCAAGCTGATCGTCTCGATGCTGCGCGAGATCCCCGGGGTCGCCTGCCCCGAGCCGCAGGGCGCCTTCTACGTCTACCCGTCGGTCAAGGGCCTGCTCGGCCGGTCGATCGGCGGCCGCACCGCGAACTCCAGCGTCGAGTTGGCCGAGCTGATCCTCGAGCTCGCCGAGGTCGCCGTCGTCCCCGGCGAGGCCTTCGGCACCCCGGGTTACCTGCGGATGTCCTACGCGCTGGGCGACGACGACCTGGTCGAGGGCGTCACCCGGATGCAGCGGCTGCTCACCAGCGCCGACTAGGGGGCGGGTAGCGCACCGGCCCCGGTGAGGACGTCGAGGGCCTCGGGCAGGTCGGCGAGGGCCTCGGCGACGTCCTCGGGCGCTGCGATGCGCCAGGCGGCGGCCTGGACGTAGCAGCGCACCGCGGCATCGAACGCCTCGGCGCCGGCCTGCTCCCTCGCCTCGAGCAGCGCCGCGCCGCCCTTGCCGTAGACCCGCGCGGTGTACTGCTGCCGGGTGCGGAAGCCGTCCATGGTGTCGCCGACGTCGCCCACGACGCCGAGCGCACGCTCGAGGTCCTCGGCGGACGAGGGGTGGACCACGGCCTCGGCCCACGTCGCGAAGGCCTCGTCCAGCCAGGGATCGCGGAACTGCGAGTTGCCGACCATCCCGTAGAACCACATGTGCGCGACCTCGTGCACGAGCACCGCGCTGCTGGGCGAAGCCTGCAGGATCGAGCTCGGGTACTCGATCCCGCCACCGTAGTCGGGCAGCAGCGGCACGGTCAGCGTCGCGTAGGGGAACGGGCCGAGGAACTCCGCCAGGTCCGCCATCGCCTCGACGGTGGCGTCGGCGAGCTCATCGGCGCTCGGTTCGGCGCCGGGGAGGGCGCCGGTGGTCACCCGGACCCCGTCGGGCGTCGTCCGCTCGGCGGTGTCGAACCGGCCCACCGCGACGCTGACGTCGCGGGCCACCGGCTCGACGGAGGTCCAGGTGCGGCGCCCCTCCCCGGACGACGGGGTCGGTTCCGCCTGGTCCCCGGTCATCAGGACGGTGGCGCCCACGGGGGCCGAGACGCGCACCGTCGTGTCGGCCGCGGGGCTGGTCGTCGTCTCGCCGGAGACGGCCACGTAGGGGTCGCGCGCCCAGCCCACGCCCGGCTCCCACGCGAGCAGCGGGAACCCGCTGGCCCACCAGGAGACACCGTCCGCGGCACCGACCCGGTCGAATCCGCCCGAGCCGAGGGCGAGGGTGAAGTCGAGCTGCACCTCGGTGCTCTCCCCGGCCGCCAGCGGCTCGTCGAGGGTCACGACGTAGCCGCCGTCCGCGCCGGGGGCACCGAAGGACTCGTACCCGGAGCCGGCGACGTCGTCGCCCCGGACCTCGTCGACGACGAGCCAGGAGCCGGCTGCGGCGAGCTCGGGGCCGTTGGGCACCAGCCGGAAGACCAGCTCGCCGACCTCCCGGTCGGGGGTGAAGACGACGGTCTCCGTGCCGGCCACGGTGCGCAGGTCGTCGGCCAGCCGGAAGTCCAGCGCGACGACCGGCCGGTCCGGATCGGGCTCGGCGCGCTCGGCGCAGGCGTCCTCGTCGTCGTCGTCGGGAGCCGCGGACGGCGGGGCGGACGATGCCGTGGGCGCGGTCAGGGCGTCGGAGAAGGACGTGCAGCCGGTCAGGAGGAGACCGGCGACGGTGAGCACGGCGAGCCGCCGCGACGCCGTCATGCCAGGCGGATCACGGCGCGGGCCAGGGAGAGCACCTTCTCGCCGGCGCTGCCGACGGCGAGGTCGACGCGGACCCGGCCCTCGTCCAGCAGTGCGGCGACAGTGCCCCGGACGGTCAGCTCGGCCCCGGCGTCGTCGTCGGGGACGACGACCGGCCGGCCGAAGCGCACCTGGAACTCGACGAGCGCGGCAGGGTCCCCCGTCCAGCCGGTGACCGCGCGTCCGGCCAGCGCCATCGTGAACATGCCGTGGGCGATGACGCCCGGCAGCCCGACCTCGGTGGCCACCCGCTCGTTCCAGTGGATCGGGTTGAAGTCCCCGGAGGCGCCGGCGTAGCGGACCAGGTCGGCCCGGGTGATCCGGTAGCGCTGCTCGGGGAGCTCGGTGCCGACCTCGACGTCGGCGAGCCGCACGAGGGCGCTCACGCCCGCGCCACCAGCATGGACGTGGCCGTGCAGACCGCCTCGCCGTCCTCGGTGGTCAGGTCCACGCGGGCGGTGAGCAGGTCGTTGCCGGCGACCGTGCGGGCCGCGTCGATCGTCGTCGTCGCGATCAGCCGGTCACCGGCGCGGATGGGGCGGTGGTGGGCGAACCGCTGCTCGCCGTGGACCACCCGCGCGTAGTCGATCGCGATGTCGGGGTCGTCCAGCACGACCATCGCGGCCTCGAGGCTCACCACGATGGCGAAGGTGGGCGGGGCGATCACGTCGGGGTGCCCGGCAGCGCGGGCGGCCTCGGCATCGCGGTACAGCGGGGAGGGGTCACCGATCGCGGTCGCGAACTCGGCGATCTTCGCGCGACCGACCTCGAGGACGACGGAGGGCGGGTAGCTGCGCCCGACCAGTTCCCGGTCCAGCGCCATGCTCCCGCCCTCCTGTGTCGTCGACCGGCTGGATCAGCGGGTCTCGCGGTGCAGCGTGTGCTTGCGCTCGCGCGGGCAGTACTTCATCAGCTCGAGCCGGTCGGGGTCGTTCCGCCGGTTCTTGCGGGTGATGTAGTTGCGGTTCTTGCAGTCCTGGCAGGCCAGGGTGATCTTCGGGCGGACGTCGGTGGCTGCCATGGAGTGCTCCTAGCCTTGTGGTTCAGGATCCGGATCCGGATCCTGCTGTCGTGCCGGCTGGGCCGACACGACGACGGACCCCGGAGTGCGGGGTCCGTCGGGAGTAGCGGTGACCGGACTTGAACCGGTGACACAGCGATTATGAGCCGCTTGCTCTACCAGGCTGAGCTACACCGCCGGGACGACCTGCGGCCCGGTCTCGCGACTGGACCGGTAGGTCAGCTTACGTGTTCCAGAGCCCCTTTACGGAATCGAACCGTAGACCTTCTCCTTACCATGGAGACGCTCTGCCGACTGAGCTAAAGGGGCGTGCTCGAAAGCCTCGACGACTGTACCGCGCCGGTTCCCGGTGCCCTGCGAGGGGGTGCCGACGGCGCGTCAGCCGCGGACGAACAACCGACGGTGCGCCGCACCGGGGGCCGCCGACCGCACGCCCGTGCGCGCCAGGAGCCAGTTCTCGAGCCGATCGTCGGGCAGCGGCCGGCTGACGAGGAAGCCCTGCAGCTTGTCGCAGCCCATCTCGGTGAGCAGGTTGCGGGTCATCTCGTCCTCGACGCCCTCGGCGACCACGCGCAGCCCCAGGTTGTGGGCCAGCTCGATGATCGACCGGGCGATGAACGACTCCCCCTGGCTGGTCGACATGCCCAGCACGAAGGACTTGTCGATCTTGACCTCGTCGATGGGCAGATGCCGGAGCTGGGACAGCGACGAGTAGCCGGTACCGAAGTCGTCCATCGACAGCCGCAGGCCGAGGTCGTGCAGGTCGGCGAGCACCGTGCTGTCGCGGACCGAGTCGCTGACCACGCTGCCCTCGGTCAGCTCCAGCGTCAGCAGCTCGCCGGGCACCCCGTGCCGCTGGAGCGCGCGGCGTACGCGGGCGACCAGATCGGGCTCGATCAGGCAGTGCACCGAGAGGTTCACCGCGACCGACAGCGCGATGTCCTGGTCCAGCCAGCGCCGGCACCGGGCCAGCGCGAGGTCCAGGACGTGGTCGGTGACGGCGCCGATCCGGCCGATCTGCTCAGCCAGGGGGATGAAGTCGTCGGGCGAGATCGAGCCGTACCGCGGATGAGCCCAGCGCACGAGCGTCTCCACCGAGACGATGTCCGAGGACTGCGCATCGATGATCGGCTGGAAGACCACGCTGATCTGGCCGTCGGCCATGGCCTGCTCGATCTCGGTGCCCAGCTGCAGCCGGCGCAGGCTCTGCTGGTCGAGGACCGGGTGGTAGCTGGCCACGCCGCCGGAGTCTGAGGCGGCGAGCAGCGCGACGTCGGCCCGCTGCATCAGGGTGCCCGACTCGGTGCCGTGCACGGGCGCGGAGGCGACGCCGATGGTGAGGGTGACCTCGAGGTCCAGGCCGGCCACGCGGACGCGCGCGGCCGCGGCCTCCCTCAGGCGGCGCGCAGCGCGCTCGGTGGCGGCCAGGGAGAGACCGGGCAGCAGGACGGCGAAGCGCTCCCCCTCCATGCGGGCGAGCAGCGCCTGCGGCGGGGCGTGCTCGCGCAGCAGCCCGGCCGTGACCAGCAGCAGCTCGTCGCTGGCCGCGTGGCCGAGGGTGTCGGTGACCTCGGTGTAGTTGCCCAGGGCCGCGAGGATGAGCCCGGCACGGCCACCGGCCGGGTCTGCGGCGAGCAGCGCGTCGATCTCCGCGGCCAGCCGCTGCCGGTTGGGCAACCCGGTGAGCCGGTCGTGGTCGGCGTCGTAACGGATCTGGGTGAGCAGCTGCTGGTGCCGGATGGCGGCGTTGACGTGCGTGAGCATCGAGTCCAGCGCCACCCGGTCGCTGTCGGTGAAGGAGACGACGGCGCTGCGCCGGTCGCAGACCTCCAGGTAACCGGGCTCCCCGGCGGCGGTCGCCAGCGGCGCTGCCAGCAGCTCGGTGACCCCGCGGCGCGCGAGGCCGGCCGCCTGCTCCTCGTCGGCGTTCGCCAGGGAGATCAGCACCGGCCCGCCGGCGGCGGCGACCGCGCGCCGGAAGACGTCGTCGGGATCGCCCGGGCCGTCGTACCAGACCGCGCCGTCCTCGGCGTTGACGATGAGCCGCGGAGCCTCGTCGAGGTAGGGCGGCAGCCACATGGCCACACGCTCGGCGTTGAGCATCTCCTGGACGGCGGCGACGATCTGGCGGGTGCCCGTCTCGTCGGGGGTGACCTGCTCGACCCGGCGGGCGAAGTCGTAGACGCGCTGCACGCTGTGCCCCCGGCGCGTGACGTCGCCGAAGTGGCGGTAGAGCAGCGCGAGGGCGACCAGCAGCGGCGCCAGCAGGAGCCACGCCCATCCGGTCACGCCGATCAGCAGCAGCGCGGCGAGCCCGACGATGACCGCGACCGGGCCGACGAGGAAGACCGGGACCAGCAGACTGGTCCAGAGCGAGCGTCCGGGGTACCCCTGGGTGGTGCTGATCGCGACGGCGAAGAGCAGCGCACCCAGCCCGTCGGCCACGAGGACCGCCACGAGGTAGGAGATCCAGGTGGCGGGCGAGGTCAGCTCGCCCACCGGCAGCAGGGAGAGCACGGCGACGGCCGCACAGACCTCGAGCACCGCGACCGCCAGCGTGGCGATGCCCTGGGGCCGGGGGAACCGCTGGACCAGCAGGACGATCGCGACGGCGACGGCCCTGGCGATCGCCGCCCAGGCGCCACCGACCTCGACGAGGGCGACCACGATGGCCAGCTCGCTGGCCGAGAAGGAGAAGGCCTGCCGGCGGAACTCGAAGTGCAGGTGGATCGACTCGGCGGCGACCAGGGCGAGGAACACGACCACCAGCGCGAGCACGGAGACGGTGAGCGGCTGGGTCAGGAGCACGGCCAGCATGACGGGGACGGCCAGGGCCACTCCGAGCACGGCGACGGTCGAGGGCGCGCACAGAGCCCGTCGGGGCGTCGCTCGAACGTCCTGCTCGGACACTCTCACCTGCAATCCGCGGGGTGGATGGGCGCGCAGAGGCTAGCAACGGAGAGGCCTCCCACACCCTCGTTCGGCCCGCGCCGCGACCCGAAAGGGTCACAGTCACCCGCGGGAACGCCGCAGGGCAGCCGGTCCGTCGACCGACTGCCCTGCGAAAGACACGTGAGGTGGGGCGGATCAGGCCTCGCGGCTCCACTTGATCCCGCGGCTCCACTTGATGCCTCGGCTCCACTTGATCCCGCGCTGCGTGTTGCTGCTCATGACGCCTCCTGTTTGGCATGACCGACTGCGATGTGCGGCAGGACTCACGCGCGGGGGCAGAGCGTCGTTGGGTACGGACCGCACTGGGGACATTGCTGCCCGTCACCCTTTAGGGGCAAGCACCGAAGATCACGACGGAGTGACGATCTTGAGTGTCGTCACTCTCCGTTTAGGTTGATCAACGCAACGTCAGTCGAACGGGGGACATCAGCCCCCGTCGGCCTCCTCGCCGTACTCGGTCCAGAGCTGGTCCAGCTGCTCGTAGACCTGTTCCGCGACGTCCTGCACCCGGCCTCCCCCGGGCACCAGTTCGAGGGCCAGTCCGATCCAGTCGGTCCCCGGGGACACCGGGGCGGTCGGCGTGCCGACTGCCGCTGCGACCTGCGCGTACGCCTCCGTGGCGTCGGCGGCTCCCCCGGTCGCGCGGAGCGCTTCACTCACCGGGAGGTGCCGCCCCTCGTCGCGGCCCTCGTCCCAGGTCCCGTCCAGGTCCCGGACGACGGCGAGCGCCGCGATGGCCATCCGGACCGGGGGAGCCGAGGAGGCGGCCGCCTTGAACAGCTCGGTGATCTGCTGGAGGTGCACCGCCCGCTCCCGCGCGGCGAACTCGCCCAACGCGTGCACGAGGCGCTGCCCGTACTCGCGGACGGCGGTGTAGCCGGCGATCACGGCGACCGCCCGGTCCCCCGTGCCGGTGCGATCGGCGCCGCGGAGCCCCACCGCGGCCGCCGCCACGCCGCGGTCCAGCGCCGGACCGGCGGCCGGGTCCGCGCTGAGGTAGCCGAGCCCGCGGAGCAGGGTCCGGTCGTCGCCCGCACCGTCGACGTCCCCTAGCAGGGGGCCGGTCAGCACGTCCGGTCGCGCCACCACCGCCGCGGCGAGCGCCGGGGCGATCCCGGCCGCGGTCCCCCGGTCGACGGTCCAACCGGCCGGGTCGCCGTCGTCCCCGAGCCCGGCGGCCAGTGCCCGGAGCCCCGCGCGCACGGCCACGTCCCCGGGCTCCGACCCGGCGCGCTCGACCAGCGCGGCGAACGCGGCGCCACCGTCGTCCCAGGTGCGCTCGAGCAGGAGGGACCAGGTCGGCACCGCGCGGAGCAGGGCCGCGGCCGGCGCCGGGTCCTCGGCCGCGGCGAGCCGGACGAGCACCTCCTCGAGCGGATCGCCCGGCGGCGCCTCGGCCGGGCCGGGGCGGACGTGGTCGACGATCCGTTCGGCGCCCAGGGCGCGCTCGCGCGCGACGATCTGCCGGCCCCACTCCCGGACGGTGGTCAGGGGTGGCCCGGCGGCGGGGTTCCCGCGCCCGGCCGCGAGGACGACGCCCATGCCCAGCGCCACGAGGTCGCCGTCGAGGGTGTGGTGGTCGTCCGGGTCGACGAGCCGGGCTCCGCGCACCCGGGCCACCGCGGCGGCGTCCGCGAGCGGCACGGGAGCGCCCAGGACGCCCGCCACCGTGCGGGCCAGTGCGCTGCCGGAGGACAGCGAGCCCTCGCCCAGCCGGCGCAGCACGTCGCGGAGGCCCGCGGGGCCGAGTCCGATGAGCACCGCTGCCGCCACGGCGGGGTCGCCCGCGTCCGGGAGCAGCTCCCGGGCCGACCGCTCCTGGGCCGCGACGTCGTCGTCCGCGAGCAGGGCGGCCGCGAACGCGTGACCGCGCTGCGCGAGCAGCACCTCGCGCCAGCCGGGGAGGACGCCGGCGAGGTGCCGGAGCACCGCCGCCCCGCCGCCGGACCGGCCGGCGCCGACCGCGATCGCGCCGCACCCGGCCAGCACCGCGGCGGTGGCCGCGGCGTCCTCGGCGACCTCGTCGCGGATGGCGGCGGCGACCCGGCGGCGCGCGGCCTCCATCACCCGGAGCTCCTCCAGCGCGCCGATGGTGTCCGCCCCCGAGACGTCCACCACCCCGCCGAGCCGGGCGGCCGCGGCGGCGAGGTCCTCCTCCTGGGCGGCCCGCTGGCGGGCGAGGCGGCCGCGCGCGTCCTCCAGCAGCTCCGCGTGCAGCGCGACGCGGGCGCCCGCGCGCACGAGCCCGTCGGCCGCCTCCCGCACCAGGGCGCCGGCCCGCAGCAGCCGGGCGGTGGCCGCGTCTGCGTCGCGGCCGGTCCACGACGGCACCGCGCCGGCATCCGCCGTCACCCGCTCGCCGAGCTCCCCGAGCAGGACGCCGGCCCGGTCCAGCCGCCCCGCCAGTGCCGCGATCGCGCGCGGCTCCCCCGGCGGCGGGCCCAGCGGCACAGGGTCGGGCACCAGCTCGGTCACCGGGGCGGCCGCACGTCCGCGGGCTGCACGAGCGCCGCGTCGAGCTCCACCCACGAGTCGGCGACGCCGGTGACGGTCGCGCCGAGCCGGCGGAGCTCACCGGCCAGCGCCGTCGCCACCGCGGCCTGGCACTCCAGGAACAGGGCGACCGGTGCGCGCAGCGGCCCCTCGACGTCGCCGTCCTCGGTCAGCCGGCCGCGGACCTCGTCGGCGGCGTCCCCCCGCCCGGTCAGCGACCGGCCCAGCGCACGGACCTCCTCGGCGGGCAGCTCGATGCTCACCGGCGCAGTGTCTCCGCCCCGGCCGGCCCCGCGGGGCGTCGTCCACAGGCGGATCGGCCCGGCTGGCCGCCACCCGATCGGGTGTCCACAGTGTCCACAGGTGCTGTCCACAGGCCGTGGAGAGCGCGGAGCCTGCCTACGCTGCCCGTCGTGCGGAACGACCGGGACGACTCCGAGCGGGGGTCGACGCTGCCGTTCGTCCTGGTCTGCTGGCTGGTCGCCGCCCTCATGGTGTTCGGCGCGATCGCCGCCTCGGACGCCTTCCTGGAGCAGCAGGAGGTCCAGGCGGTCTGCGACGGCGCAGCGCTGGCCGCGGCGAACCGGGCCGACGAGGCCGCGATCTACGCCGGCGGCCTGGGCACCGAACTGCCCCTGACCCGGGACACGGCGCAGGCGGCCGTCGCCGACCAGCTCGGCGCGGGGGGCGCGGCGCTGGACACCTGGTCGGCCGAGACCGACGGCGCCGAGGTCACCGTCCGCTGCACCCGGTTCGTGGACATCGCGTTCGGCTGGCTGTTCCTCGGCGGGGAGCAGCTCGAGCGCACCGCCACCGCGAGCGCGCGGGCACCGACGCTGGGCTGAGCCCCGCGGAACGGCGAACGGCCCCCGACCGGAGGGTCGAGGGCCGTTCGTACCGAGGCGTGGCGGGTGAAGGATTCGAACCTTCGAAGGCTAAGCCGGCGGATTTACAGTCCGCTCCCATTGGCCACTCGGGCAACCCGCCGTGCAGTGGTACCGGAGCAGAATACAAGACTGTGATCGCGGACCTCGGAGCCCCGGGCCGCGACCGTCCGACGAGGGGAGTTCCCATGGCCGACGCGTCCTTCGACGTGGTCAGCAAGGTCGACCGGCAGGAGGTCGACAATGCCCTGAACCAGGCCGCCAAGGAGTTGTCGCAGCGCTTCGACTTCCGCGGGACGAACGCCACCGTCGCCTGGGCCGGCGAGGAGGGCGTCTCGCTCCAGGCCGACACCGAGGAGCGGGTCGCCGCCGCGCTCGAGGTGTTCAAGGAGAAGCTGATCAAGCGGAACATCTCGCTCAAGGTGCTCGACGCCGACGAGCCGCAGTCCTCCGGGAAGATCTACAAGATCTCCGCGCGGATCAAGCAGGGCATCGAGTCCGACGTCGCGAAGAAGATCTCCAAGCTGATCCGCGACGAGGGCCCGAAGGGTGTGCAGGCGCAGATCCAGGGCGACCAGCTGCGGGTGACCGGCAAGAAGCGCGACGACCTGCAGGCGGTGCAGCAACTGCTGCGCGGCGCCGACCTCGACGTCGCCCTGCAGTTCGACAACTACCGCTGAGCTGAGGACGGCCCCCGCCCAGGGGGGGGCCGTCCTCAGCCCTGGCCGAGGTCGCGGGCCATCGCCTCCAGCCGGGCGATCCGCTCGGGCATCGGCGGGTGCGAGGCGAACATCGACGCCATGCCCTGCCCGCGGAAGGGATTGGCGATCATCAGGTGGCTCTGGGTGACCAGCCGGTCCTCCTGCGGCAGGGGAAGCCTGCCTGCCCCCCGCTCGATCTTGCGCAGCGCCGACGCCAGGGCCAGCGGGTCCTGCGAGAGCTGCGCCCCGGTCGCGTCGGCCTGGAACTCGCGACTGCGACTGACCGCCATCTGCACCAGCCCCGCGGCCAGCGGACCGAGGAACACCAGCAGCAGCCCGCCGAGGGCGTTCCCACCACCGCGCTCGTCCCCGCCCCGGCCGCCGAACAGCGAGGCGAACATCGCCATGTGCGCCAGGTAGGTGATCACCGTGGCCATCGCGCCGGCGACCGAGCTGATCAGGATGTCGCGGTTGTAGACGTGCGAGAGCTCGTGGGCCAGGACGCCGCGCAGCTCGCGCCGGTCGAGCAGCTCGAGGATGCCCTGGGTGACGCAGACCGCGGCGTTGCGCGGGTTGCGACCGGTGGCGAACGCATTGGGCTGGTCGGTCGGGCTGACGTAGAGCCGGGGCATCGGCTGCCGGGCCTCGGTGGCCAGCTCGCGCACCATCGCGTAGAACTGCGGCGCCTGGGTCTCGGTCACCGGGAAGGCGCGCATCGCCCGCAGCGCCAGTTCGTCCGAGTTGAAGTACGCGTAGCCGTTGACCCCCAGCGCGATCACCAGGGCGATCAGCAGCCCACCGCGCCCGCCGATGAGCGCACCGGCGGCCAGGATGAGCCCGCCCATCGCGCCCAGCAGGACGGCGGTCTTGAGTCCGTTGTTCCAGCTCTGCACGTCCTCCCCAACGGCCTCCCCGGGGAGGCCGTTCCCGGCCCCCTGTCGGAGGAATGCGCCGCTCGCCCGGGTGGTTCAGCAGGGAGAATGTGGAATCACCTTCGGGTCTCTGTACCCGGCGCTGCAGCGCGCACGTAACCTCGGCCGGTGGAGGTACACCACTGATGACTGCCAGCACCCCGCCGCCCATCGGCGCGCCCAACGACGACGTCTCCGCCACGGCCGCGCACGCCGCGACCGGTGGTCTGGTCAAGAGCGTGGTCGCGCTCGACCGCGTCGTGATCCGGTTGGCCGGTGACTCCGGCGACGGCATGCAGCTGACCGGCAACCGGTTCACCAGCGAGACGGCATCGTTCGGCAACGACCTGTCCACGCTGCCGAACTTCCCCGCCGAGATCCGGGCGCCCACGGGGACCCTGCCGGGCGTCTCCTCGTTCCAGCTGCACTTCGCCGACCACGACATCATGACCCCCGGGGACGCCCCCGACGTCCTGGTGGCGATGAACCCGGCGGCGCTGAAGTCCAACCTCGCCGACCTGCCCGGTGGCGGCCTGCTCATCCTGGACTCCGACGAGTTCACGCCCCGGAACCTGGCGAAGGTCGGCTACGCGACCAACCCGCTCGAGGACGGCTCCCTGGAGAGCTGGCAGACCGTGCCGGTGCCGCTGACGTCGATGACGCTCGACGCGCTCGCCGACTCCGGCCTCGGCAAGAAGGAGGCCGAGCGGAGCAAGAACATGTTCACCCTCGGCCTGCTGAGCTGGATGTACCACCGGCCCACCGAGGGCACCGTGCGCTTCCTCGAGCGCCAGTTCCGCCGCAAGCCCGACATCGCGGCGGCCAACATCGCGGCGTTCCGCGCCGGCTACAACTACGGCGAGACCACCGAGGCCTTCGCCGTCTCCTACGAGATCAAGCCGGCCCCGATGCCTGCGGGCCTGTACCGCAACATCTCGGGCAACCAGGCCCTCTCGCTCGGCATCATCGCGGCCGGCCAGCGGTCCGGGCTACCGATCTTCCTCGGCGCCTACCCGATCACGCCGGCGTCGGACATCCTCCACGAGCTGTCCAAGCACAAGGCCTTCGGCGTGCGCACGTTCCAGGCCGAGGACGAGATCGCCGGCATCGGTGCGGCGCTGGGTGCCTCCTTCGGCGGCGCCCTCGGCGTCACGACGACGTCGGGACCGGGCGTGGCGCTCAAGGCCGAGACCATCGGCCTGGCGGTCATGACCGAACTCCCGCTGCTCATCATCGACGTGCAGCGCGGTGGGCCCTCCACCGGCCTGCCGACGAAGACCGAGCAGTCCGACCTGCTGCAGGCGATGTTCGGCCGCAACGGCGAGGCCCCGCTGCCGGTGATCGCACCGCGCTCCCCCGGCGACTGCTTCGACGCCGCGATCGAGGCGGTGCGCATCGCGCTGACCTACCGCACCCCCGTCATGCTGCTGTCGGACGGCTACCTGGCCAACGGCTCCGAGCCGTGGGCGGTGCCCGAGACCGCCTCGCTGCCGGACCTCACCGGCGCGGTCGGCTTCGCCACCGGACCGAACGCGGCCTCGACGGACGGCACCCCGGAGTTCCACCCCTACCAGCGCGACCCGGAGACCCTGGCGCGCGCGTGGGCGGTGCCGGGCACCGCTGGGCTGCAGCACCGGATCGGTGGTCTGGAGAAGGCCGACGGCAACGGCAACATCTCCTACGACCCCGCGAACCACGACTTCATGGTCCGCACCCGGCAGGCCAAGATCGACGGAATCGCCGCGTCGATCGGCCCGACCGACGTCGAGGACCCCGACGGGGACGCCTCCGTCGCGGTGATCGGCTGGGGCTCCACCTACGGGCCCATCGGTGCGGCCTGTCGGCGGATCCGGGCCTCGGGCCGCAAGATCGCCCAGATCCACCTGCGGCACATCAACCCGTTCCCCGCCGACCTCGGCGAGGTCCTGGCCCGCTACGACCGCGTCGTCTGTCCCGAGATGAACCTCGGGCAGCTCGCGCTGCTGCTGCGCGCCAAATACCTCGTCGACGTGCAGAGCCACACCCAGGTCAGCGGGATGCCGTTCCGCTCCGCCGAACTGGCTGCGGTCATCCAGGACGCCATCGACATCACCGGCACCCCCGCGGTTCCCGCCGGAGCCGCCGCGAACGGAGCTCTGCAGTGACCACGCTGGACACGCACGTGCACGACCTGGGCATGCCCGGGAACCCGATCTCCGCCGCGGTGGCCGACTCGGTCGCCCTGGCCGGGGAGAAGAAGACCGACCTCAAGGCCAAGGACCTCAAGACCGACCAGGAGGTGCGCTGGTGCCCGGGCTGCGGTGACTACGTCATCCTCAACGCGGTCCAGAGCTTCCTGCCCAGCCTCGGGATCGCCCGCGAGGACATGGTCATCATCTCGGGGATCGGCTGCTCGTCCCGCTTCCCGTACTACATGAACACCTACGGGATGCACTCGATCCACGGGCGGGCCCCGGCGATCGCGACCGGCCTGGCCGCCTCGCGTCCCGACCTGTCGGTGTGGGTCGTCACCGGTGACGGCGACTCGCTGTCCATCGGCGGCAACCACCTGATCCACGCGCTGCGCCGCAACGTGAACATGACGATCCTGCTGTTCAACAACCGGATCTACGGCCTCACGAAGGGCCAGTACTCCCCCACCTCCGAAGTCGGGAAGGTCACGAAGTCCACGCCGATGGGCTCCATCGATGCCCCGTTCAACCCGATCTCGCTGGCCCTGGGGGCCGACGCGACCTTCGTCGGCCGCGCCATGGACTCCGACCGCAAGGGGCTCACCGACGTGCTGCGTCAGGCGGCGGAGCACCAGGGGACGTCGCTGGTCGAGATCTACCAGAACTGCAACATCTTCAACGACGGCGCGTTCGAGCTGCTGAAGGACCCGAACACGGGCACCCAGTGGTCCATCCCGCTCGAGCAGGGCAAGCCGCTGGTCTTCGGCCCCGAGGGGGCGGCCTGCGTCGTCCAGGACGACTTCGGTGGCCTGCGCATCGCCGAGACCAACCAGGTCGACGCGGACGACATCGTGGTCCACGACGCGACCCGGGAGAACCCCGCGTACGCGTTCGCGCTCTCGCGGCTGTCCTCGCAGGACCTGCGCTACACGCCCATGGGCGTGTTCCGTTCCGTCTCGAAGCCGACGTACGACGGCATGATGACCGAGCAGCTGGACACCGCCAAGGTGCAGCAGACGGCCGACCTCGACGCGCTGCTCGGCGGCGGCGAGACCTGGACCGTCGGCGACTGATCGGTTCCCGTCGACGGGCCCGCTCCCCCTCCGGGGGAGCGGGCCCGTCGCGCGTCAGGGCAGGACGCCGCTGAGGACGCGCAGCGCACGGTCCAGCTCGACCCGGGTCGGCGCGGCGAACCCGAGCACCAGCCCCGCCCGGCGGCCGGGAGCGCCGTCGAGGTGGTGCCGGCCGAGGCCGTCCAGCGCCAGGCCCCGCCGGGCGGCGTCGCCGATCACCGACCGCTCCGTGCCGACGTCGGGCAGCGGCACCAGCACGTGGGCGCCGGCGGGGTCGCCCTCGGCTGCGTGCCCGGCCGCCGTGACCGCAGCGCGCACCTGCTCCCGGCGGGCAGCCATCTCCCGGCGCAGCCGGCGCAGGTGCCGGGCCAGGTCGCCCGAGCCGGCCAGGGCGGCGAGCACCCGCTGCCCCGCCCGGGCCGGCCGGATGCCGGTGGCCGTCCGCCGGGCGAGGAGCGCGTCGCGCAGCGGGGCGGGCGCGACCAGCCAGCCCACGCCGAGCGTCGGGCTGAGGATCTTGCTCGTCGTGCCGAGGTGGACGACGACGTCCGGGCCCAGTGCCCCCAGCAACGGCAGCGGGGCGACATCGAAGCGCAGTTCGCCGTCGTAGTCGTCCTCCAGCACCCACCAGCCCCCGGCCCGCGCACGGGCGACGAGGTCCAGGCACCGCGCGGCGGACATGCGGCGGCCGGTCGGGTACTGGTGGGCGGGCGTGCAGTACACCGCCGCCAGGCCGGCCGGCAGGGCGTCGACGACCAGGCCGTCGTCGTCGACCGGGACCGGGACCACCTGGACGCCCGCGTCGCGCAGCGCGCCGACCGCCCGCGAGTAGCCGGGATCCTCCACGGCCACGCGGCTGCCCAGCGGCAGGAGCCGGGCCACCTCCCCCACCGCCGCCGAGGTCCCGGCCGTGGCGAGCACGTCGTCGGCGGCGGCGACGAGCCCGCGGTGCCGCAGCAGGTGCTCGGCCACCGCGGCCCGGAACGCCGCGTCGCCCGCCGGATCGGGACGGAGGTCGGGCGGAAGGTCGCCGGCCGCGCGCCAGGCCCGCCGCCAGGCCGCCCGGTCGAGCACCTCCAGGCACGGCGACCCGGCGCGGAGCTCGAGCAGTGCCGGGGCCTGGACCGCCTCGGCACGGGGCGCGGGAACTGCCGCCGTCGAGGGCACCGCTCCCAGCACGAACGTCCCCACCCCCCGGCGCCCACCGGCCCAGCCCTCCGCGAGCAGCTGGTCGTACGCGGCGCTGGTCACGGTGCGGCTGACCCGGAGCGCGGCCGCGAGCTCGCGCGTGGACGGCAGCCGGTCGCCTGGGCGGAGCCCGCCTCCGGAGGCGGCCGCGCGCAGGGCGTCGGCCAACTGGGCCGCCAGCGGGACACCCGACGAGCGGTCCAGGACGACGGGCGGGATGCCGGTCACCGGTCCTCCTCGTCGTAGTGGCCTGGTGGAATGCTAGCGGATTGGCCGTTCCGCAAGGCCACGGACGCGGTGGAACATCGGGGCATGGACGACGTCGCGACCCTGTCCCCGACCGACCGCAGCACCGTGCGCCGGGGCGCGAAGCGCGCCCGCACCGACCGGGCGGACCTGCACGACGTCCTCGACGCCGGCCTGGTCGGGCACCTCGGCGTCGTGCTGGACGGCTCCCCCGTCGTGCTGCCCACGGGCTACGGACGGCTCGGGGACACCCTGTACCTGCACGGCTCCACCGGAGCGGCGACGATGCGCGCAGCGGCCGCCGGCGGGCCGATCTGCTTCACCGTCACGCACCTGGACGGCGTGGTCTACGCCCGGTCGGCGTTCCACCACTCGGTCAACTACCGGTGCGCGGTGGTGCACGGGACGGCGCGGACCGTCGAGGACGTGGAGGAGAAGCTGCTCGGCCTGGCGGCGCTGACCGAGCAGCTGGCGCCCGGCTCGTGGAGCGCGACCCGGCTCCCGGACCGCCGCGAACTCGCTGCCACGGTGGTGCTGGCGCTCGACCTCGCCGAGGCCAGCGTCAAGATCCGGACCGGACCGCCCGGGGACGACGAGCGGGACCTGCCGGAGGCCGGCGACCCCGACCCGGTCTGGGCCGGCGTCCTGCCGGTCGCGACGGTGCTCGGCGAGCCCGAACCGTGCCCCCTGCTCCCGCCTGGCACGGTCGTCCCGCCGCGCGTGGCCGGCCGGAAGCTCAGCCGGTCGGCGTGACCCGGAGCAGCCGGTCCCCGTCGTCCCCGTTGTCGGTGGTGACGTACAGCGCGCCGTCGGCGCCCGCGCGCAGGGACCGGATGCGCCCGTAGGTCCCGGTGAGCTCCGGCACGAGGAACTCCTCGACCAGTTCGCCGGCGTCGTCGAGCCGGAGGGCCAGCACCCCCTGAGCCTTCAGCAGGCCGATCACGAGGACGCCGTCGTAGTCGCCCCACTCCGTGCCGTCCAGGAAGGCCGCGCCGCTGGTGGCCAGCGTCGGCGAGCCCGACGACCACACCGCCGGGACCGCCCCCGGGATGTCCGGATCGGTCATGGGCACGCTCTCGTCGTAGGAACCGCCATCGTCGGGGTCCCAGCCGTAGTTGCCGCCCTCGCGGAGCAGGTTGACCTCGTCGTCCCGGTCGGGGCCGTGATCGACCGAGAACACCTGGGTGCCGCCCGGGCGGACCACCAGCCCCTGCACGTTGCGGTGCCCGAGGGTCCACACCGCGACCTCGCCGGTCGCCGGGTCGGCCCGCAGCACCTTGCCGCCGAGGGAATCCGGGTCCTGCGACACGGCCCCGGACGCGGTGTCGCCGGTGCCGATCAGCAGCGCGCCGTCGGGCGCGAACTCCAGCCGGCAGCCGCCGTGCCGCCCGCTGGCCTCGTTGAGCGGCAGCCCACCGACCAGGGGGTCGGCGACGCGGGTCAGCGACGACCAGTCCGGCGCGGCCGTCCACGCCACGACCTGGATGGAGCCGGCCCGGTCGCCCTGGCAGCTGTACAGCCGGCGGTCGTCCTCGAACCCGGGATCCAGGGCGAGCCCCATGAGGCCCGTCTCGCCGTCGGCGAACAGGTCGCCGAGGTCGGCCCGGACCTCGCGAACGGTGCCGTCCGGCAGGACGGCGGTGAAGCCCCCGGCGCGCTCGTCGACGAGCAGGGTGCCATCGGGCGCCCGGACGACGTCCCACGGGTGGTCCAGCCCGTCGGTGACGACCTCCACGGCAAGGGACGTCGTCCCCTGCGGTGCCGGGTCGGCGGTCGCCGGAGCAGCGGCCGGGTCCGCCGAGCAGGCGACCAGTACCAGGGCCAGCAGGGGCAGCAGGGGACGGCGCACGCCCCCAGCATGGGGTCAGCTGGTGCGCGTCACCACGTAGTCGCAGAGCGCGGACAGGGCGTCGCGCACCTCGCCGGCCGGAACGGCGACCAGCCGGGCCCGCGCGCGCTCGGCGTACTGGCGGGTGACGTCGGTGGCCCGCTGCAGCGAGCGGGACGCGCGCAGCAGCTCCAGCGCCTCGGCGTGCTCGGCGTCCTCGGTGACCGGGGCGGCGACGAGCTCGCGCAGCCGCGCCTCGGCCGGGTCGTCGCCGGCCAGGGCGAACAGGACCGGCAGCGTGGCGATGCCCTCGCGCAGGTCCGTCCCGGGCGACTTCCCGGAGGCGCCGGCGACGCTGACGATGTCGATGAGGTCGTCGGAGAGCTGGAAGGCCACCCCGACCTCCTCGCCGTACGCGGTGAGCTCCTCGACCAGGCCGTCGTCGACGCCGGCGAAGGAGGCGCCGAAGCGGGCGGAGGTCGCGACCAGCGACCCGGTCTTGTCCGCCAGCACCTCGAGGTAGTGACCGACCGGGTCGTCGCCGGGCTGGGCGCCGACGGTCTCCCGGATCTGACCGGTGACCAGCCGCTCGAACGTCCGCGCCTGGATCCGCACCGCCTCGGGGCCGAGGTCGGCCAACAGGTCGGAGGCCCGGGCGAAGAGCAGGTCGCCGGTGAGGATGGCGATGCTGTTGCTCCACCGGCTGTTGGCGCTGGGGGCGCCGCGGCGCACGGACGCCTCGTCCATGACGTCGTCGTGGTACAGCGTCGCGAGGTGGGTGAGCTCGCAGACCACGGCCGCGGAGGTGACCTCAGGACGGCCCGGCTCCCCCAGCTGCGCGGCCAGCAGCGCGAGCATCGGGCGGAAGCGCTTGCCGCCGGCCGCCATGAGGTGACCGGCCGCCTCGCGTACGAAGGGGTGCTCGCTGCCCACGGCGATGGCCAGTTCCGACTCGACCCGCGCCAGGCCCTCGGCCAGGGATTCGCCGAGCGCGCCCTCGGGCAGCCAGGGCCCCATGGTGGAGGCCGGCGTCGAGATCCGGTGCCAGACCTCCGTGGGGGTGCCGTCGGCTGCGGCACGGGCTCCGGTCATCAACCGACGAAGATAGCCGCCCGTTCCGCCAGGTCGAGCACCGCCCCGGGCAGGATGCCCAGCGCCAGGGTGGCGGCGGCCGTCACGGCGAGCACGATCGTGGTCGGGATTCCCGGGACGCCCACCGTGGGCCCGTCCGAGGCCGGCGGCGAGAAGTACATGAGCACGATGACCCGCAGGTAGAAGAACGCGGCGACCGCGCTGGCCAGCACGGCCACCAGCACCAGCGGCCAGGCGCCCTCGGCGATGGCCGCCCGGAACACCGCGAACTTGGCGGTGAAGCCGGCGGTGAGCGGGATCCCGGCCAGCGCGAGCAGGAACAGCGCCATGACCGCGGCCGTCAACGGGGAGCGGGAGGCCAGCCCGGCCCACTGCGAGAGGTGCCCCGCCTCGCCGTCGCCGTCGCGCACCAGGGTGAGGACGGCGAACGCGCCGAGCGTGGTCAGCCCGTAGGTGAGCAGGTAGAACATCGTGGCCGCCAGGCCGGACCCCTCGCCGTCGGCGCCGAGGCCCAGCACGCCGGTGAGCAGGAAGCCCGCGTGCGCGATCGAGGAGTAGGCCAGCATCCGCTTGAGGTCGGTCTGGGTCAGCCCGAGGACGGCGCCGAGGACCATGGACACGATCGCCACCCCGTAGATCAGCGGCCGCCAGGTCCACTCCTCGGTGCCGAAGGCGACGTAGAGCAGCCGGAGGATGGCGCCGAACGCGGCGACCTTGGTGCAGGCGGCCATGAACGCGGTGACCGGCGTCGGGGCGCCCTGGTAGACGTCGGGCGTCCAGCTGTGGAACGGGGCCACGCTGGCCTTGAACAGCAGGCCGACGACGAGCAGCGCCAGGCCGAGCACGACCAGCACGTCGCTGCCGTCCTCGCCGACGGCCTGCCGGATCTCGCCGAGCCGGATCGTGCCGGTGGCGCCGTAGACCAGCGCCAGCCCGTAGAGGAAGAACGCCGAGGCGAACGCCCCGAGCAGGAAGTACTTGACCGCCGCCTCCTGCGACAGCAGCCGCCGGCGCCGGGCCAGGCCGCTGATCAGGTACAGCGGCAGGCTGAGCACCTCCAGCGCGACGAACATGATGAGCAGGTCGTTCGCGGTGACGAAGACCATCATGCCGCCGACGGCGAACAGGGCGAGCGGGTAGACCTCGGTCTGCACGCGGGTGGCGGTGGCGAGTTCCCGGTCGCGCGGACTACCGGCCGGGACCGCGGCCGACGCGACGAACGCCGACCGCGCCGGGTCGAGACCGCGCTCGGCGAACAGCAGCATGGCCAACATGGCCAGCCCGGTGACCGTCGCCTGCAGGAACAGGCCGGCCTTGTCGACGGCGAGCGCGCCGGCCGCGGTGATCTCGCCACCGGCGGACAGATCCTGGGTCGCGGCGTAGACCAGCGTGCTCGCGAAGCCGCCGCCGGTGCCGACGAGCGCGACGGCGACCTGCACGGGGTGCCGCACGTCGCGCGGGGCGAACGCCTCGATGAGCACCCCGATGCAGGCCGCACCGAAGACGAACAGCAGCGGCGCGAGGGCCGCCAGCGAGAGGTCAGGTGCCTCGATCATCGGGTCGCTCCGAGGTCGCTCAGGGTGGCGGTGACCGCCGGCTCGATGATGTCCAGCAGGATCTGGGGTTGGACCCCGAGCACGATGATCAGCACCACCAGGGGCGCGACGACGGCGATCTCCCGAGGGCTCAGGTCGGCGAACCGCACGGCCGTCCGCGCCGGTGCCGTCAGGACGGCGGTGGCGCCTCCTCCTCCGGGCTCGTCGGCGGTCCCGGCCGGGGCGGCCGGGGGCTCGTCGCCGGCCGGGGGCGCGACCACGCCACGGGCCGGGCCGTGCATCGTGCGCTGGTACATCAGCAGGATGTACAACGCAGCCAGGACGATGCCGGCGGTGGCCACGATCGCGTAGACCGGCCGCTCGGGGAACGAGCCGATCAGCACCAGGAACTCGCTGACGAAGCTGTTGGTGCCCGGCAGTGCCAGGGAGGCGAGGCCGGCGATCAGGAACACCGCGGCGAGCTTCGGTGCCTGCGCGGCGACGCCGCCGTAGTCGCCGATCTGGCGGGAGCCGCCGCGGGCGATGAGCATGCCGACGACGAGGAACAGCAGGCCGGTCGCGATGCCGTGGTTCACCATGTACAGCACCGCGCCCGTGGCGGCCTCGGTGGTGAAGGCGAAGATGCCCAGCGCGATGAAGCCGAAGTGCGAGATCGAGGTGTAGGCCACCAGCCGCTTCATGTCGCTCTGCCCCATGGCCAGCAGCGCCGCGTACAGGACGCCGACCACGGCCAGGACGAGGACCAGCGGCGCGAAGTAGCGGGAGGCGTCGGGGAACAGCGGCAGGCAGTACCGCAGGAACCCGAAGGTGCCCACCTTGTCGAGGATGCCGACGAGCAGCACCGCCCCGCCGATCGGCGCCTCGGCGGCGGAGTCGGGCAGCCAGGTGTGCAGCGGCACCAGCGGGGCCTTGATCGCGAAGGCGACGAAGAAGCCCAGGAACAGCAGCTTCTGCACACCCGGGTCGATGTCCAGCTGGCGCAGCGCGTCGAAGGCGAACGTGCCCTCGCCGAGCTCGTTGGCGCTCACCACGTACAGCCCGATGACGGCGGCGAGCATGATCAGCCCGCCGACCAGGCTGTAGAGGAAGAACTTCACCGCGGCGTACTGCCGGCGCGGCCCGCCGAAGCTGCCGATCAGGAAGTACATCGGGACGAGCATCGCCTCGAAGAAGACGTAGAACAGGAAGACGTCGGTGGCGGCGAAGACGCCGACCATGAACGCCTCGAGCAGCAGCAGCCAGGCGAAGAAGAAGCGCATCGAGCGCGCCTCGGTGCCCGCCTCCGGGACCGCGCCGTCCTCCCACGAGGCGCCGATCACCAGCGGCACCAGCAACCCGACGAGCAGCAGCATCACCAGCGCGATGCCGTCCACGCCGAGGGCGAACTCGACGCCGAAGTCGGGGATCCAGGCCACCGACGTCATCAGCTGGAAGCGGTCACCACCGGTGTCGAAGGCGACGGCGGCCAGGACCGCCAGCACCAGCACGACCAGGCTCACGCCCAGGGCGAGTTGCTTGGCCAGCAGCTCGCGGCCCTTCGGCAGCGCGGCCACCGCGGCCGCACCCACCGCAGGCACCGCGATCATCGCCACGAGGAACGGGAAAGCATTCATGGCGCGCCTCCGCAAGCTCCGGCTCGGCAACTCACGCCGGCAACCTCTCCGTTCGTCGACAGGGTCTGGCTCATCCCGACGTCACCGCCAGCAGCGCACCGGCCACCAGGACCGCTCCGCCGAGCATGCTCAGCGCATAGGTGCGCACGAACCCGGTCTGCGTCCGGCCCAGCCGCGACGACGAGCCGCCGAGCCCGGCGGCCAGACCGTTGACCGCGCCGTCCACGCCCCGGTTGTCCACCCACACCAGCGCGCGGGTGAGCCACTGGCCCGGGCGCATGACCAGCGACTCGTTGATCGTGTCCGCGTAGAGCGCGTTGCGCGCCGCCCGGGTGACCGGTGAGACCCGCACGGGGGCGGTGACCGGCACCTCCCGGCGTCCGACGAACAGCCAGGCGGCGAGCACGCCCAGCAGCATCACGCCGGTGACCACGAGCCCCACGGTCAGCGGCGCGACGACGTGCGCCGCCTCGCTCTCCTCGCTGAACACCGGTTCGAGCCAGTCGGCCAGCGGGAAGGCCTTCACCAGCAGGAACCCGGCGCCGATGGAACCCAGCGACAGCACGACCATCGGCGCGGTCATCACCGACGGCGATTCGTGCGGGTGCACGCCCGGCTCCCACCGGGCCCGGCCGAAGAAGGTCATGAGCATCAGCCGGGTCATGTAGAACGCGGTCAGCCCGGCGCCGAGGACGGCGACCCCGCCGAGGACCCAGCCCCACACGTCGTCCCGGTCCAGGGCGGCCTCGATGATCGCGTCCTTCGTGTAGAAGCCGGACAGGAACGGGAAGCCGATCAGCGCCAGGTAGCCCAGCCCGAAGGTGCCGAAGGTGATCGGCAACTTCTTCCACAGCCCGCCGAAGCGGCGCATGTCGACGCCGTCGTCCATGGCGTGCATGACCGAACCGGCGCCGAGGAACAGCCCGGCCTTGAAGAAGCCGTGGGTGAGCAGGTGCGCCAGGCCGGCGACGTAGCCGGCGGGGCCGAGGCCGACGGCCAGGAACATGTAGCCGATCTGGCTGACCGTCGAGTAGGCCAGCACCTTCTTGATGTCGTCGAAGGCGCAGCCCGCGATCGCACCGATCAGCAGCGTGACCGCGCCGACGGCGAGGACGACGGTGCGCGCGGTCGGCGTCTCGTCGTAGATCGGCGCCGAGCGCGCGATCAGGTAGACCCCGGCGGTGACCATCGTCGCGGCGTGGATGAGCGCCGACACCGGCGTCGGGCCCTCCATGGCGTCCGGGAGCCAGGCCTGCAGGGGGAACTGACCCGACTTGCCACAAGCACCCAGCAGGAGCAGGAGCCCGATGGCGGTGAGGGTCCCGCCGGCGAGCGTGCCCACCGAGCCGAAGACGCCCGCGTAGGACGTCGTCCCGAGCTGGGCGAACATCACGAAGATCGCCAGGGCCAGGCCGACGTCGCCGACCCGGTTCATGATGAACGCCTTCTTGGCCGCGGTCGCCGCCGAGGGGCGGGTGTACCAGAACGCGATGAGCAGGTAGGACGCCAGCCCGACGCCCTCCCAGCCCACGTAGAGCGCCACGAAGCTGTTGCCCAGGACCAGCAGCAGCATCGCCGCGACGAAGAGGTTGAGGTAGGCGAAGAACCGACGGCGCGCGGGGTCGTGCGCCATGTAGCCGATCGAGTAGACGTGGATCAGCGAGCCGACGCCGGTGATCAGCAGGGCGAACACGGCCGACAGCGGGTCGTAGAGCAGCCCCGCGCGGACATCGAGCTCGCCGGTCGAGATGAAGGTGAACAGGTCGACGTCGACCGACCGGCCCTCGACGTCGGCCAGCTGGAACGTGCACAGCACCGCGAGCAGGAAGGCGCCGGCCACCGTCGCCGTCCCCAGCAGGTGTCCCCAGCGATCCGTTCGCCGACCGCCCAGCAGCAACACCGCGGCACCCGCCAGTGGCAGCGCGATCAGCAGCCACGACCAGCCGAGCAGGCCCTCGGCGGGCAGCGCCACCTCAGCGGACAGGGTCTCCATGTCTTGTCGATCCCCCGTCAGTACTTCAGCAGGTTGGCGTCGTCGACCGAGGCGGACCGTCGGGTCCGGTAGATCGACATGATGATGGCAAGGCCGACCACGACCTCGGCCGCGGCGACGACCATGACGAAGAAGGCCATGATCTGGCCGTCGATGGTGCCGGTGGCGCGGGCGAAGGTGACCAGGGTGAGGTTCACCGAGTTGAGCATCAGCTCGATGCACATGAAGACGACGATGGCGTTGCGGCGGACCAGCACGCCGACAGCGCCGATGGTGAACAGGATCGCCGCGAGCACCAGGTAGTAGGTCAGGGTCATGGCCGGTCACCGCCCGCCGGGCCCTCGAGCGGCGCGGGATCCAGCGTGCCCAGCGCGGCGTCGGGCGAGCCGAGCTGTCCCCGGCCGGTCGGGCGCGCCATCTCGTCGACCTCCTGGGGCTCGATGCCCGTCGCGTAGCTCTCCGGCGACGGGCGGCCGTCGGGCAGCAGCGCCGGGGCGGCGACGGAGTTGGCCCGGGCGTAGACACCGGGGCCGGGCAGCGTCTGCGGCCGCTCGGTGAGGAACCGCGCGCGGGAGAGCTCCTTCTGCGTGCGCCGGCTGCCGGGCTCGCGTTCGATGTGCGCCAGCACCATCGCCCCGAGCGCCGCGGTGATCAGCAGCGCGCTGGTGACCTCGAAGGCGAGCAGGTAGTCGGTGAACAGCGACTCCGCGATCGCCGGGATGTTGCCCTCGGGCTGCGCGTCGGCCAGACCGGTGACGACGATGCCCTCGGTCGCCCGCGCGATGCCGGCGCCGACCATGCCGGCGAAGCCGATGCCCAGCACCGTGGCCGCCACCCGCTGCCCGCGCAACGTCTCCACCACGGAGTCCGACGAGTCGCGGCCGACCATCATCAGCACGAACAGGAACAGGATCATGATCGCGCCGGTGTAGACGATGATCTGCACCGCGCCCAGGAAGGGGGCCTCCTGGATCACGTAGAAGACGCCCAGCGCCAGCATCGTGTTGACCAGCCAGAGCGCGGAGTGGACGGCATTGCGGCTGAACACCATCCCGAGCGCGCCCGCCAGCGCGACCGGGCCGAGGATCCAGAAGGCGACCGTCTCCCCCGTGCCGATGACGACGTCGTTCACGCCTTCTCCCCGACGACCGGCTCGGACGCCGACCCGGTCTGCGGGACGCGCAGGTAGTAGTCCTTCTCGTCGTCCCCGAGCCGCATGGGGTGCGGCGGCTGCTCCATGCCGGGCAGCAGCGGCGCCATGAGCTGCTCCTTGGTGTAGATCAGGTCCTGGCGGTTGTCGTCGGCGAGCTCGAAGTCGTTGCTCATCGTCAGCGAGCGGGTGGGGCACGCCTCGATGCACAGCCCGCAGAAGATGCAGCGCAGGTAGTTGATCTGGTAGACCGCGCCGTACCGCTCCCCTGGGGAGAACCGCGCCTCCTCGGTGTTGTCACCGCCCTCGACGTAGATGGCGTCGGCCGGGCAGGCCCAGGCGCACAGCTCGCAGCCGACGCACTTCTCCAGCCCGTCCGGGTGCCGGTTGAGCACGTGCCGGCCGTGGTAGCGCGGCTTGGTCACCTTGGGCTCGAACGGGTACTGCTCGGTGGTCACCTTGCGGAACATCTGGGCGAAGGTGACCCCGAAGCCCTGGACGGGCGCCGGGATCAGGCTGTCGCGGACGGTGGGCGGGGCCAGGTGGGCGGTCGAGGGCCGGGCCACCTCGCCGTCGCGGCGCGTCACCGGGGTGCGGTCGGGCCGCTCATCGGACATCGGGGCTGTCCTCCTCGACAGTGGTGGTGCCGCGCCGGCCGGTGGCGACGACGGCGGCGCCGTCCCCGGTGGCGGACTGGCGCCGCAGCCGGGGCGACGGCGGCACCTTCAGGTCCATCGGTGGGATGGGGAAGCCGCCGTCGGAACGGCTGGGACCGCCGGTGGGCCGGCGCTGGGCACCGGCGACCGGCGGCAGCACGTCGGGTTCGGGGTCGACGGCGTGCACCCCGCCGGACGCGGCGTCGGCGGCCATCAGGCGGGTGTCGCGGTTGGCGGCCCGGCTGGCGACGAGCAGGCCGGCGAGCACCAGCAGCGCCGCCGGGACACCCACGAAGAGGGTGACCTCGCCGGTGGAGAGGTCGGTCTCGCGGGAGACGGTGCGCATGGTGGCCACGACGAGGATCCACAGCAGCGCGGTCGGGACCAGCACCTTCCAGCCGAACCGCATGAACTGGTCGTAGCGCAGCCGCGGCAGGGTGCCGCGCAGCCAGATGAAGACGAACAGCGCCAGGACGACCTTGCCGAAGAACCACAGCATCGGCCACCAGCCGGTGTTCGCACCGTCCCACAGGGACAGCGGCCAGGGCGCCCGCCAGCCGCCGAGGAACAGCGTCGCGGCCAGGGCCGAGACGGTGACCATGTTGATGTACTCGGCGAGGAAGAACAGCGCGAACTTCAGGGACGAGTACTCGGTGTGGAAGCCGCCGACCAGCTCGCTCTCGGCCTCGGGGAGGTCGAAGGGCGCGCGGTTGGTCTCCCCCACGACAGCGATCGCGTAGATGATGAAGGAGACCGGCAGCAGGACGGCGTACCAGCTCGGGCCGGTGAACTCCCAGCCGAAGAAGGACACCTGGTTGCCGTCGGCCTGGGCGGCGACGATCTCCGAGGTCGACATCGACCCGGCGTAGAGGAAGACCGCGACGATCGACAGGCCCATCGCGATCTCGTAGCTGACCATCTGCGCGGCGCTGCGCAGCGAGCCCAGCAGCGGGTAGGTCGAGCCGGACGCCCAGCCGCCGAGCACGATCCCGTAGATGCCCATGGCGGAGCAGGCCAGGACGATGAGCACGCCGATGGGGGCGTCGGTGAGCTGCAGCGGGGTGCGCTCGCCGAAGATGCTGACCGTCGGCCCCATCGGGATGACGGAGAAGGCCAGGAACGCCGGGACGGTGGCCAGGACCGGGGCCAGGAAGTAGACCGGCTTGTCGGCGAGCGCCGGCATGATGTCTTCCTTGAACGCCAGCTTGAGCCCGTCCGCGAGGCTCTGCAGGTAGCCGCGCGGGCCGACCCGGTTGGGGCCGATCCGCTGCTGCATGCGGGCGACGATCTTGCGCTCGAACACGATGGCGAACAGCGTCATGACCACGAGGACCACGAAGACACCGAGGACCTTGATCAGCACGATCCACCAGACGTCGTGCCCGAAGTCCTCGAGGGTCGGCTGGTCCGGCGACGCGAGCAGGGTCACGCGGCACCTGCCGGGGCGGAGGGGGTGGGCGGGGACACGGCAACCGCTGCCGCGGCGAGCCGCACGACGGCACCCGGGCCGGCGCCCAGGCCGGTGCGCACCTCGCTGCCCGGTGACCGCATCGGCAACCACACCACGTGGTCGGGCATCGGCGTCACAGCCAGGGGCAGGGTCACCGAACCGTTCGGTCCGGTCACCGTGACCAGCTCGTCCTGGGCGACGCCCAGCCGGGCCGCGGCCTCGGCGGCGAGCCGGACGACCGGCCGGCGGGCGGTGCCGGAGAGCTCCGGTTCGTCCTGCTGCAGGGTGCCCAGGTCGAGCAGCTGCCGCCAGCTGGCCAGCAGCGCCTCGTCTGCGCGCAGCGACGGCGCACCGGCGGGGGCGACGTCCGGGCCGGCGACGGCGCCGCGGGCGGTGCCCAGCGCGGCGAGTTCCGCGCGGGCGGCCTCCGGCGTCGGCAGCCGCAGGTCGACGTCCATCAGGTCGGCCAGGCCGTGCAGCACGCGGCCGTCGCTCAGCCGGCCGGTGTCGTGCAGCGAGGCGTCGAAGGACCGCACCCGCCCCTCCCAGTCGAGGTAGCTGCCGGCCTTCTCCGACGCGGCGGCCACCGGCAGGACGACGTCGGCCCGCTCGGTGACCGGGGTCGGGAACATCTCCAGGCTGACCACGAACGAGGCCTCGGCCAGTGCGTCAGCGGCCAGCACGGGGTCGGGCAGGTCGGCGGGGTCGACGCCGCCGACGAGCAGTCCGGCCAGCGCGCGGTCGCGGACGGCGGTCAGGATGCCGGTGGTGTCCCGGCCCGGCGCGGCGGGGATCCCCGACTCCTCGACACCCCAGCGGGCGGCGACCTCGGCGCGGGCGGCCGGGTCGGCGACGACGCGGCCTCCGGGCAGCAGGCCGGGCAGGGCGCCGGCCTCGACGGCGCCGCGCTCACCGGCCCGGCGGGGCACCCAGGCGACGCGCGCGCCGGTGGCCCGCGCCAGCTCGAGCAGCGCGGTGAACGCGCCGGGCACCTCGGCCAGCCGCTCGCCCGCGAGGACGACGGCGCCCGGCCGCCGGAGCGCCTCGACCGCGGGGCCGCCCCAGGTGCCGGCGGCCAGGGCCTGCAGCGACCGCGCCTCCGCGCCGGGCAGCGTGGTCAGCACCGTGGCCTGCAGCTTCTGCGCTGCGCGCGTCGGGAAGGGGGCGAGGTCGAAGACCTGGGTCCGCCCGGTGCGCACTCCCTTGCGCAGTCGCAGGAAGACGATCGGCGACTCCTCCTCCGGCTCGAGCCCGGCGAGCAGGACGACCGGCGCCGAGCCGAGCTCGTCATAGGTCACCCCGCCCCGGCCGGGGGCGGTGCCGGCCACTGTCGTGGCCAGGAAGGCGAGCTCCTCGGCGGAGTGCGCGCGGGCGCGGGCGTCGACGTCGTTGGTGCCCAGGGCGACCCGGGCGAACTTGGCGTAGGCGTAGGCGTCCTCGACGGTCACCCGGCCACCGGGCAGCACCCCGACCCCGCCGGCGTCGCGCGCGGCGGCCAGGCCGGCCGCGGCGGCGGCCCAGGCCTCGGGCCACGACGCGGGCTGGAGGGTGCCGTCGGCGTCGCGCACCAGGGGGGTGGTCAGCCGCTGGTTGGCGGTCACGTAGCGGAACGCGTAGCGGCCCTTGTCGCAGGTCCACTCCTCGTTCACCGCGGGGTCCTCGCCGGCCTGGCGCCGGGTGATCTTGCCGCGCCGGTGGTCGGTGCGCATCGAGCAGCACGAGGCGCAGTGCTCGCAGACGCTGTCCTCGCTGCGCAGGTCGAACGGGCGGGCGCGGAACCGGTACTGGGTGCTGGTCAGGGCCCCGACCGGGCAGATCTGGGTGGTGTTGCCCGAGAAGTAGGACTCGAACGGCTCGTCCTCGTAGATCGCCACCTGCTCCAGCGCGCCGCGCTCGAACAGCTCGATGAACGGGTCGCCGGCCACCTGCTGGGAGAACCGGGTGCAGCGGGCACAGAGCACGCAGCGCTCACGGTCGAGCAGGATCTCCGTGCTGATCGCCAGCGGCTTGGGGAAGGTGCGCTTCTCGTCGACGAACCGGCTCTCGGTGCGGCCGTGACCCATCGCCTGGTTCTGCAGCGGGCACTCGCCGCCCTTGTCGCAGGTCGGGCAGTCCAGCGGGTGATTGATCAGCAGCAGCTCCATCGTGCCCTGCTGCGCCTTGTCGGCCACCGGGCTGGAGAGCTGGGTGCGCACCGCCATGCCCTCGGTGACCGGCATGGTGCAGGAGGCCACCGGCTTGCGCTGCCCCTCGACCTCCACCAGGCACTGGCGGCAGGCGCCGACCGGCTCCAGCAGCGGGTGGTCGCAGAACCGCGGGATGAAGACGCCGACCTGCTCGGCCGCGCGGATGATCAGGGTGTCCTTCGGCACGGCGACGTCGAAGCCGTCGATCGTGAGGTGGACGGCGTCCGGCGGGGTGTGCGGGCCCGGGGCGCCCGGCGGGACGGCCGGCGCCGGGGTGGGGTTCGTCAGGGTCATGACGCGGCTCCGACCGGCTCGAGGCGGAGGCTGCGGCCCAGCCGGGCCTGCTCCTCCGGGGGCAGCAGGGCGACGTAGTCGTCCTTGAAGTACTTCAGCGAGCTGGAGATGCAACTGGTCGCGCCGTCACCGAGCGCGCAGAACGAGCGGCCCAGGATGTTGTCGCAGGTGTCGACGAGCAGGTCGAGATCCTGTGCAGTGCCCCGGCCGTGCGCGATCCGGTCGAGGATCTGCACCAGCCAGTAGGTGCCCTCGCGACAGGGCGTGCACTTGCCGCAGCTCTCGTGCGCGTAGAACTCGGTGAACCGCAGAGTGGCCTCGACGATCGAGTCGGTCTCGTCGAAGACCATCAGCGCGGTGGTGCCGAGCATCGAGCCGGCCGCCGCGACCGAGTCGAAGTCCAGCGGGACGTCGAGGTGCTCCGGGGTGAAGTACGGCGTCGAGGAGCCGCCCGGCGTCCAGAACTTGAGCTCGTGACCGGGGCGCACACCGCCGGCCATCTCCAGCAGCTCGCGCATCGTCGTCCCCATGGGGGCCTCGTACTGCCCGGGGCGGACGACACGGCCCGACAGGGAGAAGATCTTCGGCCCGGGGGACTTCTCCGGGCCGAACCCCTTGAACCACTCGGCCCCGCCGCGGACGACGAACGGCACGCTGGCCAGGGTCTCCACGTTGTTGATCACCGTCGGGGCCCCGTAGAGCCCGGCGACGGCGGGGAACGGCGGCTTGAGGCGCGGCTGGCCGCGGTAGCCCTCGAGCGAGTCCAGCAGCGCCGTCTCCTCACCGCAGATGTAGGCGCCTGCCCCGGCGTGCACCACGAGCTCGAGGTCGTAGCCCGTGCCGAGGATGTCGGTGCCGAGGTAGCCGGCGGCGTAGGCCTCCTCGACGGCGGCGACCAGCCGACGGTGAGCGTGCACGGCCTCGCCGCGGACGTAGATCACGGCGAACCCGGACCGGATCGCGTAGGCGGAGATGATCACGCCTTCGACCAGCGAGTGCGGGTCGGCCATCATCAGCGGCAGGTCCTTGCAGGTGCCCGGCTCTCCCTCGTCGGCGTTGACCACCAGGTACTTGGGCATGGCCGCCGGGCCGGTCGGGGTCTCCCCCGGCTTGGGCTGCGGGATGAAGCTCCACTTCAGTCCGGTCGGGAAGCCGGCGCCGCCGCGGCCGCGCAGGCCCGAGTCCTTGACCATCGTGACCAGCTCTTCGGGGGTCATCGACAGCGCCGTCCGCAGCGCGGCGTAGCCCTCCATCGACTCGTAGGTCGACAGCCGCCAGGACCTGTCGGCGCCCCAGCGGGTGGTGAGCACGGGTGTGAGGGGCATCGGTCAGGCCTTCCCGGGACCCTGTGAACCGGTACCCGGCTCGGTCCCTGCAGGTGTGTCGGTGCCGCCGTTCTTGTCGGCCAGCGACCGACCGGAGGGCTCCGGAGCGCCGCGCTGCGCGGACTCGACGCCGGCGGCCTCCGCCTCGGGGGCGGGGGACGACGAGTCGGCGGTGGGCTGGGTGCTCGGCATCGCCGGCGCTGTCTCGCCGCGCTCCTCGGCCAGGCGCAGGCCGACGAGCGTGGGTCCGAGCGCGCCGGGTGCGTCGATCGCCGCCTGGGCCGCGGCGACGTCGTCGTGCTGCGAGAAGCCGGCCAGCTGCCGGGAGATCCCGCGGAAGTCGGTGAGCGGGGCGCCGCGGGTGGGCCCCGGCTTCTCACCACGGCGCAGGGCGGCGACGATCTCCCGGGCGCTGTCGACGTCCTGCTGGTCGTAGAACTCGTAGTCCACGGTGACCACCGGCGCGTAGTCGCAGGCCGCCAGGCACTCCGCGTGCTCGAGGGTGATCGACCCGTCGGCGGCGGTCTCGTCGTGGTGCACGCCGAGGTCGGCGGAGAGCGCGTCCATGATCCGCTGCCCGCCGAGCACGCTGCACAGCGTGTTGGTGCAGACGCTCACCAGGTGCCGGCCGGTGGGACGGCGCTTGTACATCGTGTAGAACGTCGCGACCGCGCCGACCTCGGCCTTGGTCAGGCCCAGCTCCTCGGCGCACAGCGCGACACCCTCGGGCGAGACGTAGCCCTGGTAGCTCTGCACCAGGTGCAGCATCGGCAGCAGGGCCGAGCGCGCCTTCGGGTAGCGGGCGATGATCTGCCGCGCCTCGAGGCGGGCCTGCTCCGTCAGCGGCGGCAGGTCCGGCGAGGCCGGCTGCACCGGGCTCGAATCGAGCCCGGTCACCGCTGTTCCCTCAGCCGATCCGGGGAGAGCGCTCACCGGTCGACACCCCCCATCACCGGGTCGATCGACGCGACGGCCGCGATGACGTCGGCGATCATGCCGCCCTCGCTCATCGCCGCCGTGGCCTGCAGGTTCACGAAGCTGGGGTCGCGCACGTGGACCCGCCACGGTCGCGTTCCGCCGTCGCTCACCACGTGGAAGCCGAGCTCGCCGCGGGGCGACTCGATCGGCACGTACACCTGGCCGGCCGGCACCCGGAAGCCCTCGGTGACCAGCTTGAAGTGGTGGATCAGGGACTCCATCGACTGGCCCATGATGTTCCG
>JBBSKB010000010.1:0-43023 GCA_038256725.1 Mycobacteriales bacterium | reverse complement strand
ATGCTGCGCGGGCACAAGCCGCACATCGGGGTGCTGATCGACCTCGACGACCTGATGGACACCACGACCGGCGCCGGGGCCGGCCGGACCGGGTTCGGCGGCATCATCTCCGCGGCCAAGGCCCGCTGGCTGGCGTGCGATGGCAACGTGACCCGCATCGTCATCGGCCCCGAAGGCCAACCCCTCGATCTCGGCCAGTCCATGCGGCTGTTCCCACCGCACCTGCGCCGCGCGGTCGAAGTCCGCGACAAGCACTGCGTGTTCGCCGGCTGCGATGCGCCGTCCTACTGGTGCGACGTCCACCACGTCATCCACTGGATCGACGGCGGAGACACCTGCCTGGACAACGGCGCACTCCTCTGCGAACGCCACCACACCAAGGTCCACCACGGGTTCCGGATCGAGCGCCGACCCGACGGCCGATGGCGCACCTGGCGCCCCGACGGCACCGAGATCGTGATCGGCGAACCGTTCCTCATCAGCGCCTGACCGGGCGCGGAGTGCGCCTCCGACTACCCGAGTTCGACAGCGAGCCGACTCTGCCGTGGCACCGGTATGCCGCCCGGCAGAGCCGGCTCGCGGTCGTGCGCCAGACGCGGCTGGGGCACGGCCGGTCGGCCGAAGTACCACCCCTGCCCGTAGTCGACGTCGAGCGTGCGGAGCACCGCGGCCTCCTCGGCGGTCTCGATGCCCTCGGCCACGACGCGGGCGCCGAGTCCGCGGGCGAAGTCGACCAGCGAGCGGATGAGGATGCTGCGCACGGGGTCGGTGTCCACGCCGGTGACCAGGCTGCGGTCGATCTTGATGACGTCGGGAGAGGTCACGACGATGTGGCGGAGCGAGGAGAAGCCAGCGCCGACGTCGTCGATGGCCAGCCGCAGGCCGGCCGCGCGGAACGGCGCGAGCACCGCCAGGAGCTGGTCGTAGTCGTCCACCGGGTCGTGCTCGGACAGTTCGAGCAGCACGCGGTCGACGGGCAGCAGAGAGAGCAGCTCGGTGCAGGCCGGCGTCAGCAGGGTGCCGGGGGAGACGTTCATGGCGACGTAGCCGTCCACGCCGTCGAGGAGGTCGGCCGCACGGCGCAGGGCCAGGATCTCCAACTGGTCGCCGCGGCCGACGCTGTGCGCCTCCGCGAAGACGACGTCAGGGGTCTGCTCCCACTCGGCGGGGAAGCGGCTGAGCGCCTCGGACCCCACGCGGACGCCGGTCGCCAGGTCGACGATCGGCTGCAGTGCCACGACCGGACCGCCGTCGGCGGTGATCGGCGCGAGCCGGTCCTCGATGTCGCTGCGACGCTCCGCTTCCTTGACCTGCGGCTCGATGATCACCGAGGCGGCCGAGGCGAGGACGTCCATCAGCGCCTTGTCGCGCTTGGTGAGGTCCTTGTCCGAGGTGAGACCCGCGGCACAGAACGTGCCGTAAAGGGTGCCGTCGGAGAGCGTGACGGGCACCGAGACGTAGCTGCGGATCCGTGGCATCCGTGCCGCCGGCAACTTCATCGCGGCGGGGAAGTCCTTCAGGTTCGGGATCACGGCGGGGAGCTTCTTGTCGAGGACGGCCTGGCAGAGCGAGGTCTGCTGAACCTGCGTGTTGCCCTCCTGGAACAGGAAGGGCACCGAGGACTCCACGACCTCGAGGTGCTGGGTGGTGCCGTCGAGCCGGGAGAGGAACGCCACGGACAGGCGCAGCGACTGCTTCGCCGTCCTCAGGAGCTCGGCGATCTGTTCGTCGGTGTCAGTGCGGGTCCTGCTCACGGTGGCTTCCTCTCGACCGGTTCAGGACAGTCGTCGGCTGATCGGGGCCGGAACTGGAGGGCGACTACTCCGGAAGGGGCGGGCCCGGGGACGTCGTCGTCCGGGGCACCCGCCTGCGGCACGTAACCTGGACCCCCGTGAGCCTCACCATCGGGATCGTCGGACTGCCCAACGTCGGCAAGTCGACCCTCTTCAACGCCCTGACCAAGAACGACGTGCTCGCGGCGAACTACCCGTTCGCGACGATCGAGCCCAACGTCGGCGTGGTGGGCGTGCCCGACCCGCGGCTGGCGGAGCTCGCCGAGATCTTCGGCTCGCAGAAGATCATCCCGGCCACCGTGTCGTTCGTGGACATCGCCGGCATCGTGCGCGGCGCTAGCGAGGGCGCGGGCCTGGGCAACAAGTTCCTGGCCAACATCCGCGAGAGCGACGCGATCTGCCAGGTGATCCGGGTGTTCACCGACCCCGACGTCGTGCACGTCGAGGGCAAGGTCGACCCGGCCGACGACATCGAGACGATCAACACCGAGCTCCTGCTCGCCGATATGCAGACGCTGGAGAAGGCGGTCCCGCGGCTGGAGAAGGAGTCGCGCAAGGACAAGGACCGCAAGGTCCTGCACGACGCCGCGGTCGCCGCCCAGGAGGTGCTGAACGAGGGGAAGACCCTGTTCGCCGCCGGCGTCGACCCCGAGCCGCTGCGCGAGCTGAGCCTGCTCACCACCAAGCCGTTCCTCTACGTCTTCAACGTGGACGCCGACGAGCTGGCCGACTCGGCGCAGCTGGACGAGCTGCGCGCGCTGGTGGCGCCGGCCGAGGCGATCTTCCTCGATGCGCAGACCGAGTCCGAGCTGATCGAGCTACCGGCCGACGAGGCCGCGGAGCTGCTCGAGTCGATCGGGCAGAACGAGCCCGGGCTCGACCAGCTCGCGAAGGTCGGTTTCCGCACCCTCGGGCTGCAGACCTACCTGACCGCCGGCCCCAAGGCGGCGCGCGCCTGGACCATCCCGGTCGGCGCCACCGCCCCGCAGGCCGCCGGCGTCATCCACACCGACTTCCAGCGGGGCTTCATCAAGGCCGAGATCGTCTCCTTCGACCAGCTGGTCGAGACCGGCTCCATGGCGGAGGCCAAGTCCAAGGGCTGGGTCCGCATGGAGGGCAAGGAGTACGTCATGGCCGACGGCGACGTCGTGGAGTTCCGCTTCAACGTCTGAGGTCCGTCTCCCCGCGTGCGGGCAGTCGCTACAAGTACTCCGACAGCCGCGCGAAGCGGAAGCCGTCGGCGGTGAGGCGGGGGATTGCGGCGGCGACGCCGGCGGCGGTGCCGCCGGTGGGCTGGTTCAGGTGCCCGATGACGATCGAGCCGGGGGAGACGGACTGCAACGCGGCGGTCACCCGACCCGCGGCGAACGTCGCTCCGGCGTCGCCGTTCACGTCGAAGTTCACGACCGTCCCGCCGAGCTCGCCGGCGATCCGGACCGCGACGTCGTCGTAGTGCGCCGTCCCGGACCGGAAGAACCGCGGCATCGCACCGGTCAGCTCGGTCAGCGTCCGGCGGTTCCCGTCCACCTCGTCGAACACCTCGCCCGGGTCGGCCGTCCCGGGGATCCCGTACGCCGCCGCGCCGGTCACCGACAGCGGCCGGTGCCCCGTGCCGTGGTTGGCCAGCTCGAACAGCGGGTCGGCGGCCAGCTCGGCGGCGAGGTCGGGGTGGGCGGAGATCCACCGCTGGTTCAGGAACAGCGTGGCCGGCGTCCCGGCCGTCCGCAGCGTCCCGATCAGCGCGGCGTCGTAGCCGCTGCCGTGCGCACCCCCGCACGCGTCGAAGGTCAGCGCGACGACCCGCTCCGACGTCGGCAACCGGTTCACCACCCCGGGCACGTCGAGCCCGAACGCCGTCGGCGTCACCCCCGCGTACCGGGCGACGACGTCGGCCCGCGTCGGCGCGACGGGAGCACTCGGCGGCGCCGTCGTCGGCGGGCTCGGGGGAGCGGGCTCGGAAGGGGTGCCGGGGGCCGCTCGCGGTACCTCGCGCGGCTCCGCGGCCGGCGACACGCAGGCAGCGGCGAGACCCGCCGCGGCCAGCACCAGGAATGCCCGGCGGCCCGAAACAGGGGAGGCGGGGGCAGGGGGGCGCACGAGCGAGCTCAACTCCTGGACGTCGACGCGGCGGGACGGGTGGCCCCGGGTTGCGAGTATGCGGCTGCGTTCAGACCCGGCCGCGCAGGATGCGCCGGAAGTAGACCTGCGGCAGCACGTAGCGGTCGAAGAACCAGGTTGCGCGCCGCGGCCTGAAGGGGTCCAGGAAGGGCACCGACGGGCTCGGCCGGCCGTCGCGGTCCACCTCGTCGAGCATCAGCCTCCGGCGGGCGACGGTGATCGGCATGACCGTGTAGCCGTCGTAGCGCTGCAGCTCCTTCCCGCGGGCAGCGGCGGCCAGGTTCTGGCTCAGCACGGCCACCTGCTTGCGCAGCGCACCGCCCGAGGGGCGGGTGGCGACGTCCGCGGCGTCGCCGATCGCCCAGATCGAGGCGTGCCGACGGGAGCGCAGGGTGAACGGGTCGACGTCCACCTGGCTCGACGACGGCGCGGCCAGACCGGCGTCGGCGATCCAGCCCGGCGCCCGGTAGTGCGGGACCGCGTGCGCGAAGACGACGTCGGCCAGGACCCGGCCCCCGCTCCGCGAGCCGAGCGTGATCGTGTGCGCGTCCGGGTCGACCCGCTCGATCCGCGCCTCGCGGAGCACCTCGACGCCGTAGTCCGCGAAGGCCCGGTCCAGCACCTCGTCGGCCCGCGGCACGCCCGTCGCGGTCGCCCCGGGCAGCACGAGGCGGACGTCGAGGTCACCCAGCACACCGGCCCGCCTCCAGGCATCGCAGGCCATGAACAGCGGCTTGAGCGCGGTCGGCCCGCACGACGCCGGCTCCGGCGGCACGGTGAAGACGACCGACCCGCTGCGCAGGGCGGACAGTCGAGGCCACACCGTCGGCGTGCTGCCGGGCACGTACGACGAGGCGGCCCACCCGTCGGCGTAGGCCGCCTGCAGACCCGGGGTCGCGTCCCAGTCCTCCTCCAGGCCCGGGCACAGGACCAGCGTCGCGCAGGACAGCGTCCGGCCCGACCGCGTCCGCACGGTCAGGGCGTCGACGTCCACGGACTCGACGTTGTCGCGGATCCACGTGCACCCCTCGGGCACGACCTCGGCCATGGGGCGCTCGAGGTCGGCCATCGTCGCCTCGCCGCCGGCCACGTAGTTGAGCAGCGGCTTGTACCGGTGCACCGGCTGGGCGGCCACGATCGCCACCCCCTCGACGCCGTCGCGCAGGAGCCGCGCGGCCAGGGAGATGCCGGCATTGCCGGCGCCCACGATCAGTACCTCGACGCGATCCACGGGACGAGCCTGCCCATCCCGGGCCGATCCCGCTCGGTGAGGTCAGGGCACCCGGCGAACCGTCAGAACTCCCACTCCCACCGGTTGGGCCCGTCGTCGCCCGGCGCGTAGACCAGCGCGCCGCTGGTGACCGGGACGTCGAGCACCATCCACCCCTCGTACTCGTTCCCGGCCCCGATCCGCATGTTCTGGACCAGCCGCGGCGGGCCGAAGCAGTCGCGGCCGGCCGGGGTGACGGGGTCGTAGGTCGCGCCGTCGGCCCCGATGACGCTGAAGTCGTAGTCCGCGATGGTCGTGGTGACGCGCGGGTCGAACTGGCCCGACGCCGTCGCCACCAGCCGGAGTGCCACGTAGTGGCCGTTGTCGGGCGGCACCTCGGAGTCGTCGTCGCAGACCGGGTCGACGTCGACCTCCTCGACGCTCAACGTCAGCAAGGGGGCCTGGTCGGGAGCGGTCGCCGCGCGCACGGGGATCGCCTCGCCGAGCTGCGTCGGGATGTTGCCCCTCGCATTGAGCGTCACGTCCGTGGCGGGGGCGGACGCGGTCGCCGGGCCACCCGTGGAGCCGGTGGGGCCCGACCCGCCGGAGTCCCCGTCCGCGTCGCTGAAGCCGCAGGCGGACAGCGAGAGCGCCACGAGGACGGCGGGCAGAACCGTTCGGCGCATGACCATCCCTGTGCTCGTGTGTCGGACCCGCAAGGTAACCATCCTCCCGCGCCTCAGGGCTGGAGAATCGCGGTCACGACCTCGGGTGCGATGCGGCCCGCGTACTCGGCGGTCAGGTGGTGGCCGTCGAAGTACACCGGCGTGCTGCCGACAACGGTCGGGCAGAGGCCGGCGATGCAGAACCACTGCTCGGCGTCGATCGCCTGGATCCCGGTCTCGGCGGCCACCTCCCGCTCGCTCGCCATCTGCTCGGCGAACGTGGGGGCGGGGCCGCGCAGACAGTCGTCGGGCCCGTTGAGGGCCGTCGGGCACGTCTGCAGGTTCCGCGCGCCGGGCGGCGCGCCCAGGACGACGATGCGGGCCCCCGAGGGCTGCAGCCGGCGCACGACGTCGGCCAGGCCCTGCGTGTAGGCGGTCCGTCGATCGAGATCCTCGTCCACCAGCCCCGCGCGCCACGAGTGGCTGAGCACCAGGAGCGACGGCGGGTCCTCGAGGATGTGCTCGATGGCCCATTCGCGGTGGGCGGTGCAGGCCGTGAAGGCGATGGTGTTGAAGGTGGTCATCTCGGTGATGTTGGGGCAGACGCCGAACGACAGGCTCTGCACGAACCACCCCTGGCGGACCATCTCCTGACGGAGTGCCGGGACCCAGGCCGCGGCGTACGAATCGCCCAGGACGGCGACCCGCTGGGCCGAGTCCGGGTCGCCGTAGCTGCACTCCTCGACGTTGTCCGCCAGGACGTTCATGCAGTCCCCGGGCCAGACGTCCTCGGCGTAGGACGGCAGCTGCTGCAGGGCGGGGTCGAGGTCGGCCGGCCACTCGGTGGCCAGCGTCGCGTCGCGGAGTTCCTGCTGCAACGGGGTGAGCGGGGCCGTCCGGTCGTCCTCGGCCGCCGCGGCACGGGCGGCTGCGAGGGCACTGCCCCCGTCGTCCCCCCGCGGCACGACGACGAGCGCGACGACGGTGGCCGCCGTGAGGACGACGGCACCCGCACCCACCACGAGGGCCCGGCGGAAGACCGCCCGCGCGCGGGAGCGGTCGACGGGTCGGTGCGGCAGCAGCCAGTTGGTGTGCAGGACCGGCTGCTCGATGCAGTAGTAGGACGCCGACGCGAGGAGCAGCGAGGCGACGACCACGCCGACGTCGAACAGCACCGATCCGGGCAGCACGAGTGCGCCGGCGATCCCCAGGACCGGCCAGTGCCACAGGTACAGGGAGTAGGACAGCGCCCCGACGAAGCGGGCCGGCGGGCTCCCCAGCAGCCATCGCACGCCCGGGCTCCCCGGCGCGCCGCCCCAGGCCATGAGCGCGGCGGCGCCCAGCACGGGGAGCGCGGCCGCGGTGCCCGGGATGGCGGTGTCCTGGTCCAGCACGACGGCGGCAGCGACGACCGCGCCCAGGCCGCACCACGCCAGCGCCGCCTGCACCGCAGCCGGGACGCGCTGCAGCTGCGTCGCCGACACCGCGACCAGGGCGCCCACGCCCAGCTCCCAGGCGCGGGTGAAGGTGGAGAAGTAGGCGGTCACCGGCGAGGTGCCGGTCGCGTGCACCGACCAGGCGAAGGAGGCCGCCGTGACGGCCCCCAGGAGCAGCCACATCGCGGGGGTGGAGGAGCGCGGGGAGGGAGCGGCGTGCGCTCCCCGGCGTCGCCGTCGGCCGAGCCCAGCGACGGCGAAGGCGAGCAGGATGAGCGCCGGCCAGACGACGTAGAACTGCTCCTCGACCGACAGCGACCAGAAGTGCTGCACCAGCGACGGCGCGGCGGTCCCCTCGAAGTAGTCGGTGCCCTGGCGCGCGTAGTTGATGTTCGCGCCGAACAGGGCTGCCCACACGACGTCGTGGACGGTCTCCTGGAAGCGGCCACCGATAAAGACGAACCAGGCCGCGACGGTGGTCGCCGCCAGGGTCACCAGCGCGGCCGGGAGCAGCCGGCGCGCACGCCGGGCGTAGAACGCGCGGAAGGAGATCCGGCCGGTCCGGGACCGCTCGCGGACGAGCAGCCCGGTGATCAGGAAGCCCGAGATCACGAAGAACACGTCGACGCCGAGGAACCCGCCCGACGGCCGGCCGAACACGTGGTCGGCCACGACGAGGCCGACGGCGACCGCCCGCAGGCCCTCGATGTCCCGACGGAAGGAGGCGTCGCGCAGGCTCATCGGAGCCCTCCTCGCGGCGGCCGACCCACGCGCTCCGGGCTCAGAGGACATCCAGGGCCGCCACGAGCTCGGCGCCGATCCGCTCCGCGTACTGGACGGTGATGTGCCGGCCGTCGAAGTAGACCGCCGTGCTGCCGACGATGGTCGGGCAGATCCCGTCGATGCAGAACCACGGCTCCGGGTCGATCGCCAGGACTCCCGTCGCTGCCGCGACCTCCTGCTCGGTGGCCACCTGCGTCGCGAAGGTGTCCACCGGGCCCTCGAGGCAGTCGTCGGGGCCGTTGATCCCGGTCGGGCAGTCCTGGAGGTTCGCCGAACCGGGCGGCGCGGAGAGCAGGACGATCTTCGCCCCGGACGGCTGCAGCCGCCGGACCACGTCGGTGAGGCCGTCGCGGAAGGCCGTCCGCTTGTCGAGGGACTCGTCGAGCAGCGTCGCCGTCCAGGCGTTGGTGAGGATGACGAGGTCCGGCCGGGTCTCGACGATGTGCTCGATCGCCCAGTCCCGGTGCCGCTCGCACCGGGTGAAGGGCTCGCCGTTCAGCACGGTCGGCGCGGTGATGTTGGGGCACTGGCCGTCCGACAGCCCGATCACCGACCAGCCGAAGGGCACGAGCGCCGCGTCGAGAGCCGGGACCCAGGCCGCGGCGTAGGAGTCGCCCATCAGGACGGCCCGCTTCGGGGCGTCAGCCGCACCGAACCGGCACCGGTCGAGCATGTCGGCGTCGACGCGGAGGCAGTAGGTCGGCCAGACGTCGACGCCGTAGGTGGCCCGCTCGCCCAGGCCCGGGTCCAGGTCGGCCGGCCACTCGGTGGCCAGCGTCGCCGCCTGGATCTCCTGCTGGAGGGGGGTGAGCGGCGGGGCTCCCGCGTCGACGGCGTCCTGGTTCGCCGCCGCCGCGGCCCGGGCGGCGTCGGCCCGGGCGTTCCCGCTGTCGCCCCAGGGCGCGACGACCACCGCGACGACGGTCAGCACCGCGACCGTCGCGGCGCCCAGACCGATCGCACCGGCCCGGACGAACACGGGCCGGGCACGCACCGGGTCGACGGGCCGGTGCGGTAGCAACCAGTTGGTGTGCAGGACCGGCTGCTCGATGCAGTAGTAGGACACCGTGGCCAGGGCCAGCGCGACGCCGACGGCGACGGCGTAGTAGACCTCCGAACCGGGGGTGAGGAGCGCGCCGGTGATGATCAGGACGGGCCAGTGCCACAGGTACAGCGAGTAGGAGATGGCCCCGAGGAAACCTGCGGGCGCGCTGCCCAGCATCCACCGGGAGCCCGGGCCGCCCGGAGCGCCACCCCAGGCGAGCAGCAGGGCCGCGCCCAGGACCGGCAGCGCGGCGGCGCTGCCGGGGAACGGCGTCCCGTCGTCGATGACGAAGGCGGCGACGGCCACGACGGCCAGGCCGGTCCAGGCGAGCAGAGCGCGCAGCGCCCCGGGGAGGCGCTGCAGCTGCGTCGCCGACACGGCCACCAGCGCGCCCACCCCCAGCTCCCAGGCGCGGGTGAAGGTGGAGAAGTAGGCAGTCACCGGGGAGGTGTCCGTCGCGTGCACCGACCAGGCGAAGGAGGCCGCCGTGACCGTGCCGAGCAGGAGCAGCAGCGCGGCGGTGGAGGAGCGCGGGGAGGGAGCGGCGTGCGATCCGCGGCGTCGCCGGCCCAGCCCCGCGGCCGCGAACGCCAGCAGGATCAGCGCCGGCCAGACGACGTAGAACTGCTCCTCGACCGAGAGCGACCAGAAGTGCTGCACCAGCGACGGCGCGGCGGTCCCCTCGAAGTAGTCGGTGCCCTGCCGCGCGAAGTTGATGTTCGCGCCGAACAGGGCTGCCCAGACGACGTCGTGGACGGTCTCCTGGAAGCGGCCGCCCAGGAAGACGAGGTACGTCGCCGCCGTGGTGGCGGCCAGGACCACCAGCGCGGCGGGCAGCAGCCGGCGCGCCCGCCGGGCGTAGAAGGCGCGGAAGGAGATCCGGCCCTTCCGCGAGCGCTCGCGCACCAGCAGGCTGGTGATCAGGAAACCCGAGATCACGAAGAAGACGTCGACGCCGATGAACCCACCGGACGGCCGGCCGAACACGTGGTCGGCCACCACGAGCCCGACGGCGACCGCCCGCAGGCCCTGGATGTCCGGGCGGAAGTGGTGCTTCTCGGCGGAGGCGCTGCCACCGCCCTCGGCGTCCGGTGCGGGACGGCGCTGGTCGACCGGGGTGCTCGCGCCCGCCATCACATGCCTCCGTCACTCGTCGTCGCCCGGCCCTGGCACACGTGCCAGCCGCCCAATATCCCTTGTCGTGGGTGCATCCGTCAGCACCGCTGCCCTGTGCGACGGACTCCGCCACCCCCTCCATCCCGGCTGCACCAGCCACGCCGGAGGTCACGCCCGCACCAGCGGGCGGGCCGCGGGTGCCTCAGGTCCCGCAGAAGGTGCGGAACGTGGCGCCGAAGTCCTGGGGCGCGGGCTCCGCGTACCGCTCGCGGTCCGGACGCTCGGCGAAGGGCGAGCCCAGCACCTCGAGGAGCTCCTCGAGGTGCGTGAGGTCGCCCGTGGTCGCGGCGTCGAGCGCCTCCTCGACGAGGTGGTTGCGCGGGATGTACGCGGGGTTCACGCGGTCCATCGCCGCGCCGTCGGGTCCCAGCGCCAGCCACCGCTGCAGCCAGGCGTCGAACCCGGCCAGGTCCAGGAAGAGCAGCCGGGCCGGCTCGGCATCCCCTCGCGCGGCGCGGGTGAGCCGGCGGAAGAACGACGTCCAGTCGACGTGGCCCGCCGTCAGCAGGTCCCGCAGGTCGTCGACCAGGCCGGCCACCGCGTCGTCGTGCGCGACCGCGGACAGCCCCAGCTTGGCGCGCATCCCCTCGGCCAGCGCGGCGTCGTACCGCGGCCGGAAGGTCTTCAGCGTCTCGACCGCCAGCGCGATCGCCTGCTCGGGATCGTCGGAGATCAGCGGGAGCAACGACTCGGCCAGGCGGGCCAGGTTCCACTCCGCGGCCAGCGGCTGGTTGCCGTAGCGGTACCGCCCGCTCTCGTCGATCGAGCTGTAGACGGTGTCCGGGTCGTAGGCCTCCATGAACGCGCAGGGGCCGTAGTCGATCGTCTCGCCGGAGATCGTCATGTTGTCGGTGTTCATCACGCCGTGCACGAACCCGACCAGCATCCAGCGGGCCACCAACGACGCCTGCACGCCGAGCACCGCCTCGAACAAGGCGAGGTAACGGTTCTCCGCGTCCGCGGCGCCCGGGTGGTGCCGCTCGATGGCGAGGTCGGCCAGCCGGCGGAGCAGTTCGACGTCGTCGGTGGCGCGGGCGTACTGGAAGCTCCCGACCCGCAGGTGACTGCTCGCCACCCGCGCCAGGACGGCGCCGGGCAGCAGGGTCTCGCGCCGGATGCTGCGCCCGGTGCCGACGACGGCGAGCGCGCGGGTGGTCGGGATGCCGAGGGCGTGCAGCGCCTCGCTGATCACGTACTCGCGCAGCATCGGTCCGACGGCGGCAAGCCCGTCGCCACCGCGGGCGAACGGCGTGCGCCCGGAGCCCTTGAGGTGCAGGTCGCGCACGGTGCCGTCGGCGTCCACCAGCTCGCCCAGCAGCAGGGCCCGCCCGTCGCCGAGCCGCGGCGAGTAGCCGCCGAACTGGTGCCCGGAGTAGGCCTGGGCGACCGGCCGGGCGCCGGGGGGGATCGCGGTGCCGACGAGCAGCTGCACCCCCTCCGGTGTGCGCAGGGCCGCGGGGTCGAGACCGAGCTCGGCGGCCAGCGGCTCGTTGAGCGCGAGCAGCCGCGGCTCGGGCGCCTCCTCGGCCTGCCACGGCACGGCCATCTCCGGGAGGGCGGTGGCGAAGCGGTCGTCGAGGCGGAGGGCCTGGGCAGGGAGGACGCTCACGGCGTCGACGGTACGTCCGCGCGGCCAGCCGTGTCGGGGCGTCGCGCCGGAGCGGCACCCTGACGACGACCGGCGGCAGCGGCGTCCTGCTCTACCTGCTGCTGTGGGCCCGGCGGCTCCACGCCGCCGTCGACGGTTCCCGCGCGACGCCGCCCCCGGCGTGGTCGGCGATCCGGGCGCACTCCTCGCAGCGGGTGGCGCCCGGGCTCGTGGCCCAGTCGCGGCCGGCGGCCGCGGCGACCAGCTGCCCGCAGACCGAGGACTCCAGCCCGTCGACGGCGGGCCGGGCGACGGCGTGCAGGACGTCGGACCCGGAGGCCACGGCGCCCCGCGGGTCGTGTCCGGTCCACACCACGGGCGTGCCGGTCACGAAGAGGCTGGCTGTCATGCCACGAGGATGTCCGCCCGACGTGTCGATCGGATGACGGCCGACGGAACATCCCGGGACGAGTGGCCCGCGGGAAGCCTCAGGGGGGCGTCGCGGTTGCCCAGGACAACCGACGTGAAAGGCACCTCCCCATGCGCATCCCGCTGTCCATCCTCGACCTGGCGCCGATCAACCGCGGGGAGACCGCGACCACCAGCATCGCCGCCAGCGTCGCCCTCGCCCAGCGCGCGGAGGAGCACGGCTACGAGCGGGTCTGGTACGCCGAGCACCACAACATGCCGCGGATCGCCTCCTCGGCCACCAGCGTGCTCATCTCGCACGTCGGGGCGCACACCCGCACGATCCGGCTGGGCGCCGGTGGGGTCATGCTGCCGAACCACTCGCCGCTGACCATCGCCGAGCAGTTCGGCACCCTCGACGCGATGTACCCCGGCCGCATCGACCTGGGCCTGGGCCGCGCCCCGGGCAGTGACCAGAACACGATGTACGCGCTGCGCCGCAACCCCGACTCCGCCGAGCGCTTCCCGCAGGACGTGCTCGAGCTGCAGGCCTACCTGGCCGGCGAGACCCGGGTGGCCGGGGTCGACGCGATCCCCGGCAAGGGATCGCGCGTCCCGCTGTACGTCCTCGGCTCGTCGATGTTCGGTGCCACGCTGGCCGCCGCGCTCGGCCTGCCCTACGCGTTCGCCTCGCACTTCGCGCCGCAGCTGCTCCAGCCGGCCGTCGAGGCCTACCGCCGCGAGTTCACGCCCTCCGAGCAGCTGGACCGCCCCTACGTCATCGCCGGCATGAACGTCGTCGCCGCGGACACCGACGAGGTCGCCGGCGAGCAGTTGCAGGCGGTCAAGCGCAGCCGCGCGATCGGCATGTTCGGCCGCGGGCAGGACCTCACGGACGAGCAGGCCGACCAGCTGCTGGCCCAGGGTGCCGGGCACCACGTCGACGGCATGATGACCCACACCGCCGTCGGTGCACCGCACCGGCTCGCCGAGCAGGTGGAGCGGTTCCGGGCGTTCGCCGACGCCGACGAGCTGATCGTCGCCCACTCGTCCTCGACCGTGGAGGGCCGGTTGCGCTCGGTCGAGCTCCTGGCGCAGGCGATGGAGCCGGTCCGCGCCTGAGCCCCGCGCTCAGTCCACGTCGCAGATCTGCAGGACGAGCCGGCCGCCCTCGAGCTCGGCCTCGAAGTCCAGCTCGTCGTCGCCCCGCCGGAACTCGACGTCGGCCTTGCTGTTCTCGCTGTGCACCGAGGTGCTCCAGCCGTTGGACGACGAGACGTTCAGCCGCAGCGTCCCGTCCTCCATGCGCAGCGTGATCTCCCCGGCGTCGGCGACGAGGTAGCGGCCGTCGGCCGACTCGGGCACCGGCTCGCAGGTGCCCGGCGCCGGACGTGTCGGCACCTTGCCGGGGTTCTCCTCGCCCGGGGATCCCGAGGCGTCGGGGGAGTCCGACGGGCTGGGCGGCGCGGAGCTCGGTGAGCTCTCCTCGGAGGTCGGGGAGGACGACGTGCTCGCGGCCGCGCTCTCCGGTTCGTCGTCCCCGCCGCACGCGACCAGGACGGACAGCGCGAGGACCGGCAGCACGGCGGCGGGCGTCAGGCGCATGAGGACTCCCTACCGCCCCGGGGTCGACGGCGCCAGGGTTCGGTGTTTGTCCGACCCGCCCGTCCGGGCAGGCCGACGGGGTGACCTACTCGATCGTCGCCCGCGACCCCGAGACCGGGGAGATGGGCGTCGCCACCCAGTCCCAGGCCTTCGCCGTCGGCAACAGCGTGCCCTTCGCCCTGCCCGGCCACGGGGTCATCGCCACCCAGTCGATGGCCGAGCCCATGTACGGCTCGGTCGGCCTCGACCTGCTGCAGGGCGGCTTCACCGCGCAGGAGGTGCTCACCGCGCTCAGCAGCGTCGACCCGCAGCCCGAGCGGCGGCAGCTGGCGATCCTCGGCGTCAACGGCGACGTCGCCGCCTACACCGGCGCGCACTGCGTCGACGCGGCCGGACACCTCGTCGGCGACACGTGCGTCGCGCTGGCGAACATGGCCGCGTCCCCGCAGGTGTGGGAGTCGATGGTCGAGCGGTTCGAGAGCTCCGGTGGTCCGCTCGCCCAGCGGCTGCTCACCTCCCTGCAGGCGGGGGAGGAGGCCGGCGGTGACTTCCGCGGCCGGCGCTCCGCCGCGATCCTGGTCATCCGCGCGACGACCACCGGCCGCCCCTGGCACGACACCGTGGTCGACCTGCGGGTCGACGACTCCGCCGACCCGATCACCGCGCTGCACGACCTCGCGGTCACCCGCGCCCGGTACCAGGACGTCGTCCGCGCCTTCCAGCTCGCCATCGACGGCGACCCGGTCACCGCCGACCGGGAGCTCGAGCTGCTGCGCCCCATGGACCCGGTCACCGAGCCCGACCAGCTGATGTGGCGGGCGGTGGTCGCGGCGCTGGCCGGCCGGGAGGACGCCGCCCGGGAGATGCTCCTCGAGCTCGCCGCGAGCGCGCCCCAGTTCCTCGAGGCAGCCCGGCGGTTCGGCAAGGCCGGGCTCATGCCCGCGGACGTGATCGCCCGGATCGTGCCGCCGCGGAGCTGACCACCACGTCGTCCCAGGTCGCCATGCCGGCACGCGGGTGCGCGGACGTCCCCCCAACGGGGGACTTGCGGACGGAGTGCTCCAGATCCCGGCGCCGCCGGCCGATGGGAGGTCAGCCGAGAGCGGTCAGCGGGGGTCCTCGAGGACACCGGCCGACCCCACCGACCAGCGTCGCCCCTGACCCCGGTGGCGCTTCACGCGAGAGGCCCCTCCGATGAACTCGGCGGGGGCCTCTCGTGTGTGCTACTGGCCTACCTCTCTGGGCGGGCCTAGCTCTCTGGGCGGCCTAGCTCTTGGGGCGGGCCCCCGCGCGCAGGGCGCCGAGCAGGTCGTGGTTCAGCCGGGAGATGGTCTCCATCGAGATGCCCTTCGGGCACGCGGCGGAGCACTCCCCGATGTTGGTGCAGCCACCGAAGCCCTCGAGATCCTGCTGGGCGACCATGTTGACCACGCGGTCGTTCCGCTCGGGCTGTCCCTGGGGGAGCAGCCCGAGGTGGGTGACCTTGGCGGCGGTGAACAGCATCGACGAGGCGTTCGGGCAGGCCGCCACGCAGGCGCCGCAGCCGATGCAGGTCGCGGCGTCGAACGCGTTGTCGGCGTCCTTCTTCGGCACCGGGGTGGCGTGCGCCTCGGGCGCGGTACCGGTCGCGACGCTGATGTAGCCGCCGGCCTGGATGATCCGGTCGAAGGCCCGCCGGTCGACGGCGAGGTCCTTGACCACCGGGAACGCCGACGCGCGCCACGGCTCGACGTCGATCGTGTCGCCGTCGGAGAACGAGCGCATGTGCAGCTGGCAGGTGGTGGTCTGCTGCGGGCCGTGCGCCTGCCCGTTGATCATGACGCCGCACATGCCGCAGATGCCCTCGCGGCAGTCGTGGTCGAAGGCGACCGGGTCGTCGCCCTGCAGGATCAGCTGCTCGTTGAGCACGTCGAGCATCTCGAGGAACGACATGTCGGGCGAGATGTCGGTGACCTTGTAGGTCACCATCTTGCCCTTGGCCGTCGGACCCTGCTGGCGCCAGACGCGCAGCGTGAGGTTCATGCCGCGCTTCTCCGACGCGTCGGGCGCGCCGGAACGGGGGCCGTCCTGGGTGAGGGTCACTTGTAGCTCCGCTGGGCGAGGTGGATGTACTCGTACTCGAGGGCTTCGCGGTGCAGCACCGGGGGCTGATTCTCCGGCGTCCACTCCCAGGCGGCGACGTAGGCGTAGTTCTCGTCGTCGCGCAGCGCCTCGCCCTCGGGGGTCTGGCTCTCGGCGCGGAAATGCCCGCCGCAGCTCTCCCGGCGGTGCAGGGCGTCGACGCACATGAGCTCGGCGAGCTCGATGAAGTCGGCAACCCGGCCGGCCATCTCCAGGGTCTGGTTGAACGAGTGCCAGTCGCCCGAGACCTTCACGTTGGTCCAGAACTCCTGGCGGATCTCCGGGATCCGGTCGAGAGCCTTGCGCAGGCCCTCCTCCGAGCGCTCCATGCCGCAGAGGTCCCACATCAGCTTGCCGAGCTCCCGGTGGAAGGACGAGGGAGTCCGGGTGCCGTTGATGCTGAGCAACTTCTGCACCTGGCCCTGCACGTTCTGCAGCGCCTCGACGGCGGCCGGGTGGGTGTCGTCCACCTTCTCGAACGGGCCGTCGGCGAGGTAGCTCGAGATCGTCGAGGGGAGCACGAAGTAGCCGTCCGCGAGGCCCTGCATCAGCGCGCTGGCGCCCAGCCGGTTGGCGCCCTGGTCGGAGAAGTTCGCCTCGCCGATCACGAACATGCCGGGGATGGAGGACTGGAGGTCGTAGTCGACCCACAGCCCGCCCATCGTGTAGTGCACGGCCGGGTAGACCCGCATCGGCGTCTCGTACGGGTTCTCGCCGGTGATCTGGGCGTACATGTCGAAGAGGTTGCCGTACTTGGCCTCGATCGCCGGGCGGCCGAGGCGCTCCATGGCGTCGGCGAAGTCCAGGTACACGCCGAGCCCGCCGGGGCCCACACCGCGGCCCTCGTCGCAGACGTTCTTGGCCTGCCGCGAGGCGATGTCGCGGGGCACCAGGTTGCCGAACGCCGGGTAGATCCGCTCCAGGTAGTAGTCGCGCTCGTCCTCGGGGATGTCGCGGGCGGCGCGGGTGTCCCCGCGCTCCTTGGGCACCCACACCCGGCCGTCGTTGCGCAGCGACTCCGACATCAGCGTCAGCTTCGACTGGTAGTCGCCCTTGACCGGGATGCAGGTCGGGTGGATCTGCGTGTAGCAGGGGTTGGCGAAGTACGCCCCCCGCTTGTGCGCCCGCCAGATCGCCGTGGTGTTCGAACCCATGGCGTTCGTCGACAGGTAGAAGACGTTGCTGTAGCCACCGGTGGCGAGCACCACCGCGTCGGCGAAGTGGGTGCCGATCGCGCCGGTCACCAGGTCGCGGACGACGATGCCGCGGGCGCGGCCATCGACCACGATCAGGTCCAGCATCTCGGAGCGCGAGTTCTGCTCCACGGTGCCGGCCGCGATCTGCCGCTCCAGGGCCTGGTAGGCGCCGTAGAGCAGCTGCTGGCCCGTCTGACCGCGGGCGTAGAACGTGCGCGACACCTGGGCGCCACCGAAGGACCGGTTGTCGAGCAGCCCGCCGTACTCGCGGGCGAACGGCACCCCCTGCGCGACCGCCTGGTCGATGATGTTGGCGCTCACCTCGGCCAGCCGGTACGAGTTGCTCTCGCGTGAGCGGAAGTCGCCACCCTTGACCGTGTCGTAGAAGAGCCGGTGCACGCTGTCGCCGTCGTTGCGGTAGTTCTTGGCGGCGTTGATCCCGCCCTGCGCGGCGACGCTGTGCGCGCGGCGCGGGCTGTCCTGGTACCAGAACGACTTGACGTGGTAGCCGGCCTCGCCGAGCGTCGCGGCGGCGGCGCCACCGGCCAGGCCGGTGCCAACGACGATGATCGTCATCTTGCGGCGGTTGGCCGGGTTGACCAGGCGGCCGCGGAACTTGCGCTCGCTCCAGCGCTCGGGGATCGCGACGTCCGTGGGCGCCTTGGTGTCGGCGATCGGGTCGCCTTCGGTGAAGAGTTCGAGTGCCATGCCGTGGGTCTCCTAGGCGGGAGGGTCTTAGTCGATCAGACCGAAGAGGACGGAGAAGGGCACGAGCAGGAAGCCCAGGGTGAGGACCGTGGCGATGGCGGTGGCGGCGTAGTTCACGGTCACCTCCCGGCGGCGGTTGCTCTGACCGAGGGTCTGGGTGGCGCTCCAGATGCCGTGGCGCAGGTGCATGCCCACGAGGATGACCGCGATCGCGTAGAAGGCGGTGGAGACCGGGTTGGAGAAGCTGGCGACCAGCTTGTCGTAGGGCCCGGAGTCGCCCGCGCTGTTCACGGTGCCCCAGGTGAGGTCGAGCAGGTGCCAGATGATGAAGGCGGCGATGATGACGCCGCCCCAGCGCATGGTGCGCGAGGCGTAGGTCTGAGCCACGGCCTTCTTGGTCACGTACGCGGTCGGGCGGGCCCGCTTGGCCTGGCGCCACAGCGAGATCGCGGCCCACATGTGGGCGAACACGGCCACCAGCAGCAGGATCCGGATCAGCCAGAGCGCCGTGGCGCCCGGCAGCGCCGGGTTGCCGATGGTGCGCAGCCACTCCGAGTAGTGGTTGAAGTCCTCCTCGCCCGCGAAGGCCTTCAGGTTCCCGATCATGTGTGCGATCAGGTAGAGCACCAGGACGATGCCGCTGATCGCCATGACGGCCTTCTTGAAGACCGAGGTGGTCTTCGCCGCCTTCGGGGTCCTGCGCTGAGTCGAGTCCGTCACCGTCACCACGGCGCCCAAACTAGGACGTTCCTGGTCCCGCCACCACGTCAACGCGCGGTGACACAGCTCTCGTAAGGGGTGCCTTACCGGGTGAGGGGCCGTTCGCCGGCGGGTCGCACCGCACCCGGATGCGGAAGGGTGACCCCATGCCTGGACCCACCCGCGGCTTCCTGGGCCGCCGCCGCGACCGCGATCCCCGCCTGCCGCCCGGTCAGTACGACGCGGGTTCCGACTGGCCGGTGCTCACCGCCGAGCCGACCCCGCGCATCGCGCCGGAGACCTGGTCGATCACCGTCGACGGCGCGGTGGAGGCGCCGACGACGTGGACCTGGGACGAGGTCCACGCGCTGCCCCGTTCGGAGTACCGCGGCGACATCCACTGCGTGACCACGTGGTCGAAGTTCGGCACCTGGTTCGCCGGGGTCTCCGTCGACACCCTGCTCGAGGCCGGCCGGCCCACTGCCGGGGCGCACGTCGTCATGGCGACGTCGAAGACCGGCTACACGACCAACCTGCCGCTGGAGCACGTCACGGGTGGCCAGGCGTGGATCGTCTGGGAGTACGACGGCAAGCCGCTGCCGATCGAGCACGGGGGCCCGGTCCGGCTGCTCGTGCCGCACCTGTACTTCTGGAAGAGCGCGAAGTGGATCAGCAAGCTGACGCTGCTGCACCGCGACCAGCCCGGTTTCTGGGAGCAGAACGGCTACCACGCCCTGGGTGACCCCTGGCGGCAGCAGCGGTACGAGGGTGACTGAGGACGGGGCCGTCCTCGGGGCGGGCGTGCCGGATGCGCCGACCGGCGGCTGGCGGACGGCGACGGTCTCGGGGGTGCGGCGGCCGATCCAGCGCGCGGTGCAGCTGCGCCTCGACGTCCACGACCGGATCGACCACCTGCCCGGCCAGCACTACGTCGTCCGGCTGACCGCCGAGGACGGCTACACCGCGCAGCGCTCGTACTCGGTCGCCTCGGCGCCCGGCGACCCGCTGGTGGAGCTGTTCGTCGAGCGGCTGGACGACGGCGAGGTGTCGACCCACCTGGCCGACGTCGTCGAGCCCGGCGACGAGCTGGAGGTGCGAGGGCCGATCGGCGGCTGGTTCGTGTGGGACGGGGAGTCCCCGGCGCTGCTGGTCGCTGGTGGCTCCGGCGTGGTCCCGTTCGTGTCGATGCTGCGGCACGCCCGCGCGATCGGCCGCGAGGACCTCCTGCGGATCGCGGTCTCCGCCCGCACGACGGCGCAGCTGCCCTACCCCGACGAGCTGGTGGCGGCCGGTGCGCTCGTCGTCCTCAGCCGGGAGCGGTACGGCATCCGCCCGGCCGGCCGGCTGCAGGCCGAGGAACTGCTCCCGCTGTGGGAGCCGGGCCAGACCACCTACGTCTGCGGGTCCGGGGCCTTCGCCGAAGCGGCGACCCAGCTGCTCGTGGCCTCGGGCCGGCCGGCCGCGACGATCCGGGTCGAGCGCTTCGGGCCGAGCGGCGGCCCCGCCTGAACCGGGGGGCGGGACGGCGTGCGCCGTCCCGCCCCCCGGTGGGTCAGACGGTCGGCGGCGCCATCGAGGCGCGCACCAGCGGGGTGCGGTCCCAGGCGCGGTGCATGCCGAGCGCGGCGACCGTCGCGGCGGCCAGCTTGGCGTTGGCCTTCTTCCCGATGAGGACGCCGGGCGCCTTCGGGTCGATGCCGGCGGCCTCGAGCACCGCGACGCCGTCGCCCCAGGCGCCGACGGCCTTGAGGTGGCGGAACGCCTCCTGCAGCATGACCAGCGCGCGGAAGTCGCCGTCCCTGGGTGCGCCGTCGGCGACGACGATCGCGTCGAACTCGATCGACCGGCCGGTGGCGAAGGTGCGCTCCACGATCTCGACCGCCGTGCCCTTCACCAGCTGACCACCGTGCGGGGCGATCACCCGGAGCAGCGCGCCCTCCGCCTCGAGGGCCTTCCGGAGCGTGGCGATGCCCTGCAGGTCGGCGCCGGGGCCGGCGACGACACCGACGATCCGGCCCGCGATCGGGAACGGCGTGGGCGTGATCTGGCGCAGGGCGGGGGACTCCGACCGGGACTTCGCCACCTTGATCTTCTTCGGCACCGGCAGGCCCAGACCGGCGGCCACCTGCGCGCAGAGGTCGGCGTCGATGCGGGCGAGCACGGTGAGCGCGCGCTCCTTGATCGCCTGCTCGTAGACCTTGCCGAGCTCGAAGGTGTACGCGTCGATCACGTGCTGCTGCTCGATGGAGGTCAGGCTCTTGTAGAACAGCGCCGGCTGCGAGAAGTGGTCGTCGAACGACGCGGGAGCCGTCCGCCCGACCTCGCCCTCGACATGTCGCGGCACGTGCACGTAACCGCCCTCGGACCAGTCCGACAGGAACGGGACACCGGCGTCGACGCTGTTGGGCGTGTACGGGGCCTGCCCGGTGTGCACGGCCTGCTGGTGGAAGCCGTCCCGGGTGTTGTCGTTCACCGGGGCGTGCGGCCGGTTGATCGGCAGCTGGGTGAAGTTCGGCCCCGCGAGCCGGGTGAGCTGGGTGTCCAGGTAGGAGAAGTTGCGGCCCTGGAGCAGCGGGTCGTTGGTGCCCTCGATGCCCGGCACCAGGTGCCCGGTGTGGAAGGCGACCTGCTCGGTCTCGGCGAAGTAGTTCGTCGGGTTGGCGTCGAGCACCAGCGTGCCGATCGGCTGCACCGGCGCGAGCTCCTCCGGCACGAGCTTCGTGGGGTCGAGCAGGTCGATGCCCTCGAACATCTCCTCCGGGGTGTCCGGGAAGACCTGGATGCCGAGCTCCCACTCGGGGAAGGCGCCGTTCTCGATGGCGTCGGCCAGGTCGCGCCGGTGGAAGTCGGGGTCCATGCCCGCGGCGATCTGCGCCTCCTCCCAGACCAGTGAGTGCACGCCCAGTTTCGGCTTCCAGTGGAACTTGACCAGGACGGTCTCGCGGTCGGCGTTCACCAGCCGGAAGGTGTGGACGCCGAAGCCCTCCATCGTCCGGAAGCTGCGCGGGATGCCGCGGTCGCTCATGTTCCAGATCGTGTGGTGGGTGGCCTCGGTGTGGAGGGTGACGAAGTCCCAGAACGTGTCGTGCGCCGACTGCGCCTGCGGGATCTCCCGGTCGGGGTGCGGCTTGCCCGCGTGGATGATGTCGGGGAACTTGATCGCGTCCTGGATGAAGAAGACCGGCATGTTGTTGCCGACCAGGTCCCAGGTGCCTTCCTTCGTGTAGAACTTCGTCGCGAAACCGCGGGTGTCGCGCACGGTGTCGGCCGAGCCGCGCGAGCCCAGCACCGTGGAGAACCGGACGAAGACCGGCGTCTCGAGGCCCTTCTCGGCCAGCACGGCGGCCCGGGTCACCGAGGCGCCCGCGCCGTTGGCGGTGAAGACACCGTGCGCGCCGGCCCCGCGGGCGTGCACCACGCGCTCCGGGATGCGCTCGTGGTCGAAGTGCATGATCTTCTCGCGCAGGTGGAAGTCCTCGAGCAGGACCGGGCCGCGCGGGCCCGCCTTGAGCGAGTGCTCCGTGTCGGGCAGCCGCACGCCGTTCGGGGTGGTCAGCTTGTCGCCGGCCTGGCCCCGGGGGTCGCGGCCGTCCTTCGGGCCGTCGTGGCCGACACCGGTCGGGCTGACGGTCCGCGGAGCGGATTGGTCGGGCTTGCGGGCGGGAGGCATGGAGGGCTCCTGGTCTGAGCGGGACGACGTCCTCCCGGCGCTACCCGGTGCCCGCGGCGGCACACCCCACCGGCCGGGGACGACGCCGCAGCTCAGCGGGCGCTGTCCCGGCGGAGCGCGGCGAAGTCCCGGCCGTGCGGGAGCCCGGCCACGAGCCCGAGCAGCGCGTCGTGCAGCACGCCGTTGCTGGCCAGCACCGTGCCGTCCCCGGACAGGACGTCGCGGCCGGAGAGGTCGGTGACCCGGCCGCCGGCCTCGCCGACGAGCAGCGGCAGGACGGCGAGGTCCTCGTAGCCCATCGGCTGGCCGGCGATCACCAGTGCGTCGGCCAGGCCGGTGGCCAGGTCGACGTCGCCCTTGGTCCACGGCTGCAGGTACAGCTCGCGGTGCAGGGTGACCAGCAGCTCCTCCGACCAGGCCAGCGGGTTGAGCATCTCCACCAGGGCGCCGCGCAACCGGGCGTGGTCGTTGACCCGCACCTGCCGGAGCGGCCGTCCCGCGACCGAGTGCCAGCAACCCAGGCCGCGGCCGGCGTAGAGCACCTCGTCGCTCATCGGGTAGCCGGCCACCGCGACCGCCGGGCCCTCGGCGTCCTCCACGGCCAGCAGCACGTTGAACGTCGGCACCCGCTGGGCGAACAGGCTGATCCCGTTGATCGGGTCGAGCACCCACCGGCGTTCCGCGGTACCGGCGGTGGGCCGGGACTCGTGCCCCAGCACGGCGTCGTCCGGGTAGCGGGCGCCGATGCGGGTGCGCAGCAGCCGCTCCACCTCCACCTCGACCGGCGTCGTCTCTCCGTCGGGATCGGGCAGCGGGCCGGTCTCGGTGAACCGGCGGGCCGCCAGGCCACCGGCCTCCTCGACCAGCTCCACGGCGTACTCGAGCAGGTCGCGGTCCACGGACGCCGATCCTGCTGCCCCGGCGGCGCCCGGGCGACCCGACCCGGAGGAGTGGCCCGGCGTGTGGCCGGCCGGGTGGGGGGTAGCGCCCCTCCGCCGCGGCCGCCCCGCGCCCGGCGGAGAAGGGGACCCGTGACCGACGACGAGGTACGCAGCGCGCTCGGGGAGACCGACGCCCCCGAGGAGGACGAGCTCGCCCAGGCGTTCGACCGGATCGTCAGCGAGGGCGCCCAGCGGCTGCACCGCACCTGGCGCGAAGTCCTCACGACGGGGCTGGCCGGAGGGCTCGAGGTCGGGATCGGCGTCGTCGCGTTGCTGGCGGTCTACGCCGAGACGGGGAGCCACCTGCTCGCCGGGCTGGCGTTCAGCGTCGGCTTCATCGCGCTGCTGCTGGCCCGCAGCGAGCTGTTCACCGAGGGATTCCTGGTGCCGGTGACTGCCGTCGTCTCCGGGCGCGCGGGCGTCGGCCAGCTCGCGAAGCTGTGGGGCGGGACGCTGGTGGCCAACCTGATCGGCGGCTGGCTGGTCATGTGGGTGGTCGTCCACGCGCTGCCGGAGCTGGGCGCGACAGCGGTCGAGTCGTCGCTGTCGTTCGTCGACGCGCCGCTCGATCTCCGGTCGGTGTGCCTGGCGTTCCTGGCCGGCAGCGTCATCACCCTGATGACCCGCATGCAGCACGGTGCCGACACCGAGGGCGGCAAGATCGTGGCGGCGGTGGCGGGCGCGTTCGTGCTGGCCGGGCTGGTGCTGTTCCACTCGATCCTGGACTCGCTGATCATCTTCGCCGGGATCCACGCCGGCGGACCGTTGGACCACGGCGACTGGATCGCCTGGTTCTGGTACACCGCGCTGCTCAACATGGCCGGCGGGCTGGGGGTGGTCACCCTGCTGCGGCTGGTGCGCAGCAAGGACCTCATCGAGCGGGAACGGCGGGACGCCCGCTCGGGCGACCAGCGGCGCTAGCCGCGGGCCGCCCGCCCGATGGCGGACAGGTACCGCTGGGTGCCGAGGCGCTGCAGCAGGAGGCTTGCCGGGCCGGCGAGCCGGGCGACGCGCGTGGCGAGCCGGAAGAACACCCGGAGCTCGAAGACGACGTCGCCGTCGGGCAGGAGCCGCACCGTGAACCGCTCCTCGCCGCTCTCCGGATGGCCGGCCAGCGTGCCGTAGGAGAAACCGCGCTCGTCGCCGTCCGTCTGCGCCCAGACCACCCGGCAGGGCAGCTCGTAGCCCAGCCGGGCGAACCCGGCGGTGAGGACGACGACGGTGCCCGGCACGCCGGCCGGGCCGCTCGCCCGCACGCGGAACCCCACGCTGCGCTGGGCGCGCCAGGCGAACACCGCGGCGGACGCCCGTTCGAGGTCCGCCCGCCCCGAGCCGACGACCGTCGAGTAGATGGCCGTGCGGTACCCGGGGGGCAGCTCGGCCTCGCCCGTCGCCCCGACCTCCGGGTAGTTGAACGGCGTGCCGGCCAGCTCCTCGGGATCGGTCGTGCGGAGGAGGCCCACGGCGGCAGTCTTCCCGTCCGGGGACCGGGCCGCCCGGGCTGGCAGGCTGCCGGCATGGAGATGACCCCCATCGGCCGCGTCGGCTCGCCGCGGGCGGAACCGCTGGACGACGACTGGGACTCGGTCACCGCGACCGTCACGCTCGACGCGGAGCAGTTCACGCCCGACGCCCTCGACGGGCTGACCGAGTTCTCCCACGTCGAGGTGGTCTACGTGTTCGACCGCGTCGACCCCGCGGGGATCCAGACCCGCGCGCGGCACCCGCGGAGCAACCCGGAGTGGCCGCAGGTCGGCATCTTCGCCCAGCGCGCCAAGGGCCGGCCGAACCGGATCGGGGTCAGCGTGTGCCGGCTGCTCGGGGTCGACGGGCTGACGCTGACGGTGCACGCGCTGGACGCCATCGACGGCACGCCGGTGCTGGACGTCAAGCCCTACCTGGCGGAGTTCGCGCCGCGCGGTGAGGTCCGGCAACCGGGCTGGTCGCGTGAGCTGATGTCCGGGTACTGGGTCTCGCCGTCCCGGTAGGGTCGCCGGCACTGTGCTCGCCTCCGTCACCGCCACCCGCTACGTCACCCCGCTGCGCGAGGGTGGCTCGCTGCCAGGGCTCATGGAGGCCGACGATCTCGGCACCTACGTGGTCAAGTGGTGGGCCGCCGGGCAGGGCGTGAACGTGCTGGTCGCAGAGGTGGTCTGCGGCGAGCTGGCCCGCGCCCTGGACCTGCCGGTGCCGACGATCGTGACCGTCGACGTCGCCCCGGAGCTCGCTGTCGGCGAGCCGGACGTCGAGGTGCAGGAGCTGCTGCAGCGCTCGGCCGGGATGAACCTGGGGCTGGACTACCTGCCCGGGGCGCTGGACTTCGAGGCCGGCGCCGACGGTGTGGACGGCGGGCTCGCCGGCCGGGTGCTGTGGTTCGACGCGCTGGTCGGCAACGTCGACCGCTCCTGGCGGAACCCCAACATGCTCTTCTGGCACGACCGGCTGCAGCTGATCGACCACGGTGCCGCGCTGACCTTCCACCACCACTGGCCCGGTGCCGAGGCCGGGGTGGCCCGGCCCTACGACGCCTCGACGCACGCCCTGATCGAGTGTGCCCCCGACGTGCCCGCCGCCGACGCCGCCCTGGCGCCCCTGGTCACCCGGGACCTGCTGGACGGCGTCCTGGCGCTGGTGCCCGACGAGTGGCTGCAGGGCGCGCCGGCCGATGAGCTGCGCGACCGTTACACCGCCCGGCTGCTGGCCCGGCTCGGCGCCCGGGACGCCTGGCTGCCGGGGCTGGTCGCGGCCGCCGAGGCCGGGGGAGCGGGCCGCCGCCGGGCGCCGCGCGGGGAGAACCGGCCGTCGTGGCTGGGCCCGCCGCCGCCCGAGGGGGTCACCCAGCGATGAGGTACGAATCGCTGCGATGGGCAGAGCGATGAGGGAGACCTTCGAGTACGCCGTGCTGCGGGTGGTGCCGCGGGTCGAGCGCGGGGAGTTCCTCAACGCCGGCGTCCTGGTCTACTGCCGTCAGCGCGACTACCTCGGCTCGCGGGTGCACCTCGACCCAGACCGGCTGCGCGCGCTCGACCCCACGGCCGACGCCGCGGGCATCGGCCGGGCGCTGCAGGCCGCGGCCGACGTGTGCGCCGCGGACCCGGGCGCAGGTGCGGCCGGCCGCGAGGCCCTCGGTTCCCGGTTCCGCTGGCTGACCGCACCGCGCAGCACGGTCATCCAGCCCGGCCCGGTGCACACCGGCCTCACCGCCGATCCCGACGCCGAGGCCGACCGGTTGTTCGGCCTGCTGGTCCTCCCCGTCCAGCCCTGACCTGCTTTTCCGCGAAAAAGCAGGCTGCTTTTCCGCGGAAAAGCAGATTCAGGCGGGGAGCAGGGCGTCGATCCGGCGGGCGAGCTCGAGGTCCAGCTCGGTGACGCCGCCCTCGGAGTGGCTGACCAGCGACAGGTGCACGGTCCGCCAGCGCAGGTCGACGTCGGGGTGGTGGTCGAGTTCCTCGGCGACGTCGGCGATCGCCACGATCGCGGCGACCGCGTCCCGGAAGCTCGGCAGCTCGGCGCTGCGGCGCAGGCCGTCGGCGTCGCCGGACCACAGCGGAAGCTCGGCCAGCGCGGTGGCGACGGCATCGGGGGAGAGGCGTGGAGGTCGGGGCATGCCCCGATCCTCCCGCCGATCAGCTCAGGTGTGCAGGCCGCACTCGGTCTTGGTCGAGCCCGCCCAGCGCCCGGCGCGGGGGTCTTCGCCGGGAGCCACGGGGCGGGTGCACGGCGCGCAGCCGATGGAGCCGTAGCCCATCTCGCACAGCGGGTTGACCGGGACCTCGTGCTCGGTGATGTAGGCGTCGACGTCGGCCTGGGTCCAGGCCGCGATCGGGTTCACCTTCACCATGCCGCGCTTGGCGTCCCAGTCGACCAGCCGGGTGTCGGCACGGGTCGGGGACTCGTCGCGGCGGACGCCGGAGCCCCAGGCGGCGTACCCGGCCAGCGTCTGCGCGAGCGGCGTGACCTTCCGCATCTCGCAGCACAGGTCCGGGTCGCGGTCGTGCAGCTCCGGCCCGAAGGAGAGTTCCTGCTCGCCGACGGTCTGGGGCGCGGTGACGTTGACCAGCGTGATCGGCAGGACGGAGGTGATCCAGTCGCGGGTGCCGATCGTCTCCGCGAAGTGGTACCCGGTGTCGAGGAAGATGACGTGCACGCCGGGGACCGCCCGGCCGGCCAGGTGCGCGAGCAGCCCGTCGGCCATGGACGAGGTGATGGCGAACCCGTCGCCGAAGGTCTCACCGGCCCAGCGGAGAGCGGCGAGCGCCTGCTCGACCGGGTCGCCGATGGCGGAGAAACGGGCGTCGGCCTCGGCGGCCAGTTCCGGTGTCGCTGCCAGTGCGGTCGTCATCCCTGCTGGACCCCCGTTGCGATCAGGCGGACGGAGAACGCCCGCAGGCAGGCGGCACAGCGCCAGCCGTCGGTCGAGTCGTCCTCGTACGGGGTCAGTTCCTCGTCCCCGCAGTACGGGCAGTGGAACACCGGCAGCTGCCGTCGTCTTCCGCCGGACAGGTCCTCCGTCACAGCAGCCAGGCCTCCTCGGCCCGCGCGACGTAGTGCGCGAAGGACTCGCCGTCGGTCCGGCGCTCGACGAAGCCGCGCAGCACGCGCTCGCAGTAGTCGACGGTCTCGGCCTTGGTGACCTTGTGGCCGCGGAACTTGCGGCCGAACGTGGCCTCGACACCGAGGTGCCCGCCCAGGTGGACCTGGAAGCCCTCGACCATCTCGCCGCTGTCGTCGCGCACCATCGAGCCCTTGAACCCGATGTCGGCGGTCTGGAAGCGGGCGCAGCTGTTCGGGCAGCCGTTGACGTTGATGCCGATCGGCACATCGAAGTCGGGCAACCGCTTCTCGAGCTCGGCGTAGAGGTCCTGTGCGTGCTGCTTGGTCTCGACGATCGCGAGCTTGCAGAACTCCAGGCCGGTGCAGGCCATGGTGCCGCGGCGGAACGCGCTCGGGCGGACCTGCAGGTCGTACGCCGCGAGCGCGTCGACCAGCGCCTCGACCCGCTCGTCGGGGACGTCGAGGATGACCAGCTTCTGCTGCGTCGTCGTCCGGATGCGGCCGTGGCCGTGCTCGTCGGCGAGGTCGGCGATGGTGCTGAGCAGGGTGCCGCTGATCCGGCCGGTGCGCAGGGCGAAGCCGACGGCGTTCAGGCCGTCCTTCTGCCGGCTGACGCCGACGTGGTCGCGCTGGTCGTGCTTGGCCGGAGCGGGGGCCGGACCGTCCGGCAGCGCGGCGTGCAGGTACTCGTCCTGCAGCACCTGGCGGAACTTCTCGGGGCCCCAGTCGGCCATCAGGAACTTGATGCGGGCCCGGTTGCGCTGGCGGCGGTAGCCGTAGTCGCGGAAGACCGACGTGCAGGCCGCCCAGACCTCGGTGACCTGGTCGGGACGGACGAAGACGCCGACCCGGGAAGCGAACATCGGGTTGGTGGAGAGCCCGCCGCCGACCCACAGGTCATAACCCGCCTCGCCGTGCGAGTTGACGACGCCGACGAACGAGACGTCGTCGATCTCGGGCTCGGTGCAGTGGTCGACGCAGCCGGACATCGACGTCTTCCACTTGCGCGGCAGGTTGCTGAACTCGGGGTTGCCGACGTACTTCTCGACGGTGTCGGCGATCACGTCGGTGGCGTCGAGGACCTCGTCCTCGAGGATCCCCGCCATCGGGCAGCCGAGCATGACGCGCGGCACGTCGCCGCAGGCCTCCATGGTGCTCAGGCCCACCGACTCGAGCCGCCGCCAGATCTCGGGCACGTCCTCGATGCGGATCCAGTGGTACTGCACGTTCTGCCGGTCGGTGACGTCGGCGACGTCGCGGCCGAACTCGGTGCTGATGCCGCCGATGACCCGCAACGCGTCGCTGGTCAGCTGCCCGCCGTCGATGCGGGCCCGCATCATGAAGTACTTGTCCTCGAGCTCCTCGGGCTCCAGCACGGCGGTCTTCCCGCCGGGGATGCCCTGGGCGCGCTGGGTGTAGAGGCCCATCCACCGCATCCGTCCGCGGAGGTCACCGGGGTCGATGCTGTCGAAGCCGTTCTTCGAGTAGATGTCGATGATCCGCTGGCGCACCTCGAGGCCGTCGGAGTCCTTCTTCATCCGCTCGTTCGGGTTGAGCGGCTCCCGGTAGCCCAGAGCCCACTGGCCCTCGCCGCGCCTGGGGCGGGTGCTCGTGCGTGTCGGAGTCGTCACGTCTCGTACTTCTTCCTGCGCCTGCTCCCGGCACGGCAGTCACCGCGCGTACGGGAGGGCGCTGCCGGTTCGGGGTGCGCAGGGGTGCTGCGCGCGAGGAGCCTGGGTCAGCGCGAGGCGCGACAGGCAGCGCTGGAGACGCGCGTGAGATCGATGTGCAGGCGCGCCACGAGCAGAGCGCCGCAGTCGGTCATGTCGCAATACTTGCATATCCCGACCGGCTGAGTGTGTGATTCAGCCGACGTCGGTACCGCGGCCCGCCAGTGCTGCACGGATCCGGGCGACGGATTCCGGCAGTGGGGTCACCGACGTGTCGATGACGAGCTCGGCCCGCACGGGGGGCTCGTACGCATCGCTGACGCCGGTGAACTCGGGGATCGCGCCGGAGCGTGCCCTGGCGTACAGGCCCTTCACGTCGCGGGCCTCGCAGACCTCCAGGGGGGTGGAGAGGTGCACCAGCACGAATCGGCCGTGCTGCTCGACCAGCTCGCGCGCCCGCTCGCGGGCCTCCTCGTACGGCGCGATGGCGGCGACGACGACGGTGCCGCCGTGCCGGACCACCTCGCCGGCGACCCAGCCGATCCGGCGGATGTTCAGGTCGCGGTGCTCCTTGGTGAAGCTCAGCTCGCTGGACAGGTGCGTGCGGACGACGTCACCGTCCAGCACCGTGACCGGATGCCCCTCGGACTCCAGGTCCGCGACCAGCGCGTCGGCGATCGTGGACTTGCCGGCGCCGGAGAGGCCGGTCAGGAAGACGGTGACGCCGGGACGCGGAGCTGCGGACATGCCCGCCAGTGTCGCGCACCGCCGCCGCGAGTCAGTCGCCGGTGGAGCTGCCGAACGACCGCCACGCCTCGTCCATGGCGACCAGCTCCGCGGCGTGCGCGGGCAGGTCGCCGCTGATGACGTCGGCGACGGTGACGCCCTCCAGCACCCGGCGGTAGGCCTCCCGGGCGGCGACCCAGACCTTGGCCAGCTCGGTGGCGGGACCGGGGTAGCGCACGTCCTCGGGGCGCTGGCCGTGCACCTCGGCGAGGAAGCCCTGCTCGATCCGCATGATGCGCGCGATCGAGATCTCCGATGCCGGAAGCGCCAGCCGGTACCCGCCGTCCCGGCCGCGTTGGCTGGTGACCAGCCGGGCCCGCTGGAGGTCGGTGAGGATCGCCTGCAGGAACCGGCTGGGGATGCCCTGGGCGGTGGCGATGGCGTCGGCGGTCATCGAGTCGGGCGCGGCCGCGGCGAGTTCGAGGACGGCTCGGATGGCGTAGTCGACCCGGGCATTGATGCGCACGGAGCCCATCCTGCCTGGGTCTGGAACAGTGGCCCCGTGTTCGGGCTGCGTTTCACCACCTTGGTGGAGGCGCCGCTCACCGTGGCGTTCGACGTCGCCCGCGTGCTGGGCCGCCCCTGGCCGGCGCCGCTGGTCGAGGTGGAGTCGGTGCGCCCGCACTCCGACGCCCACACCGGTGCCGGACCGGGACGGCGCCGCGTGACCCACTCCCGCCGGTTCACCGCGACCGCCGAGGGCACGCTCGTGGAGGAGCGCATCGATGTCGCGGGCGGCCTGCCCGGCCCGCTGGGCGCGGTGGCCGACCGGGTGCTCCGCCGCCGTCTCGAGCGAGCGATGACCGCGCACCTGGACGCCTACGCCGCCGCGGCTGCGGCCCGCGCCGAGGACGTCGTCCAGGTGGTGGGAGCCGCGCTGGTAGACGGGGACCGGGTGCTCGCCGCGCAGCGCTCCGGCGGGCCGTACGACGGCTGCTGGGAGTTCCCGGGCGGCAAGGTGGAGCCGGGGGAGTCCGACCTGTCGGCCCTGGTGCGGGAGTGCGCCGAGGAGCTGGGCGTCGTCGTCGCGCCGGAGGGCTTCCTCGGCGAGGTGCCGCTCGACGGGGTCGTCGCTGGTGGGGCGCCCGGTGCCTCGACGATGCGGGTCTGGTCGGCGCGGGTCGTCTCGGGGGAGCCGGTGGCCCGCGAGCACACCGCGCTGCGCTGGATCGGCGCCGACGAGCTCGACGACCTCGACTGGATCGCTGCTGACCGTCCGCTGCTGCCCGCCGTCCGCGCCCTCCTCACCCGCCCCTGACCCGCTTGTCCCGGGAAAAGCAGTCTGCTTTTCCCGGGAAAAGCAGGGGCTGTGGACGACGGGGGCGGGGGGCACCCGGCCCTGGGCAGAATCCGCGGATGCTCCTCCGATCCCAGGGACTGCATGGCGTCTTCGTCGGCGCGCACGCCGTCTCCGAGGGCGTGCTCACGCGGCACCAACTGCAGAACGGTCCCTATCTCCGCGTCCTCCATGGGGTCTACGCCGATCCATCGATGACCCGCGACCACCGGCTGCGCTGCCAGGCCGCTGCCCTGCTCATGCCGGCCGGAGCCGTGCTCGGTGGCCGCTCCGCCGCCACGCTCTTGGGCGCGCCAGCGCCTGACTACGGGGCCCCGGTCACCGTCCTCCTCCCGTCGGGCACCAGGTGGGAGGGCCCGACCGGGGTCCGCGTCCACACGGGAGGGTTCGCGCCGGCGGACGTGCTCGTGGACGACGACGGCGTCCGCCACACGGCGCCGACCCGGACCACCTGGGACGTCGCGACGCTGGAGACGACGGCCACGGCAGTGGGCGTGCTGGACGCGATGCTCCACGACGGGCTGATCGACGAGAGCAACGTGCGCGAGCTCTCCCAGCGACCGCTGGGCGCCTGGCGCTCGCGTCGGGCGCGACGGGCCTTCGCGCTGGTCGACGGGCGGAGCGAGTCGCCTCCGGAGTCATGGGTGCGGGTCGCGTGTGCCCTCGCGGGACTGCCGGCACCTGTTCCGCAGTACGAGATCGTGGGGGGCACCTGGCTCGCCCGGGCCGACCTGGCGTGGCCCGAGTGCCGGCTGATCGTCGAGTACGAGGGGGAGTACCACTTCGACGGGCTGCAGATCGCCAAGGACGACGCCCGCTACCACCGGTTGGTCGCCGCGGGGTGGCGGGTCATCCGGTTGTCGGCTGTCGATCTCCGGCACATGGACGACGTCGTCCGCCGGATCGCGGAAGCGCTCGGCCAGTCGCCCACCGCCGGCTGACATCGGCCTGCTTTTCCCGGGAGAAGCAGGCCGCTTCTCCCGGGAAAAGCGGGCAGACGCGACGGAGGCCGCACCCCGGGAGGGGTGCGGCCTCAGCCGTGCTTCGGTTCGGCCTACTTGAAGGCGTCCTTGACCTTCTCGCCGGCCTGCTTGAGGTTGCTCTTCGACTGGTCCTTCTTGCCGGCTGCCTGGAGGTCCTTGTCGTCGGTCGCGTTGCCGAGCGCCTCCTTGGCCTTGCCGCCGAGCTCCTCGAGCTTGTTGTTGGCCTTGTCCTCGCCGCTCATCGTGACGTCCTCTCTCCGGGGGTGCGGACCAGCACCTACCCCCGGTCGGGGACGGCGACACCTGCCGCAAGGCGTCCGGCTGCACGAGGCAGGGACCGCAACGCGTCCTGCTGCAGACCGGAACCCGTGGAGGGCATGCAGGCAGCGCCGTGAGACCGTGGGCACAGGTCACAAAAGGACAACGTGGGTGGAAACCTGTGGCGTCGATGCCTAGCGTTGCTCCCCGTGCACGCCGGGTGGGCCCCACCCGTGCGCGTGCATGTCCGACCACGACCGCCAGCACCCAGGCCCCGTGCCGGGAGCCGGCCGACAGTCCGAGACTCCGCATCCGCGGAACGAGAGAGGCCCCCCACGTGAAGCTCACCAAGCGCAACTCCGCGCTCGTCGCGACGGCCATGGCCGGCGCGATGCTGCTGTCCGCCTGTGGCGGAGACAGCGACGACAGCGGCTCCGGTTCCGGTGGTGACGGCGGCACCTTCACCGCCTACATCGGCGAGCCGAAGAGCCCGCTCGTCCCCGGCAACACCACCGAGAGCGAGGGCGCGAAGGTCATCTCCGCCCTCTGGACCGGTCTGGTGGGCTTCTCGGACGAGGGCGAGGTCGAGTACAACGGCGTCGCCGAGTCGATCGAGTCCGAGGACAACCAGAACTGGACGATCACGCTCAAGGACGGCTGGACGTTCCACGACGGGACGCCGGTCGACGCCGAGTCGTTCGTCGACGCCTGGAACTACACCGCCAACCCGGAGAACGCCCAGGACGGCGGTTCGTACCTGGGCCGTATCGCGGGCCTGGACGAGCTCGAGGCCGGCACCGCCACCGAGCTCTCCGGCCTGGCGGTCGAGGACGACCTCACCTTCACGGTGGAGCTCACCAGCCCGTTCGCGCTCTTCCCGGCGGTCGTCGGCTACGACGCCTTCAACCCGCTGCCCGACGTCTTCTTCGAGGACCCGGACGCCTTCGGCACCAACCCGATCGGCAACGGCCCGTTCATGGCCGACAGCGAGTTCGTGCCCGGCCAGGGCATCACGCTCACCCGGTACGAGGACTACGCCGGTGACGACAAGGCCCAGGCCGCCGGCATGGAGTTCATCGTCTACGCCGACCAGGCGACCGCCTACACCGACGCCCAGGACGGGAACGTCGACATCGTCGACGTCATCCCGCCGGACGTGATCGAGTCGGCCGAGAGCGAGTTCGGCGAGAACTTCATCAACACCGAGGTCTCCCAGATCACCTACATGGGCTTCCCGACCTACGACGCCCGCTTCGCCGACCCGCGGGTCCGCCAGGGGATCTCGATGGCGATCGACCGTGACGCCATCTCCGAGGCGATCTTCTCCGGCACCCGCACCGCGGCGGACTCGTTCATCGCGCCGGTCGTGGACGGTTACCGCGAGGGTTCCTGCGAGTTCTGCACCCTCGACGTCGACGCCGCGAACGCGCTGCTCGACGAGGCCGGCTTCGACCGCAGCCAGCCGGTCCAGCTGTGGTTCAACGCCGGTGGCGGGCACGACGCGTGGATGGAGGCCGTGGGCAACCAGCTGCGCACCAACCTGGGCGTCGAGTTCAGCCTCGAGGGCAACCTCGACTTCGCCCAGTACCTGCCGCTCGGCGAGAGCAAGGGCTTCACCGGCCCGTTCCGGTACGGCTGGGCCTTCGACTACCCGGCCGCGGAGAGCTACCTGACGCCGCTGTTCACCGCGCAGTCGCTCCCGCCGACCGGCTCGAACTACAGCTTCTACACCAACGACGAGGTCTCGGCCCTGATCGCCCAGGGCGACAAGGCCGAGGACGAGGCCTCGGCGATCGAGTTCTACCAGCAGGCCGAGGACCTCATCGCCGCGGACATGCCCATGGCGCCGATGTTCTTCACCCAGATCCAGACCGTCCACACCGACAACGTGGACAACGTCCGGATCGACCTGTTCCAGCGTCCGGTCTGGTCCGAGGTCACGGTCAACTGACCGCTCGCCAGTAGGACCCGCACCACCCGCCGGGGGCGCCCGTCCACCACGGACGGTCGCCCCCGGCGGCGCGCGTGCGCTGATGAGCGCACGATGGACACCGGCCCGATGCACGCTGCGCGGGCTCGCGAACGAGGGGGAACATGGGCCGCTACGTGGCGCGCCGCCTGCTGCTCACCATCCCGGTGCTGCTGGGCGCCTCCATCCTGATCTTCTCGATGGTCTACGCCCTGCCGGGTGACCCGATCCGCGCGTTGGCCGGTGACCGGCCGGTGTCGCCGGCCGTCGTCCAGGTGCTCACCGAGCGATTCCACCTGAACGAGCCGCTGTGGGTGCAGTACTGGGAGTACCTGAAGGCGCTCGTCCGGGGCGACCTGGGCACCGACTTCCGTGGGCGTCCCGTGCTGGACACCATCGAGCGCACGCTGCCGGTCACCATCCGGCTGACCATCGTCGCGGTCGTCTTCGAGGTCGTGATCGGCCTGACCGCCGGGGTGCTGGCCGGCATCCGGCGCAACAGCTTCTTCGACAACCTGGTGCTCGTGTCGACCACCGTCATCGTGTCGATCCCGATCCTGGTGCTGGCCTTCCTCGCCCAGCTGACGTTCGGCCTGAAGCTGGGCTGGTTCCCGATCGCCGGCACGAGGGAGGGCTGGTTCAGCTACGTGCTGCCCGGGCTGGTGCTCGCGTCGGGCTCGCTGGCCTACGTGGCCCGGCTGACCCGGACGAGCATCGCCGAGAACATGCGCGCGGACTACGTACGGACGGCGAAGGCCAAAGGCCTGCCCCGCAGCCGGATCATCGTCCGGCACACGCTGCGCAACAGCCTGATCCCGGTCGTCACCTTCATCGGGGCCGACATCGGCGCGCTTCTCGGCGGCGCGATCGTGACCGAGACCGTCTTCAACCTGCCCGGCATCGGCCGCGAGGTGTTCGACTCGATCCAGGCGCAGGAAGGCGCCGTCGTCGTCGGAATCGTGACGCTGATGGTGTTCTTCTTCATCTTCTTCAACCTGGTCGTCGACGTGCTCTACGCCGTCCTGGACCCGAGGATCCGCTATGACTGATCAGCAGCAGGTGGACCTGCGCAAGGACGAGGTCGAGGCGGGGACGACGACGGGGCTGGCCAGCCCGTCGGTGGACCCGCTCAGCGCCCGGCAGAACAGTCTCTGGTCCGACGCGTGGGCGGCGCTGAAGCGCAACCCGCTGTTCTGGATCGGCTCGCTGCTCACCGTGCTGCTCGTCGTGATGGCACTGGTCCCGCAGCTGTTCGCCCGCGGGGCCGACCCGCGCGCGTGCGACCTGGCCAACTCCAAGGCGAGGCCGTCGGCCCAGCACTGGTTCGGCTACGACCAGCAGGGCTGCGACTACCTGGCCAACGTGGTCTACGGCGCCCGCAACTCGCTGATCATCGGCGTGTTCGCCGTGGTCGTCGTCCTGCTGCTGGGCGTCGTGGTGGGCGCCATCGCCGGGTACTTCGGCGGGTTCACCGATGGCATCCTGTCCCGCATCGCGGACATCTTCTACGCGCTGCCGCTGATCCTGGGCGCACTCGTGCTGCTGCGCGTCGGCCCGCAGACCGACATCCCGATCCTCAACAGCCGTGGCCCGGGCGCGGTCGCGCTGGCGCTGGCGCTGTTCGGCTGGATGACCGCGATGCGGCTGGTCCGGTCGCAGGTCATCGCGGTGAAGAGTTCGGACTACGTCGCCGCCGCCCGCGCCATGGGGGCGTCGAACAGCCGGATCCTGCTCCGGCACATCCTGCCCAACGCGGTCGCGCCGGTGCTGGTCTACACGACCATCACCATCGGCGTGCTCATCGCGGCCGAGGCGACGCTGACCTACCTCGGTGTCGGCCTCCAACGACCGGCCATCTCCTGGGGGCTGCAGATCGCGGCCGGCCAGAACCTGATCCGGACGGCGCCGCACCTGGTGCTCTTCCCGAGCATCGTGCTGACGCTGACCGTGATGGCGTTCATCCTGATGGGCGACGCCCTGCGCGACGCCCTCGACCCGAGGCAGCGCGCATGACCCGGTCCCAGCTCGACCCCACCCCCCGTCCCGCGACCGCCGGCGCCACGCTGCTCGAGGTCGACGACCTGCACGTCGAGTTCCGGCAGCGCTCCGGCGTGGTCAACGCCGTCAACGGCATCAGCTACACGCTGGCCGAGGGCGAGACCCTGGCGATCCTCGGCGAGTCCGGCTCGGGCAAGTCCGTCTCCGCCCAGGCGATCATGGGCATCCTCGACGTGCCGCCGGCGGTGGTCAGCGGGGCGATCCGGTTCGAGGGCCAGGACATGCTGACGATGTCGGAGGAGGACCAGCGCCAGGTCCGCGGCCCGGGCATCTCGATGATCTTCCAAGACGCGCTCTCCTCCCTGAACCCCGTCTACAGCGTCGGCTGGCAGATCGGCGAGATGTTCCGGGTCCACCAGGGGGCGTCCCGCAAGGAGGCCAAGGCGAAGGCCATCGAGCTGATGGACCGCGTCCGCATCCCGGCCGCGGCCGAGCGGGTGAACGATTTCCCGCACCAGTTCTCCGGCGGCATGCGCCAGCGCGTCATGATCGCGATGGCGATCGCGTTGGACCCGCGCATCCTCATCGCCGACGAGCCCACCACCGCGCTCGACGTCACGGTGCAGGCGCAGGTCATGGACCTGCTCAAGGACCTGCAGCGGGAGACGGGGATGGGGCTGATCCTCATCACCCATGACCTCGGTGTGGTGAACGAGGTCGCCGACCGCGTCGCCGTCATGTACGCCGGCCGCATCGTCGAGCGCGGAACGGTCGACGACGTCTTCACCGACGCCGGTCACCCCTACACCGAGGGGCTGATGAACTCGGTGCCCCAGGTCGAGGCCAAGGGTGGACGGCTGCAGCCGATCGTCGGCCAGCCGCCGAACCTGGCCGCGATCCCCAGCGGCTGCCCCTTCCACCCCCGGTGCGCGCGCCGCCGCCTGGGCGCCGAGGCCGAGCCCGGCCGCGACTGCGCCACCGACCTTCCGCCGCTGCGCCTGGTCGCCCCCGGCCGCGAGGCGGCGTGCCACTACAGCGAGGAGGTCCTCGGTGTCTGAGCCCACCGGCTCGACCGCTGCGTCCGTCACCGCCCCCGACAGCGCCACCGCGCGGGGTCCGCTGGGCGAGACGCTGCTGGAGATCAAGGGTTTGCAGAAGCACTTCCCGCTGACGCAGGGCGTGCTCTTCAAGCGCACCGTCGGGCACGTCCGCGCCGTCGACGGCGTGGACATGACGCTGCGCCGCGGCGAGACCGTCGGCCTGGTCGGTGAGTCCGGCTGCGGGAAGTCGACGGTGTCGAAGTTGCTGGTCGCCCTGGAGAAGCCGACCGGCGGCTCGATCCTCTACAAGGGCGAGGACGTCGCGAGGATGTCCGGGCGGGCGCTCAAGCAGTACCGCCGCGAGGTCCAGATCATCTTCCAGGACCCCTACTCCTCGCTGAACCCGCGGATGACCGTCGGCGACATCGTGGCCGAGGGCTGGTCGGTGCACTCCGACATCGCGCCCCGCAAGAACCGGCTCCAGCGCACCCAGGAACTGTTGGACCGTGTCGGGCTCAACCCCGACTACGTCAACCGCTACCCGCACCAGTTCTCCGGCGGTCAGCGGCAGCGGATCGGCATCGCCCGGGCCCTGGCGCTGCGGCCGGAGGTCATCGTCTGCGACGAGCCGGTGTCCGCGCTCGACGTCTCGGTGCAGGCCCAGGTGGTCAACCTCCTCGAGGACCTGCAGGACGAGTTCGGCCTGTCCTACCTGTTCATCGCGCACGACCTCTCGGTCGTCCGGCACATCTCCGACCGCGTGGCCGTCATGTACCTGGGCTCCATCGTGGAGGAGGGGACCGACGAGCAGGTCTACACGACGCCGTCGCACCCCTACACCCAGGCGCTGCTGTCCTCCGTGCCGCTGCACGAGCCGCACCTGCGGGGGCAGAAGGACCGCATCCTGCTGCAGGGCGACGTCCCGAGCCCGGCGGACCCGCCCTCGGGCTGCCGGTTCCGGACGCGCTGCTGGAAGGCGCAGGACATCTGCGCCACCGAGGCGCCGGCACTGGTCGACCGTGGCCAGGGCCACCCGGCGGCGTGCCACTTCGCCGAGGCGCGAGCGGTGGTCCCCGTCGACGCCGACTGACCGTCGTCCTCCCTCGCGGTGCGCGGTGAGGGCGGACGGCGGCGGCGTCGGTTGTCGGACGTCGCGATCTCGCTCAGGAAGAATGGCTCCCGTGATCCCCTCCCGCCGCATCCTGTTCGTCCACGCCCACCCCGATGACGAGACCATCGGCAACGGCGCGACGATGGCGCGCTACGTCGCCGAGGGGGCCGCGGTCACCCTGCTCACCTGCACGCTGGGGGAGGAGGGCGAGATCCTCGTCCCGGCCCTCGCCCAGCTGGCGGCCGACCAGGCCGACCAGCTCGGCGGGTACCGCATCGGCGAGCTGCGGGACGCGATGGCTGCGCTCGGCGTGACCGACTCCCGCTTCCTCGGGGGCGCCGGCCGCTACCGCGACTCCGGGATGATGGGAACGCCGGCGAACGAGCACCCCCGCGCGTTCTGGAACGCCGACCTGGACGAGGCGACGGCGCACGCCGTGGCGGTCATCCGCGAGGTCCGGCCGCAGGTGCTGGCGACCTACGACGAGAGCGGTGGCTACGGCCACCCCGATCACATCCAGGCGCACCGGGTGGCCATGCGTGCCGCGGACGCCGCCGCCGATGCCGGGTACCGCCCCGACCTCGGGCCCGCCTGGGAGATCTCCAAGCTCTACTGGAACGCGATGCCGCGCTCGGTCGTGCGGGCGGGCATCGACGCCATGGCCGCGCTGGGCGAGGCGTCCATGTTCGACGGGCTCGGGGACCTCGACGACGTGCCGTTCGTCGTGCCGGACGACGTCGTCACCACCGCCGTCGACGCGCGCGCCCACGCGGACCGCAAGGACGCCGCGATGCGCTCGCACCCCACCCAGATCACCGTCGACGGCCCGTTCTTCGCGCTGTCGAACAACCTGGGGCTGGAGGTCATGGCCACCGAGCACTACCGGCTGGTGCGCGGGCAGCGCGGCCCGAGCGGCGCGGACGGGTGGGAGAACGACCTGTTCGCCGGTCTGGACCTGTGATCGCACGGGTCCTCGCCCGGGTCGGATGGGCGGTGCTCGCCGTCGCCGCGGGCGCCTGGCTGGCGCTGGTCGAGGTGTTCTGGCTGCCGCTCCGGGCGGGCGTCGTGCCGGTGCCGGTGTCGGTGCTCGCGGCGGTGGTCGGGAACCTGCTGCTGGTGCGGCTGGCCCACCGGCTGTCCGGATCCCGGCTGGTGGCCGTCCTGCCGGCGCTGGTCTGGCTGGTCGTGGCGCTGGCCGCCATGGTGCGGCGTCCCGAGGGCGACCTGGTGCTGGTCGGCACCGGCGTCACCGGGTGGGTGGGCATGGCGTTCCTGCTGTTCGGCGTGCTCGCGGCTGCGTTCGCGGCCGGCCGGGTGCTGGCCGTTCCGGTGGCCCGGCCCGTCGCCGGGGGGCCTCCCTCTCCGGGGTGACGGCGCGGGGAAGGGCACCCTTCCCGGCCATCCGCCTGCGGGAGGGTGATACTAATGCAGCCGATCGACCGTCCAGCGGTCGCAGCCCGAACCGCCCCCGGGAGGAACCACCGTGACCTACGTCATCACCGAGGCTTGCGTCGACGTCCTCGACAAGGCGTGCATCGACGAGTGCCCGGTGGACTGCATCTACGAGGGCGAACGGATGCTCTACATCCACCCCGACGAGTGCGTCGACTGCGGTGCGTGCGAGCCGGTCTGCCCCGTCGAGGCCATCTACTACGAGGACGACGTCCCGGACAAGTGGAAGGACTACTACAACGCCAACGTTGAGTTCTTCTCCGACCTGGGCAGCCCCGGTGGCGCCGCCAAGACCGGCAAGATCCACAAGGACCACCCGCTGGTCGCGGCTCTCGCGCCGCGGGGCGAAGGGCACTGACCGGCCCCGGAACCCCGCGCGCCCTCCCGGACTTCCCGTGGGACGCGCTGGAGCCGGCCCGCGAGCGGGCCGCGCAGCACCCGGGCGGGGTCGTCGACCTCTCGATCGGCACGCCCGTCGACGACACCCCGGCGCTGCTCGGGGATGCGCTGGCCGCGGCCGGTAACGCCCCGGGCTACCCGGCCGCGCTCGGCACGGCCGCGCTGCGCACCGCGGCGGCCGGCTGGCTCGGCCGCCGGCTGGGCGTGACGGTGGCCGACCCGCTGGGCGCCGACCCTTCGGTCATCCCCACGGTCGGCTCCAAGGAGCTGGTCGCGCTGCTGCCGACCCTGCTCGGGCTCTCCGGCGGCACCGTGCTGATCCCGTCGGTCGCCTACCCGACGTACGAGGTGGGTGCGGTCGTGGCCGGGCTGGACGTCCGGCGCACCGACGTCCCGCCGGCCGACGCCGACGGCGTCGTCCTCGTCTGGCTCAACTCGCCCGGCAACCCGCACGGTCGCGTGATGGCGGACGACGAACTGCGCGCCTGGGTCGACTGGGGCCGGACGCACGGCGTGCCGATCGCCTCCGACGAGTGCTACGTGACCCTGGGCTGGGACGTCGAGCCGCGCTCGCTGCTGCACCCCGCCGTCGCCGGCGAGGACCACCGCGGACTGCTCGCCGTCCACTCGCTGTCCAAGCAGTCCAGCGCCGCCGGGTACCGCGGGGGGCTGCTGTCCGGTGACCCCGCGCTGGTCCGCCGCGTCTGGGAGGTGCGCCGGCACCTGGGGTTGCTCGTACCCACGCCGGTGCAGGCCGCGATGACCGCCGCGCTCGCCGACGACGCGCACGTCGACGCCCAGCGCGAGCGCTACCGGGCCCGCCGGGACCGGCTCGCCGCCGCCGTCCGGGGCGCCGGGTTGCGGATCGACCACTCCGCCGCGGGCCTCTACCTGTGGGTCACCCGCGACGAGGACTGCTGGATGACGATCGACTGGCTCGCCGGTCTGGGGATCGTCGCCGCGCCGGGCGCCTTCTACGGGCCCAGCGGGGGCCGGCACGTCCGCATGGCGCTCACCGCCACCGACGAGCGGATCGACACCGCCGTGGAGCGACTGGCCGGCTGAGGCCGGCGAACCCACCGACGATGTCGGTGCGGCGTGGCAGCATCCGGCAGGTGATCAGTCGACACGCCGCCGACAGCCATGACGTGATCCGCGTGCTGGGTGCGCGGGTGAACAACCTCAAGGACGTCAGCGTCGAGCTGCCCAAGCGGCGGCTGACGGTCTTCACCGGCGTCTCCGGCTCGGGCAAGAGCTCCCTGGTGTTCGCCACGATCGCCGCGGAGTCGCAGCGGCTGATCAACGAGACCTACAGCGCCTTCCTGCAGGGCTTCATGCCGTCGCTGACCCGGCCGGAGGTCGACCTCCTGGAGGGCCTGACGACGGCGATCATCGTCGACCAGGAGCGGATGGGGGCCAACCCGCGCTCGACCGTGGGCACCGCGACCGACGCGAACGCGATGCTCCGCATCCTCCTCAGCCGGCTGGGCACGCCGCAGATCGGCCCGCCGACCGCGTTCTCCTTCAACGTCCCGACCCGCAGGGCCAGCGGCGTCATGAGCACCGAGAAGGCCGGTGGCCGGGTGGAGAAGGCGGTGGTGCGGGACGCGGTGTACCTCGGCGGCATGTGCCCGCGGTGCGAGGGCATGGGCTCGGTCTCCGACTTCGACCTCACCGCCCTCTACGACGAGAGCAAGTCGTTGGCCGAGGGGGCGCTCACCGTCCCGGGCTACAGCATGGACGGCTGGTACGGCCGGCTCTTCCAGGGCATCGGCCTGGACCTGGACAAGCCGATCGCGACGTACACGGAGAAGGAGCTGAACACCCTCCTCTACGCGGAGCCCACCAAGATCAAGGTCGAGGGCATCAACCTGACCTACGAGGGCGTCATACCGAAGGTCCAGAAGTCGATGCTGTCCAAGGACGTCGACGCCCTGCAGCCGCACGTCCGCCGGTTCGTCGAGCGGGTGATCACCTTCCAGACCTGCCCGGAGTGCGACGGCACCCGGCTCACCCCCGAGGCCCGGTCCTCCCGCATCGCGGGGAAGAACATCGCCGACCTCTGCCAGATGCAGATCAGCGACCTCGCCGGCTGGGTCCGCGACCTCGACGAGCCGTCGGTGCGGCCGCTGCTGAAGGGGCTCCAGCACCTGCTCGACTCGTTCACCGCGATCGGGCTGGGCTATCTCTCGCTCGACCGGCCGGCCGGCACGCTGTCCGGCGGCGAGGCGCAGCGCACCAAGATGATCCGCCACCTCGGCTCCTCGCTCACCGATGTCACCTACGTCTTCGACGAGCCCACCATCGGGCTGCACCCGCACGACATCGAGCGGATGAACGGGCT
>JBBSKB010000009.1:0-44961 GCA_038256725.1 Mycobacteriales bacterium | reverse complement strand
TCCAGTCGGTGTTCGAGATGACCGACCGCTGCCTGCAGGCCGAGGTGCTGCCCACCGACTACCACCTCTCTCCCCACGGCCGGGTGATGGAGGTGCTGTCCGAGCACTTGTGCGAGGGCTGGCTGGAGGGCTATCTGCTGTCCGGCCGGCACGGGGTGTTCGCCACCTACGAGGCGTTCGCCATGGTGAGCGCGTCGATGGTGATCCAGCACGTCAAGTGGCTGCAGCACGCCGCCGACGTGGCCTGGCGGGCGCCGGTCTCCTCCCTGACGATCCTGCTCACCAGCACCTGCTGGCGCAACGACCACAACGGCTTCAGCCACCAGGGCCCGGGCCTGATCGACACCGTCATCCCACTGTCACCCGCCGTCGTCCGGGTGTGGCTGCCGCCGGACGCCAACTGTCTGCTGTCCGTCGCTGCGCACTGCCTGCGCAGCGTCGACCACGTGAACGTGATCGTCGCGGACAAACAGCAGCACCTCCAGTACCTGACCCTCGAGCAGGCCGAGGCCCACTGCGCGGCCGGCGCCTCGGTGTGGCACTGGGCGGGGACGGAGTCCGACGGTGACGATCCGCCCGACGTCGTGCTCGCCGCCGCCGGTGACGTGCCGACCCTGGAGGTGCTGGCGGCCGCCGAGCTGCTGCGCCGGTGGGTGCCGTGGCTGCGGGTGCGGATGGTCAACGTGGTGGACCTGATGGCGCTGATGCCTCCGGACATCCATCCGCACGGCTTCAGCGCCGAGCACTTCCGGGAACTGTTCACCGATGACGCCGACGTCGTCTTCGCCTTCCACGGCTACCCGCGCGCGGTGCACCAGCTCCTGCACGGCCGCCCGGACACCGACCGCTTCCACGTCCGCGGCTTCGACGAGCAGGGCACCACGACCACCCCGTTCGACATGGTCGTGCTCAACCGGATGAGCCGATACCACCTGGCGCTCGACGCGCTGCGGCACGCCCGGCGCACCCCCGAGCGGGGTGCCGAGCTGGCCGCCCACTGCCGGGGGATGCTGGCCCGGCACGAGACCTACATCCGGGAGCACTTCGAGGATCTGCCCGAGGTCCGCGACTGGACCTGGTCGGGCTCGGTGCTGCCGCAATGAGGGGCGCGGTCGTCCTGTCGATCAACCCCGGATCCCGCTCGCTGAAAGCGGCCGCACACGACAGGACCGGTGATCGGCTGTGGGCCTACGAAGTGCCCCGGCCGACGACGGATCCCGGCAGCGCCGTCGCCGAGATCGCCCGGCGGCTCTCGTCGTCGGGCCTGACCGTGTCCGCGCTGGCGCACCGCGTGGTCCACGGCGGCCCGGCGCACTCGGCGCCCGAGCGGATCGACGACGACCTGACCGCCGATCTGCGACAGCTGGTCGACTTCGCGCCGCTGCACCTCCCCGGTGACCTGGACTCGATCGCGGCGGCCCGGTCCCGCTGGCCGGACGTCCCCCACGTGGCCTGCTTCGACACCGCGTTCCACGCCACCCTCGGCCCGGCCGCCCACCGGCTGCCGGTGCCCGACAGCGTCACGGCCATGGGGGTACGTCGCTACGGCTTCCACGGGCTATCGGTGCAGCACGTCGTCGACACCGTGCCCGGGCTGGGGCGGGCCGCTGTGGCCCACCTCGGTGGCGGCTGCAGCGTCACCGCCGTGGCCGACGGCCGCTCGGTGCAGACGTCGATGAGCTTCTCCCCCACCGGCGGGCTGCCCTCGGTCAGCCGCAGCGGCGACCTCGACCCGGAGGTGCTGCTGTTCCTCCTCGACCGCGGCTGGACCAGCAAGGAGCTGCGCGCCCTGGTGGACCGCTCGTCCGGGCTGGCCGGTATGAGCGGCGGGCTGACCGACGTCGCGGAGCTGACCGACCTTGCCGCCGCGGGCGACCCGGGCTGCCGGCTGGCCCTGGAGGTGTTCACCACCGCGGTCGCCACCACGGTGGCCGGGTACACCGCCGTGCTGGGCGGCCTGGACACGCTCGTGTTCACCGGCGGGATCGGCGAGCACTGCGCCGCGGTCCGCGCAGCGGTCACCGACCGGTTGCATCACCTCGGTGTCGCGCTCGACCCGGCCGCACCGGTGCCCGGTGACATCAGCCGGCCCGGTGCCCCGGTGCGCACCGTGGTCGTGACCGCCGACGAGGAACGGGTGATGAACCGGGCGGCCAGGGCGCTCCTCGTCCCGACGCTCGAGGGCAACCACTGATCGCCGAGGAGGCGGACGCCCCTCGCTCCGCTCGGTCGTGTCCTGTGCTCGGGCCAGCGCCCCCCTGGGCTGCGGCAGCGGGGGGATCACGTCCACTTCGCTCCGCCGGACCGGCGGCTGGACCGCGAGCACCGCCTCCACCTCCGCGCCCAGTTCGTCGCCGAACTCGACGGCGTGCGCGAGAGCGGCTCGGGCGGTACCGGAGTGATCCAGCCCGACGACCGCCCCACCAGGGCCGTCGACCGCGCCTCGTAGTCGTCGACGGGGAACGCCGAGACGACCCGCAGCGGTGCCCCCCGTCTCTCGGCAGCGGCCCATGCCCACTCCAGGGCCGTGCGGCCGCCCGGCGAGCCGTCGACCCCGAGCACGACCGGTCCCCGGACGGTGCTCACCGGGGGCCGCCGGGGCTGCCGATGAGCACGGGGCCGTCGTCGGCCGGCGCCGGGGGCGTCCAGGTCGTCGGCGGCCTGCCGGTCGAGCGTGCCCGGCGCAGGGCCAGTCCGATGATCAGGCCTCCGACGCCCAGCAGGAGCGCACCGGCGCCGAGCAGCCCCCAGGCCACCGTCGTCAACCCCGGCACGGTCGCCGCGACCGCCAGCCTGGTGTCCACGCCGGCCGAGCCGTCGGCCCGCATCACGACGACGGTCCAGTCACCGGCGGTGGGGGTCCACTGCAGGGTCTCCGTTCCGCTCCCGGCGGCCTGCGCGACCCAGAAGTCCTGCTCGGCCGGCGGCAGGGCGGGGGGCCCGCCGGCCACGTCGGTCAACCCGTCCGGGCCCGCGAAGTCGTTCCCCGGTCCCACGGTGCCGAGTTCGCTCCGCCCCACGCCCGCCAGGTAGTCGCGCACTGCACGGGTGGGCGCGATCCCTGCGAACAGGGCGACGTCGGGGTCGGCGGCCGTCATCTCCAGCCGGAGCTCACCGATCAGGTCGTCGACGATCCACTCCTCCCCGGCGGCGTCCAGGCTGACGTCGTCGGTGACCAGGGCATAGCCGTCAGTGGACACCAGCTCGTCGTCGCTGGTGAGCCACCCGTCCTCGCGCTGGGTCTGGTTCACCCAGTGCAGTCCGACACCGGCGGTCAGCAAACCGGTCGACGGCAGCACCACGAGCACACCCAGCACGAGAGCGACGACCGGGCCGACGGTCCACCGGTGTCCCGGGGGCGCGGTGCGCTCCGCACCGGACGGGCCGGGTGCGGGCGGCGAGTGTGCCCCCGGGCCGCCGGGGGCTCCGGGCACCGGCCCGGGTCGCAGGGGGTCGGGGTCGGTGCCCCCCATGTCCAGGCGGAAGGGCGGATAGCTGTCGGTCATCAGACCGGCGTACGTCACGACCCGCAGGACCCATCGGTCCATGCCGAGGACGAAGTCGTACAGCGACCGGGGATAGCTCCCGCGGACGAGCAGGACGACCCCGGCGATCAGCACGAGCAGTCCGATGAGCCCGCCCGCGGCCCACCCGTCGCTTCCGCTGCCGTCGACCGCGGAGCGGCCGGTGAGCCACAGCCCGCCGCCGGCGAAGACCCCGATCACCAGGTAGTGCGGCAGCGCGAGCAGCCACCACTTGACGAGGACCAGCCCGCGCGAGAGCTGTTCCGGGTACGGCACGTCGAGGTGCGCCGGGTAGTCGGGGACGTCACCAAGGGTGAACGGCGGGTACCGGTCGGTCCCCAGCGCGCCGTAGCCGTAGTAGTGCACCCGCCAGCTCCAGCGGAGCACCCCGACGTTGAAGTCGAACAGGCCCCGCGGGTAGCGCCCGGTGACCAGGATCGCGACGAAGGCGAGGACGCTGACGACGAGGAAGGCGAGCCAGAGGAAGAGCAGCACGACGTAGTGCGGGATCAGCAGCAGCCACTTCACCAGCCAGAGCCCGCGGGACAACCCGGCGTCCAGTGCGGCGTCGACCCGCACGGGATAAGGAGTGCGTTCCTCGGTCACGGGAGGCCTCTTCACCGCTCGCCGGCCGACGCGAAGGGCGACGGCTTCCGACGAGACGTGACGAACCTTGCACCGCTGGCGACGGATGACCACGGACCTTGGTCGCTCACGGGCCGACTGACGTCCCGAGCGACGGGGTCAGCCGGCGGCCGACCGGGCGGCGCTCGTCGCGCTCCGGGACAGGAGGACACGTTGGGTCGTCGGGGCGAAGTCGTCCACGACCGGGTCGCCTGCTCCGACCTGCCGGTGGATGGAACGGACCAGCGCCCGGACCTCCCCGAGCAGTTCCTCGCTGTCGGTGTCCGCCGCGTAGTCGTGCGCGGCCATCTCCGCCGCGATCTGGTCCGACCTGCGGGCCGCGATCAGGAGGATGGCTCCCTGCATCGCAGCCAGGCAGCTCAGGATGAGGTTGAGCAGGATGAACGGGTAGGGATCGAACCCGCTGGAACCGTTGCCGATCATCCAGCCGGCCAGGAAGAGCAGGGCCGCGAACACGAACCCCCACGAGCCCATCCCGTTGCGCAGCCGGTCGGCGGCGCGCTCACCCGGGGTCAGCTGGTCGGGCCGGCGGACGCCGGGATGGCGCCGCACCAGGGTGCGGAGATCGCGGCGGCCGGCGGGGAGGGTGGTCATGGGAGCACGGTAGGTCGCCGGGCCGCGGAGCCGGGCCAGGGAACGAGGTCCCGCCGGTCAGCGCCCGGCGACCCTGGGACGGGGCGTCTCCCGTTCCTAGGCTGACCACGCGCACACCCCAGTCACCGACCGAGGGGACGACCCGCCGGCATGGACCGCTCCGACCGCGACAGGCGGGGGCCATGACCGCCGCCGAGGGCGAGCGACGGGTGGACGTGCTCGACGAGGCCGAATGCCGGGCGCTGCTCGCGACCGCCTCGATGGCCCGGGTGGCCTTCACCGAGGGGGCGCTGCCCGCGATACAGCCGGCCTCGTTCGCGATGCGCGGGAGCGACCTGCTGATCCCCTCCGAACGCGGCAGCGGGATGGCTGCCGGCAGCCGGGGAGCAGTGCTGGCTCTCGAGGTCGACGACTACGACGTGGCCGCACGGACCGGGTGGAACGTCACGGTCGTCGGTCCGTCCAGGCTGATCAGCGACCCGTCCAGGGTCACGGCCCTGGACGCCCTCGGGATACCGCCGTGGGCACCCACCGCGAACCACTGCTACATCGCCCTGCACATGACCGTGGTGCGCGGCCGACGGATCTCCACGCCGGCGACGGGCTCCGGCGCCGCTTCACGGCTCTGAGCCGGAACGCGCCTTGGGACTCGACAGCCCGCCCGTGACGCAGAGCCCGCCAGCGGGCCGCGCGGCCAGCGCGAGCGCGGCGTGGCCACCTGCTCGGGTGCGAGCACCTCACCGGTGTTCTCGACGCTCGGCTTCGCCGTCGCGGAGCGGGCGGGCGTACGGAGCTCCACGCTGCCCCCTTGGGAGGAGGCTCGCCCGGAGCGCTCAGGTTTCCGGTCCGACCGGCCGAAGGAGGAACCATGCCTTCCCTCTCCGTCGTCGACGCGGAGCTGCCGGGCCCGGGCCATGACGACGACCTGGTCCAGCGGCTGACCGCGGAGGTCACCGAGCTCGAGGCGCTCTCCCGGTTCGAGGTCGGCGGCATCACCGAGCGGGCCGAGCGGGTGGCCGCGGAGGCCGACGGGCCGGACCTGACCGAGGTGCGCCTGCGTGCGCAGCTGGTCATGGCCGACATGGTCCGGTGCCAGGGCGACCACGCCGAGGCCGGCCGGATCGCCCAGGAGGTCCGCCGCTGGGCGACCGAGCAGCAACGGCCCTTCCTGCGGGCCCGCAGCGCCTACGTCCTCGCCGCGATCTTCCAGGAGCTCGGCGACTCCGCCACCGCGCTGGAGCACGCGGTCGAGGCGGTCGACCTGATGGACGACGGCGCCCCGCCCGAGCTGCGGATCGACCACTCCCTCCGGCTGGCCGACTGCCTCGGACAGCACGGGGACACCTCGGCGTCGCTGCGCTACGCCGACGTGCTGGCGCTCACCCACGAGCTCGGCGACGCCCACCGCGAGCTGGTGGTGCTGAACAACTGGGCCTACATCGAGACCCTGCTCTTCCGGTTCGAGGAGGCGCTGCCCATCGCCCAGGATCTGGAGTCCCGCTCGGCCGAGTTCGGCGAGTCGCTGGGCGTGGGCCGACTGGACACCCTCGGCCGGGTGCTCATCGGCCTGGGCCGGCTGGAGGACGCCGAGGCGGTGCTGCTGCCGGGGCTGTCGCCCGAGCTGCTGGAGTCCTCCACCGACGGCGACGCCGGCGCGGACTTCCTGCTGACCCTGGCCGAGGTGCGCCGCCGGCTGGGCCGGCTCGACGGGGCGCGTGCGGTCCTGGACGAGTGCGTGGCCCGCTGCGACCGGCACGGCCTGACCGCCATCCGGGTGCGCGCCCGTCAGGAGCAGGCCGAACTGCACGCCGCCCTCGGCGACCACCGCACCGCTTTCACCGAGCACAAGCTCTTCCACGAGCAGCTGATGCAGTTGCAGTCGGCCCAGCGGGACGCCCGCGCACGTGCGATCCAGGCCATGTACGAGACCGGCGAGGCGCGGCGGCAGTCCCGGCGCTACCGGGAGCTGTCGCTCCGGGACCCTCTGACCGGCCTCTACAACCGCCGGCACATCGACGAGCAGCTGGCCCGGCTGCTGGGTCCCGGGAGCCTGCCCGCGGCCTCGGTGAGCATCGCGCTGGTCGACCTCGACCACTTCAAGCGGGTCAACGACACCTTCGGTCACGACGTCGGCGACGCCGTGCTGCGCCGGGTCGCCGGGCTGCTCCAGTCGGCGGTGCCCGCGGACGGCGCCCGGGCCCTGGGTGGGTCGTTCGCCGCCCGCATGGGAGGCGAGGAGTTCCTCCTCGTCCTGGTGGACACCGCCGCCGAGCAGGCCGCGGCCCTGGCCGAGGACCTCCGCCGGTTCATCGCCGGGCATCCCTGGGACGACGTCGTGGGCCACCTGCCCGTCACCGTCAGCATCGGCGTCGCGGGCGTCACCGGTTCGGCCGACCAGTCCCCGGCCGCCCTGCTCGGCCGCGCCGACGCGCTGCTCTACCGCGCCAAGGCGCAGGGCCGCGACCGCGTCGTCACCGACGGCCCGTAGCCGGAACGCCGGGACGCCGGGACGCTCCGGCTGCCAGGATCGCGGGATGCCCTCCCTCTCCGGAACCTCCCACCTCGCCCTCACCGTCCGGGACATGGAGGCCAGCGCCGCCTGGTACCAGCGCGTGCTCGGCCTGCAGGAACTCCGCCGGTACGGCGCCGAGGACGCCGGCTCCCCCCGGATCCTGCTGCTCGAGCCCTCGAGCTTCTTCGTCCTCGGCCTGTGCCAGCCCGATGACCGGACGTCCGAGCCGTTCGACCACCGGCGCACCGGGCTGGACCACCTGGCGTTCAAGGTGGCCGACACCGACGAGCTCGACCGGTGGATCGCCCACCTCGACGAGCTCGGTGTGCCGCACTCCCCCGTGCGCGAGCTGGACCTCGGCCGGTTCGTCTCCTTCGAGGACCCCGACGGGATCCAGTTCGAGCTCTGGGTCTAGTCCCCGCCGCCGGAGGCCGGCGTCGCGATCGCTCCACGCGCCGGCAGGTCGAGCCCCGGATCCAGGACGGCGCCGGTGACGTCGGTCCCCGCGAGGGTGGCGCCGTCGAGCCGGGCTCCGCGCAGGTCTGCACCGGTGAGGTCGGCCGCGGTGAGGTTCGCCCCGCGCAGGTCGGCGTCCTTCAGCCGGACGCCCGGGGCCTTGGCGGCGAACAGCACGGCGTCCCGCAGGTCCGCCCCCTCCAGGTCGGCGCCGCGCAGCCGGGCGTAGGCCAGGTCGGCCCGGGTGAGATCGAGTCCCGAGAGGTCGGCGTCCTGCAGGTCCGCGCCGTTGAGGGAGCGGGCCGGCGCGGCGAGGACGGACTCCACGTCCGCCCGGGTCCACCTGGCCATCCCGCTCCTTCCCGCCCGGCGTCGGTCTCAGCCGAACAGCGTCGCCTTCACCCAGTACCGCTTGCGGTAGCCGCCCTCGAACTCCAGCTCCACCGCCCGCTGCGCGACGACCGTCGCCTCGGATCCGTCGACGTCGTAACCGATCTCCATCGTGCCCGGGACGACGCTGTAGCTGGTCGGTGCGCCGCCGCGGGCCACCAGGTCGCGCATCCGCCGGCTGAATGCGCGTCCGAGCGCGATCTCCGGGTCCTGCGGCCCGTCGGGTGCCGTGCGGGCGCCCGGCGGGACCGGTGCCGCGCCCATCGAGCGGGGCCGGTCGGAGAGCTGCTCGACCCTGCGCGTGCCGGCCTGCAGGTGGGTCGCGGTGCCGCCGTTGTCCACGGTCACGCGCACCGCACCGGCAGCGGGCGAGACGACGGGCAGCCCGTTGATCAGCTGGCGGAACTGGACCATGGTGCCGACCGTGACCGGCTCGTCCACGTGGCCGTCCCCGGTGTCGGTCCCTCCGGCCTCCATGACCGGCACCACCCGGTCCAGGACCAGCGGGCCGTCGGCGTCCAGGCCGTAGGAGCGCACCGCCCCCTCCGCCTGGGCCAGTGCCTCGCTGCGGGCCAGCGGAGTGCGGTTCCCCCGGTCGGCCGGCGCGAGGGTGGCGCTCAGGACGCCCTGGTCGTCGATGTGCAGCCGGCGCTCGGCCGAGCCGACGGACGTCATCCCGGGCGCCTGCCGCACCGCGCCCCGGTCCACGCGGAACCGGTCGGCGAGGTCGGCCAGCGAGCGGGCACCCGCCGGCGCCAGGACCGCGCGCCGCGGATCGTCCGGGAGCGCGTGCACGCCCTCCCGGACGGCGCTGGCCCGCGTGTTGTACCAGCGCCACTGCCACCACGCGGTGCTGGCGCGGGCGCCGTCGAAGAACCGTTCGTTGTCCAGCCGGTTCTGCGCCTCCTGTGCGGTGGCCCCGTTCGCCGAGACGCTCGGTGCCTGGTCGTGCGCGATGTCCCAGCTCGCGTTCAGCCAGGCCGACGTGAGGCTCTCCCCGCGCTTCCAGTGGTTCCAGAAGCCGGACCCGTAACGGGCGTCGTCCCAGCTGACCGTCTCGAACCCGAAGATCATGCGGAGGCCCTGGTTGGCCGCCGACCAGGTGCGGATCGGGCTGTGCCCGCCGAGCACCCGCAGCGACTCGCAGGTGGACCAGAACACGTACCGGGCCCGCTCGTTCCCCAGCCGCATCATCGTGGAGTTCACCGTGCAGTCGTTGCCGGCCCAGGCCGAACCCATCGGCACGTAGAACACCCCGTTGGCGTCCATCCCGCCGTGACCGCAGTGGTAGACCGTGGTCGCGGCATCCATGCCGTAGATGTCCTGCCAGTTGTCGAAGTCCTCGTAGTAGGCCCACGCCTGCACCCCGGCGTCCTGGTACCAGAAGTTCCGGGGGTGGAACTGTTCGGTGTAGGCGAGGAATCCCGCCGTGTCGTCGTGGGTGAGGCTGAGCGGGCCGGCGCTGCAGAAGTTCTCGATGCTGAAGGCGCCGTAGAGGCCGACGCCGCCTCGCGCGTCCAGCGCGGTCTCCATGGCGGGGTTCTCCGCCGGGACCTGGACGGGCGCGCTCGGCTTGGTGGCCGTGCGGCCACTGGCTCGCTGCTGGGTGGCTGTCACGTCGATCGGCTCCTCGTCGGCTCGGGATCTCGACACCGGTCGGAACGGCCTGGGCACGGCGCTCCCGGACGGGCGTCACATCGGACGCCGCCACGCTGCCCGGTGGGCGTCACCGCCCCGTCACGGCCGACGAGCTCCGGGGTTCAGGACGGCCGACTGCCCAGCCAGTCCAGGAGCGCGGCGAACGCCGGCGTCATGGCGTCGTCGGACCGGCGCAGGACCCCGGAGTCGCCCGCGCCCTCCACCGTCACGGTGTAGCTCATCGCGTCCCGCGCGGAGCCGCCCGCAGGCGGGGGGTCGGGCTCCGCCCGGGCCGCCCCGACGAGCTCGTCGAGCCGCCGGGCGTCGGCGTCGGGGAGCTGGGCGCCGTCGACCACGACGGGTGCGCTGCCGAGCCGGAGCCCGGCAGCCAGCCCGCCGTGCGTCGCGAGGGTGACCTTCATGCGGGGAGTCTGGCCCTCCTCACCCCCGCGCGGACGTCGTCCGGCTGCCCTTCCCCTTGGCCGGGGCCTTGCCGTTCCCCTTGGCCGGGGACTTGCCGTGCACCTCCTGCGCGAGCGCCTGCACCTGGTGGGCGAGCTCGGCCACCTGCCGGGTCAGCTCCGCGAGCGCGCCGGAGTCGGCCGGCGGCTTCGTGCCCGTCGAGGTGCCGCTCACGGTGATGCCGACGCCGCTCCATGCGGAGACCACCGCCTGCTGCTCGACGCCGTCCTGCCCGAACAGCTCGCCCGCCTTGCCGGCCGTCGTGTCGGCGAACGCCTGGAAGTCCGTCGTCGAGGTGGAGGCGCGCAGCGACTCGTACCAGATGCGGCCGGGCGCCTCCCATGCGTAGCCCCCGATCCCGGTCGCGGTCAGGAAGAACGCCTTGTTCGGGATGCCGGAGTTGATGTGCACGCCGCCGTTGTCGCCGCCCTCGGTGTCGGGCAGCTCGACGAAGTCGCGCATGTGCGCCGGCTGGGGGTCCTTGCCGAGGAGGGCGTTGTCGTAGGCCTCCCCGGGCCGGCTGAGCGAGCGCAGCGCGTCGGCGTCCACGCCGGGGGTGAAGACGTCGGCACCGATCAGCCAGTCCGCCTGGTCGGCGGTCTGCTGCCCCACCCACTGCTTCACCAGCGAGCCGAAGACGTCGGACAGCGACTCGTTGAGGGCGCCGGACTGCAGGTGGTACTCCAGGTTCGCCGTGTACTCCGTGACGCCGTGGGTCAGCTCGTGGCCGATCACGTCGAGGGATCCGGTGAAGTCGCTGAAGATCCGCCCGTCCCCGTCGCCGAAGACCATCTCCTGACCGTCCCAGAAGGCGTTGTTGTAGCGGACGCCGCGGTGGACGTACCCGTCCAGCCGCATGCCCCGGTCGTCGATCGAATTGCGCTGCAGGACCTGGGCGAAGAAGTCCCGGGTGCTCCCGAGCCCGTCGAAGGCGCGGTTGACCGAGACGTCGCCGGCCTCGGCGCCGTCCTCGCTGCGGGCCAGCACCGCGGAGGCCAGGTTCGAGGAGGTCCGGCAGTCGAACACCGTCCGCCGGCCCTGCGCCGGGGCGCCCGCCGCCAGCACGGCACTGCGGACGGAGCGCTGCCCGCGCAGCAGCGTGGTGTCCAGCATGGTCCTGAAGGCCGCCTCGCGGACGGCGGCGTCGCTGCTGTGCCGCAGGTGGTCCAGGACGTGCGGCGGGACGATGCAGTGGAGCGTTCGGATGGACATGCGACCTCTCCCGGGTTCGGCGTCCGGGCCCCGGTCCGGGACGTCCGCCCGTCAGCGTCGCGCCGAGAGCGTCACCGCTCCGTCACCGACGGGGGACTTCGTGGTCCGCGGTGACGCGGCTCCGAGGCGGCGGTGACGCGGCGGTGACGCCGGGGTGACGGGGCCCCGCCGAGCATGGCCGGACCGGATCCGATGAGAGCGGAGATGCACCATGTCCGTTGCGGTGTGGCAGGACCTGTGCGCCGTGGCGTCCAGCCCGGAGCTGCGGGAGCGCCTGCGCGACGAGCTGCGACAGTTCCGCGCCGACGAGGAGTCGCCGCTGCTGCGGCAGCTCACGATGCCCCGGCGGCCGCGCTGGCCGGGCTTCGACGACGGGACGATCATCCCGCCGGACCGGTTCCCGCTGGACACGTCGAGCCGCAGCATCACGCGCGCGGCGGCGGAACGGGCTCCCCTGCGGGGGAAGGTGCGGGTCGTCGTCGTGCTCGCGGACTTCGCCGACCGGCCCATGACCCAGACGCCGCAGCACTTCTCCGACCTGTTCTTCTCCACGGGGGTGCTCCCCCGTGGCAGCGTCGCGGAGTACTACCGCGAGGTCAGCGGCGGCCTGATCGAGCTCGAGGGCGAGGTGGTGGGACCGCTCCGGCTCCCCAGGAAGCTGTCCTGGTACGCCAATGACAACTTCGGGATCGGCCGGCCCACCGGCACGCCGCGCGCGCACCTGATGGCCCGGGACGCGGCGAAGGCCGCCGACCGGAAGGTCGACTTCGGGCCCTACGACAACGACGGCAACGGGTACGTCGACGCATTCGTCGTCGTACACGCCGGCCGGGGCGGCGAGGCCACGGGCGAACCGGGGGACATCTGGTCCCACAAGTGGGTCCTGCCCGAGGAGTACGCCGCCGATGCCACCCGCATCTTCGCCTACCTGACCATCCCGGAGGACGCCCGGATCGGCGTCAGCGCGCACGAGCTCGGCCACCTGCTGTTCGGGTTGCCGGACCTCTACGACATCGACGACACCTCCGAGGGCGTCGGGAACTGGTGCCTCATGGGCGGCGGGTCCTGGAACGGCGGCGGTGACCTGCCGGCCCACCCGTCGGCCTGGTGCAAGCTCCAGCAGGGCTGGGTGTCCTCGGTCGACGTCGACAGCACGGGGACGGTCACCTTCCAGGACGTCAAGGCCGGCCGCACCGTGCACCGGCTCTGGCGCGCCGGGAAGCGGGGCCCGGAGTACTTCCTGGTGGAGAACCGGCCGCAGAGCGGCTACGACGCCCTCATCCCGGGCGGCGGCCTGCTGGTCTGGCACGTCGACGACGAGCAGCAGAGCAACGCCGACGAGAACCACTACCTGGTCGGGCTGGTGCAGGCCGACGGGAAGCGGGACCTCGAGCGCAACCGCAACCGCGGGGACGCGGGCGACTGCTACCCGGGCACCAGCGCCACCACCGCGCTGACGCCGACGTCGACGCCGAGCACCCGCTCCTACGCCGGCCAGGACACCGCCGTGTCGATCACGGAGATCTCCGCGCCCGGGCCGACGATGACCGCGACGGTGTCGGTGGGTCCGGCCGCGTCGCAGGGGGCCGGCACCGCGGCCGCGGAGCGGGCCCTCGTTCCCGGTCCGCGTTCGAACGGCGAGGTCACCACCGCTCTGGCCAACCTGGAGTCCGACCTGGAGTCCCTGAAGCGGCTGATGGTCGCCGGCGGGACGGTCACCGGCTGAGGCCGCCACGACGGATCCGGACGTGGTGCAGGCGGTCGAGAACCTGACCCGGCTCTCGGGGCGGCTGGTCGCCCGGGAACCGGACCCGCGTCGGGCCGGCTGGGACGCCGTCGTCGTGCACGTGACGGCGGCGGCGCCCGTCGAGGAGAAGGCCGACCTGCTGTCCGGCCGGCTCGGCGAGGACCTGAGGGTGGCCTTCCGCCGCGACCTGCTGGCCGGCGCCGGCCCGGGCGCGCGGCTGGACTTCCGCGCGCAGTTCCTGCCCGGGGGCGCCCTCGCCGAGCCTTACCCCGACGACGGCGACCTGCAGGTGGAGGTGGGTTGAGCCACCGGTCCCCGGGAGCTCACCAGCGGATGTCGGCGGGGCTGCCCAGCGGCGCGCGGGTCCCGGTGAGAGCGGGCAGCGCACCCGTGTCGGCGGCGTGCAGCACGTCCGGGAACCGCAGGCCGGTGCGTGCCTCCACCTCCGGGACGGCGAGCTGGAAGACCCGGAACTCGTCGAGGTCCAGCAGCTCGAGGCGATCCAGGGCCTGGGTCAGGAGGAAGGCCCGCGCCCGGAGGGGACCGGTCTCCCGGAAGACGACGACCTTCCAGTACTCGCGGGGCAGCCGCACCCCGCGGTAGGAGCGGTCGTCGGCCGCGAACACCGGCCCGCCGAAGAGGCTGACCCGCAGGTCCTGCACGTCCACGTCGGCGAAGACGGCGTCCTCGAGCCGGCCCCAGACGCCGTCCTGCGTGCTCTGGTTGAAGTCGTCGAGCTGGGGCGCGATGTTGGTGAAGTAGAACGAGTCGTGGTTGGCGCGCTCGGCCTCGGCGGGATCCCCCCAGAGCAGGTCGGCCCGGCGGGCGATGTGGCCTCGGTCCAGGCGGTTGCCCGCGTACAGGTCGTCGCCCACCTGGGCGCCGGCGGCGATCCGGGAATCCCGGACGAACCCGTGCCCTCGGCGGCTGAGCGCTCGGAGACGGCCGCCGTCGATGTTCCACCCCACCCACAGGGCGAAGCGGCGCGAGGCGCTCATCTGCAGCGAGAAGTGCTCGTGCTGCACGAGCGTGCCGCCGTCCACCGTGGGTGTCACGTCCGCGAGGACGCCGTCGACCGGCACCGGGACCGGGACGTCCACGCCCAGGAACGCCGGGTCATAGCCCCCGTGCACGTCGATCTGCAGCACCCCGGTCATGCCGTCAGCTCACGCCGGGGCCGTCACGCCACCGTCACCAGGCACCCCCGCACCTCCCGGCGCCCGCGCGCCGGTGCCGCCCGGCTGCACCGCGCGCCGCGCGCCCGGCCCGGCCCGGGCCACCACGCCCCGGGCCAGTCAGTTCCCGACCGGGGCCAGGTGGGGGTCCTCCGCGAGAACCCGGACCAGCGGCCGCACCTGGTCGGCGTCGAGGCCCTCCGCCACCGGCCGTTCCCCGGCACCCCGGGGGCGGTCACCTGGTCGTGCCGACCGCCGCTGCGCGAGGCGGAACGGACCGGGAGCCGGGCGGAGGAACCCGCAGCGGCACCTCGGTGACCCGTGGCCGGCCGTGCAGGTAGGCGACGAGCGGGCGGGGGGCGTACCGCGCGCGGCCGTCGGTGCGCCTCGTGACCGCACTGGAGGCGACGGACTCCGAGTCCACGTCCCCGGCGCCGATCGGCCGTTCGTAGGGGCGGAGAAGCCGGAAGAACGACGTCCGCGAGTCGTGCAGCGGGCCCAGGGGGTCGGGGTCGACGGGGAAGGTCGTGCCGTCGTAGGTCCGCGGCCCCCCGTCGGCCGGACGGCGGTAGGCGTCCTCCCGGAAGCCGAGGCCGCAGGATCGCGCCCGGTCCACCATCCACAGCAACGTGATGTCGGCGAGCTCGGAGGTGGCGTGCCCACCGCCGACGTCGCTGTGGTCGCCGCTGAACCAGACCTGCTCCACCCCCGGACGGTCGGCGACCGTCTCGTGGTCCCAGAGCGCGGGGGCGAAGGGCTTCCGCTTCTCGTCGACGGCCAGCGCCTGGCAGGCGGCGTCGACGGTGCTGCTCAGCCGGGTGTCGTGGAACTCCCAGCGGTGGTTGACCAGCCTCGACAGCCCCAGGCCGAGCGCCGGGATGCCGAGCGCGCCGACGGTGTCCCACACGCCGAGGAAGCGGATCCGGCTCTCGTGGCTGAACGAGCGCCGGAACAGCTGGGACTCCAGGTCCCGGGGGTGCGAGGTCCGCGACCGGTACAGGGCGTACGCCTCCTCCAGGCGCCCCGCGTGCTCGCGGCGCAGGATGCCGCAGTTGCGCACCAGGCCGGCGGTGCTGCGGGCGGTGTACGCGCCGCGGCTGAAACCGAGGAGGAAGAGCTCGTCGCCCGGCTCGTAGTACTCCACGAGGAACCGGTAGGCGTCCTGCACGTGGCGGGACAGGCCCACGCCGAAGGCCCCGCCCCGCAGGCGCTCACCCGGGCCGGTGCCGACCCCGCGCTGGTAGTAGACCCGCTGCGTCACGCCGTCCTCGCCCCGTTCGGCGACCCCGAGGGCGAAGCGCGTGACGTTGGTGGGGCAGGGCCGCCCCTCGTGCTGCTGGTCCGCCGTGTTCCACGTGCCGTCGCAGCACAGGACCAGCCGCTGGGGCATGACGCACTCCTCCGGACGCCCCCCGCAGGGTCGCAGGCTAGGACTCCGGGCGTCACCGGAGCGTCAACCGGCGGCCGCCAGGAGGTCGCGCACGACGGGAAGGACGTCGGGGAGCTCCGCGCCTGCGGCACCGGCTGCTCCGGCCGGCCGCACCTGGACCGCGGCCATGCCGAGGCGCCGCGCCGCCCGCACGTGGACGGCGTTCTCCGTGACGAACACGACGTCGTCGAAGCGCAGACCCGGACCGGCCCGGGCCACCGCTGCCCGGAAGGCCGCCGCGGCCGGCTTGCGCACTCCCACCTCGGCCGACAGCGTGACCCGCCGGGACACCGGCTCGAAGAAGGCGCGGATGCCCAGGGCGTCGAGCAGGCCGAGGTACTCCGCGCGCACCGCGGCGACGTCGGCGGCGTCAGCCGGGACACGGGTGTCCGAGAGCAGGCAGAGGACGGCGGCCGGGCGGCCCCGGTCGCGGAGAGCGGCCAGCTCCTGCAGCGTGTCCAGCGCTCCGTCCCGGAGCGCCCCGCCGGACTCCAGCGTCTCGCCCAGGTCGAACAGCACCATCACCACCCGCTCCACCTCCTCCCCGGTCACGGCCCGCGGCCTGCGCTCAGGACTGCCCGGCGAACTGCACGACCAGCCGCCGCATGTGGCTGCTGGGCGGCACACCCAACTCCTCGGAGAGCAGCGCGCGGAACCCCTCGTAGGCCCGGAGCGCCTCGGCCACGTTGCCCTCGGCCAGGTGCACGCAGACCACCGTCCGGTGTGCGCTCTCGCGGAGCGGCTCCGCGCGCACCGCGGCGTAGGCCGCCTCCAGCGCGTCGCCGTAACGGCCGGCGGCCGCGAGCCGGGACGCGACCCGTTCGAGGGCGTGCAGACGCACCTGCCGCAGGCTCTCGCGCTCGAGCAGGACCCAGTCGTCGTACCACCCCGGCAGGAGCTCCCCCCGCAGTCCGGCGGCGGGGACCTCGACCTGCTCCAGGGGGACGTGCGGGTTCCGGACGCGCTCGGCCCAGTGCCCGAGTTCGTGGACGTCGACCCCCACCCCGTCGGCCAGGTCGAGGTGGTCACCGGTGGCGCGGACGAGGCCGGGCACCGCTTTCTGCAGGCGCCACAGGGCCGACCGCAGGCTGCCGTGCGCGTGCCCCTCGGACACATCCGGCCACAGCTCGCCGGCCAGCGCGGCCCGGGGCGGGTGCGTCGACAGGCAGAGGTGGGCGACGAGCCGCTGGACGGCGTGCGGCAGTTCGGGCGCGAGGTCCCCGGGGCCCGAGCCATTACGGATCCCGAACCCGTCGAGCAAGGTGACCCGTGGCGCGTGGACCGTCATCGCCGTCGTCCCCCTCCGGTCGGCTGAGCGACCACCCGCAACAGTGACAGGACGGGGGCGAGTTGTCATAGGGCTATCGGCCCGGCTCGTTCCGGTCCGGCCGGAGGAAGACGGCCAGCCACTGCTCGACGGCCGCGACCACGCCCTCCGGGGATGCCGCCACCGCGACGGTCGTGCCGTCGTCCTGTCCGCCGATGCCGGACAGCCGCGCCCGGAACGACCCTTCCTCGCCCTCGAGCCAGACGCGGACGAGCAGCACGGCGCTCGGTTCCTCGGCCATCGGCACGGCCACCTCTCGCCCCCCGCGGACGACGTGGCGGCGTCGCCACGTCGGGGCGGCGACCGCACCGTCGCCCCAGGACACCGAGGGTCCCCGCACCGGCCCGCGAGTGCACTCCCCCGGCCGGATGAAGTCCCGGGGGCGGATCGGCGTCGCCCTCGACCCGGCGCGCCCACCCCTCCCGGTCGCCGATGCCCGCCCAGGGGAGGACCGTGGGGCGACGTCGTCGCCCCGGACCGAGCGGGGCGGGAGGAGGTCGCGTGCCCCGGGTCCACCTGCTCGCCACGGGCGGCACCATCGCCAGCCGGCACACCGACGCCGGCCTGTCGGCGACCACGCCCGCCGCGCAGCTGCTCGCCTCGGCCGGGCCGATGGTCGGCCTGACCGTCACGACCGGCGACCTGGGCGCCGTCGGCAGCTTCGCGCTCACGACGTCGGACCTCCGCGCCCTGGTGACCGAGGCCCGGCGCTGCTTGACCGCGGGGGTGGACGGCGTCGTCGTCACTCACGGGACCGACACCATGGAGGAGTCGGCCTACCTCGCGGACCTGGTGCACGACGATCCGCGCCCGATCGTCTTCACCGGTTCCCAGCGCCCGTTCGACAGCCCCGCGCCGGACGGGCCGGCCAACCTCGCCGCCGCGCTGCGGGTCGCCTCCTCCCCCGCGGCCCGCGACCTCGGCGTGCTGCTCTGCTTCGACGGCCTGGCCTTCGCCGCCGCCGGCGTGCGCAAGGTCGACACCCTGCGCAGCGGAGCCTTCGACGCACCCGGCCGGGGGCCGGTGCTCCGGCTGGCCGGGGAGTCGATCCTCCCCCTCGGCAGGCCCTCCCGGCGCGCACCCCTGGCCCTCGACCTCGGGGAGCAGCTGCCCCGGGTCGACGTCGTCGCCTGCTACCTGGGCGCGGACGCCGCGCTGCTGCAGGCGGCGGTCGCCGCCGGCGCGGCCGGGGTGGTGCTGGAGGCGTTCGGCGCCGGCAACGTCCCGCCGCCGATCGCCGAGGCGGCCGAGGAGCTCGTCGCCCGCGGTGTCCCCGTCCTGGTCTGCTCGCGCGTGCCGACCGGCCCGGTCCTGCCCCTCTACGCCGGTGGCGGCGCCCGGCTGGCCCGCGCCGGCGCCGTGTTCGGCGGGGACCTCAGCCCCTGGCAGGGCCGGCTGCTCCTGGCCGCTGCCCTCGCCGTCGCCCCCGACGATCCGCAGCGGGTCCTGACCGCCCACCTCGCCGCCTGACCCGTTGCCGGGCCCGGTGTGATCCACCGGAAGGAGCGCACCATGAGCAAGGAGATCTGCGTGGCCCTCGGCGTCGACATCGACGCCGTCGGCGGCTGGCTCGGCTCGTACGGCGGGGAGGACTCCCCCGCCGACCTCTCCCGCGGCGTCTTCGCGGGCGAGGTGGTCACGACGACGTCCGCTGGGCCACCTTGGACCAGATCGCCGCGGACTTCCTCGCGCGCTCCCCGCGCAGCGTGGGGGCGGGCTCGTGACCCGCCCACCGCTGCCCCCGTTCACCCGTGAGACCGCGGTGCAGAAGGTGCGGCTGGCCGAGGACGCGTGGAACACCCGCGATCCGGAGAAGGTGGCCGGGGCCTACACCGCCGACTCGCGGTGGCGGAACCGCGCGGAGTTCGTGACCGGCCGCGCGGAGATCGTGGCGTTCCTGACCCGCAAGTGGGCCCGCGAGCTGGAGTACCGGCTGATCAAGGAGCTGTGGGCAACGAGAACCGGGCGTTCGACGAGGACGGCCTGATGCGCCGGCGGCACGCCAGCATCAACGACCTGCCCCTCGCCGAGGACGACCGGCTCTTCCGCTGGCCCCAGGGCCGGCGGCCCGACGACCACCTCGGGCTCACCGACCTGGGCCTCCCCGACCCTGCCGGTTCCGAGCGGCCCCCGACAGACCGCCCGCCGGTCACCACCTGTGCCGGCCCGTTGCCGGGTAGCGGCAAGCAGGAGGCCCGGGGTCAGGCGATCAGCAGGGCCACGGCGACGACGTGGCAGGTCGCCCCCGCGCACACCAGGGCGTGGAACACCTCGTGGTACCCGGACACGGCAGGGCACGGGTCGGGACGACGGTGGTGGTACCCCACCGCGCCCGCGACGTAGAGCACGCCACCGAGGACCACGAGCAGCCCCGCAGCCGCACCGGCGCAGGACCACACGGCCGGGAGCGCGAGCAGGTCGACCGCCGCCGTCATGCCGGGTCCGCCCATCGAGTCTGTACGGTCCACTGCCCGCCCGCTGCGGCCGGGTCGGGAGCGCGCCCGTGGGCGGCGCGGATGGCCGGGGCCGGGGGTGCTGACGAAAAGCCCTACCGGCTGTCGGAGGTCTTCTCTACCGTCCTGACCGCAGGCGCGCCCGTCCCCCCTCTCCCCTGGAGCCCCCGTGTCCCTCCCCGGAACGCCGCCCGCCACCGCTCCCGCAGCCCGCGGTCGCGCTCTCACCAAGATCTACGGCGAGGGTGACACCCGCGTGGTCGCGCTCGACGCGGTCGACGTCGACTTCCCGCGGGGCCGGTTCACCGCGATCATGGGCCCGTCCGGCTCCGGCAAGTCCACGCTCATGCACTGCATGGCCGGCCTGGACTCGGTGTCCGACGGCCAGGCGTTCATCGGCGACGTCGACCTGGGCTCGCTCGACGACAAGGCGCTCACCGTGCTGCGGCGCGACCGGATCGGCTTCGTGTTCCAGGCCTTCAACCTGCTCCCCACGCTCACCGCGCTGGAGAACATCACGCTGCCGATGGACATCGCCGGCCGCAAGCCGGACAAGGCCTGGCTGGACACGGTCATCGACACCATCGGCCTCCGCGAGCGGCTGGCGCACCGGCCCTCCGAGCTCTCCGGCGGCCAGCAGCAGCGGGTCGCCTGCGCGCGGGCGCTGGCCGGCCGCCCGGACATCGTCTTCGCCGACGAGCCGACCGGGAACCTGGACTCCCGCAGCGGCGCCGACGACCTGGAGTTCCTCCGCCGCTCGGTGCGCGAGATGGAGCAGACCGTCGTCATGGTCACGCACGATCCGAAGGCCGCGGGCTACGCGGACCGGGTGCTGTTCCTGGCCGACGGCCGGATCGTCGACGAGATGCTCGAGCCGACGGCCGAGCGCGTCCTGGAGCGGCTGAAGGCGTTCGACTCCGACGGGAGCGCACGGCCGGCCGCCACCGACGCCGCCTCCCGGGCCGGGGTGCGCTGACGTGTGGCGGACCACCTGGCGCAACCTGCTGGCGCACAAGGTGCGCCTGGCGCTGTCCGGGCTGGCGATCGTGCTGGGCGTCGCGTTCGTCGTCGGGACACTGATCTTCACCGACACGCTGAGCAAGACCTTCAACGACCTGTTCGAGAGCACCGCGGCCGACGTCAACGTCACCCGGGCCACCGCCTTCGACCAGGGCCTCGCGGGCACCGGCACCGGCGGGACGGCGACCTACGTCCCGGCCACGCTGATTGACGAGATCGCGCAGGTCGACGGCGTCGCGGCCGTCGAGGGCAGCGTGCAGGCAGAGGGCGTCTACATCCTCGACGCCGACGGCGAGGTGCTCGACACCGGCGGGGCGCCGGGGATTGGCATCAGCTGGGACACCGAGGAGTCCCTCTCCCCCACCACGCTCGTCGACGGCCGGGCCGCCACGGGCCCCGGCGAGATCATGATCGACACGAACGCGGCGGAGAAGACCGGCTACCAGGTCGGCGACACGGTCACCGTGCTCACCCCCGGGCCGCGCGTCGAGGCCGAGCTCGTCGGCACGTTCCGCTTCGGTGACGAGGGCGGGCTGGCCGGCGCGTCGCTGACGGCCTTCGACGCCGCGACGGCGCAGGAGCTGCTCACCGCCCCCGGCCAGTTCACCGCCATCGGCGTCGGGGCCGAGGACGGCGTCGACGACGACGTGCTGGCCGACCGCGTGGCCGCCGTCGTCGGGAACGAGTTCGACGTGAAGACGGCGACCGAGCAGGCCGAGAGTCTGTCGTCGGACTTCGGCGAGGCGCTGCAGTTCATCAACATCTTCCTGCTGGTCTTCGCCGGCATCGCCCTGTTCGTCGGCACCTTCATCATCCTCAACACCTTCTCCATGCTGGTCGCCCAGCGCACCCGGGAGCTGGCGCTGCTGCGCGCGCTCGGCGCCAGCCGGGGGCAGGTGACCGGCTCGGTGCTCGGCGAGGCGCTCGTCGTGGGCGTCCTCGGCGCCACGATCGGACTGGCCGCCGGCTACGGGATCGCCGCCGGGCTGCGGGCGCTGTTCGGCTCGTTCGGCCTGACCCTCGACGGCAACCTCGTGCTCAGCCCCGACACGGTGCTGTGGGGCTACGCCGTCGGCGTCCTCGTCACGCTGGTGTCGGCGTACGTGCCGGCCCGTCGCGCGGCGCGGATGCCTCCGGTCGCGGCCATGCGGGACGACGTCGTCACCGCCCAGCGCGGTCTGCGTCGCCGCACCGCGCTCGGCGCCGTGCTGGCGGCCGCGGGGATCGCGGCCCTGGTCGCCGGCTCGGTGTCCGACGACGGCGGGACGGGCGCATCGCTCGTGGGCGTCGGCGCGCTGGCGCTCATCGTCGGCGCCATCGCGCTCAGCCCGGTGCTCGCCCGCCCCTTCCTGCACACCGTCGGGGCGGTGCTGCCCCGCCTCTGGGGCACGACCGGGCGGCTGGCTCAGGAGAACGCCGTCCGCAACCCGCGGCGCACCGCCGCCACCGCCTCGGCGCTGATGATCGGCCTGGCGCTGGTGAGCGCGTTCAGCGTCATCGGGGCGTCGACCAACGCCAGCATCGACAAGCTCATCGCCGGGTCGGTCCGTGCCGAGTTCGTCGTCTCCAGCGCCGTCGGGCAGCCGTTCAGCCCGGACGTCGCCACGCAGCTGGCCGACGTCGACGACGTCGCTGCGGTGATGCCCCTGCGCTTCGGGCAGGCGCAGCTGGACGGGCAGACCAGCTTCCTGACCGCGGTCGACCCCGGTCCGCTCGCCCGCACCATCGAGCTGAGCTGGGTCGACGGCTCGGCCGAGGGGCTCGACGGTGACGGCATCATCGTCGACCAGCCGACGGCCGAGAGCCGCGGCTGGGCCGTGGGCGACACCGTGGACGTGCTGACCCTGGACAACCGCTCGCAGGAGCTCGTGATCTCCGGCATCTTCGAGGCCAACCAGGTGATCGGCTCCACCGTGGTCTCCCTGGACACGCTGTCCGGCGCCGGCGGTCTGGCCCAGGACCGCTTTCTCTTCGTCGACCTCGCCGACGGCGCCTCGACCGCTGACGTGCGCCCGCAGCTGGACGAGGTGCTGCAGGCGTATCCGATCGTGGCGCTCAAGGACCAGACCGAGTTCCAGGACGAGCAGAAGGGGCAGGTCGACCAGCTGCTGCTGCTCATCAACGCGATGCTGGTGCTGTCGGTGCTCATCGCCGCACTCGGCATCGTCAACACCCTGGCGATGTCGGTGATCGAGCGGACGCGCGAGATCGGCCTGCTGCGCGCCGTCGGGCTCAGCCGGGCGCAGCTGCGCCGGATGGTCCGCCTGGAGGCGGTGATCATCTCGGTGTACGGCGCCGTGCTGGGGCTGGTCCTGGGCACGCTGTTCGGCGTCGCACTGAGCCGGTCGCTCGCCGACCAGGGCATCACCGAGCTGGCCGTGCCCTACCCGCGGATGCTGGTGTTCCTGCTCGTCGCGGCGCTCATCGGCGTGCTGGCCGCCGTCTTCCCGGCCCGGCGGGCGGCCAAGCTGCAGGTGCTGGACGCGATCTCGCGCGCCTGACGCCGACGCCAGGACCTGACCCAGGCCGTGACCAGGCCCCTGGACCGCGGGGGCCGGGGAGTTCCACAATGGTCGCCCGTCAGGAGGCCGCGCATGGATCTCGGCATCGACCTGGGTACGGCGACCACGGTGGTGAGCGACGGTCGTCGCGGCATCGTCTACGACGAGCCGAGCGTGCTGCTCATGCGGCCGGGCGGGGGCCGCAGACCGCGCGTCCTGGCCCTGGGCCAGGAGGCCGGGGAATTGGTGGGCCGTGCCCCGGCCCGCTTCGCCGCCGTCCGACCGCTGCACGACGGGGTGGTCACCGACCTGGAGACCGCCCGGCTGTACCTGCGCGCGGTCCTGGCCCGGGCCGGGCGGCGGGCCTGGAGCCCGACCCGCGCGGTGATCGGGGTACCGGCCGACGCGACGTCGCTGGAGGTCCGCGCCCTGCTGGAGGCGGCCGAGGAGGCGGGCATCCGGCCGGCGACGGCGCTGGACGACGCCGTCGCGGGCGCGGTCGGCTGCGGGCTGGACCCGCTCGAGCGGCGGGTGCACCTGGTGGTCGACATCGGCGGCGGCTCGGCCGCGGCGGTGGCCTTCTGCTACGGCGGCGTCCTCGCCCAACGGACCAGCAAGGTGGGCGGGATGGAGATGACCGGCGCGGTCGCGCGGTACCTCCGCGGGGAGCACCAGCTGCTGGTGGGCGAGCTGGAGGCCGAGCGGGTGAAGACCTCACCCAGCACCGGGACCGACGGCCCGCTGGTCGTGCACGGCCGGGACGGCGCCACCGGCCGGCCGCGCCTGGTGACGGTGCAGCCGGCCGAGGTGACCACCGCCGTCCGGCCGGTCGTCGACGAGATCGTGCGGGCGCTGGGCGGCTGCCTCGACGACCTCCCGCCGCAGGCGCTGGCCGACGTGCTCGCCGAGGGAGTACTGGTCTTCGGCGGCGCCTCGCTGGTGCAGGGCCTGCCGCAGCAACTGGAGAACGCGCTCGGCCTCCCGATCAAGCCGGCGGAGGAACCGCTGACCTGCGTGGCCGAGGGCGCAGCCCGTGCCCTGCGCAACCGCCCGTTGCTGGCGGCCTACGGCCGCAACTGACCCCACCGCCGCCGGAACAGTGTGCGTTGAAGCCTCATTCTGGGGCTGAGAACGGGCCTTCAGCGCACACCGATCGGCCGCGGAGACAGCTCGGCGCCGTCCACCTCTGCTTTTCCGCGGAAAAGCAGAGGTCCGGGTCGGCGCGGCCCGGCGCCGTCAGGGCGCGGGCGGGCCGATCGCCACTACCTCCGCCTGGTGCGCATAGAAGTAGTGCAGGGCGTCGTCGACGACGGCGGAGGCGCTGTTCGCACCCGTTCCCGGGCCCTGCACCAGCGCGGTCATCACGATCTCGGGCGCCCCGATCGGCGCCACCGCCGACATCCAGTTGTCGTACTCGTCGTCGCGCAGGCCGCCGTCCTGGGCCGTGCCGGTCTTCGCGCCGGCCGGCACCGGCAGGTCGTTCAACCGGCTTCCCGTGCCGCCCGCCACGACCGCCCGCATCCCGTCGCGGACCGGGCCCAGGTCGGCGTCGAACGGGAGCGGGCGCGGCGGCGGCGCGGGCAGCGGGAGGTACGTGCCCGGCCCTGTGCCGATAGCCATCCCCAGCCGCGGCGTGACCAGCTGACCGGTGGAGACGGCGACGGTCCAGCCGGCGTTCTGCAGCGGCGTCACCTGCAGGTCGCCCTGACCGATGCCGAGGATGACCGTCGACCCGCCGTACCAGGCGCCGCCCTCGGCCGCGGCGGATTCCGGGCTGCCCAGGTGCCCCGAAGACTCGCCCGGCAGGTCGATCCCGGTCCGCGCCCCGACGCCGAGGTCGCGCGCGGTGCCGATCAGCCGGTCAGCGCCGAGCGCGACGGCGAGCTTGTAGAAGTAGACGTCGTTGGAGACCGCGATCGACTCCACGAGGTCCATCGGCCCCATCGGCCGCCAGTTGCCGAACGTGTGCCCGCCGTAGGTGAAGCTCGCGCCGGTCGGGATCACCTGCCGCGGCGCGTACACCCGGTACACCTGGTTGGCCGCGGCCGTGACCAGCTTGAACGTCGAGCCCGGTGGCGCCACCGCCTGCGTCACGTGCTCGAGCATCGGCGAACCGGGCGCGTCCGCCAGCGCCTGCAGCGCAGCGCCGTCGACCGGTGGGCCGTAGACGCCGTTGTCGAACGACGGCGCGCTCGCCATGGCGAGCACCGCACCGGTGCGCGGGTCCATCGCGACGGCCGCCCCGATCTTGCCCAGGGGCCGGGGCTGCGCGGCCAGAGCGGCGGCGAGACCCGCGTCGAGTTGCCGCTGCAGCCCCAGGTCGAGGGACAGCCGCAGGTCCGCGCCGCGCACCGCCGCCCGGTGCTCCCCCAGCGCCACGGGCACGCCGCGCGGGTCGACGTAGAGGCACTGCCGTCCGCTTCCACCCCGCAGCACCGCGTCGTACTGCCGCTCCAGCCCGGCCCGGCCCACGATCTCGCCCGCCGAGAGCCCGGGCCAGCGCTCCTCGTCCTCGGGCGTGGCCACCCCCACGAAGCCGAGCACCGGACCGAGCAGGGCACCGTGCGGGTACGCCCGCCGCGGCTCCGGGACGACGAACACCCCGGGGATGCCGGCGGCGGTGATCGTCTCGCCCACCGGGCGCGGGACGTCGGCCATCGGCAGCGACAGCACCGTGCCCTCCGTGGACGCCAGCAGCGCGTGCAGGTCCGGAGCCGGAGCGCCGGTCAGCAGGGCCAGCCGGTCGACGTCGGCCGGCCGGCTGCGGAGCAGCGCGGGTACGCCGAGCACCCGGTCCACACCCACCCCGGCGTCCCCTGCGTCCAGGGCCAGCGGCACGTCGTGCCGGTCGGTGATCGCGCCGCGGGGCGCAGGGAGCCGGAAGCACCGGGTCATCTGCTCGTCGCCGGCCACCTGCAGGGCGTCGCCGCGGGTCTCCTGCAACCGCCAGCCGTACACGCCGAACGAGACGAGCAGCGCCGACAGCGCGACCGCCGCCAGCCGGACCAGTCGCGGCCGTGGGTTCCGCCGGCCCGGCGCCGCCCACAACCGCCGGCGGGCGCCGTCGCGCCGGACGGCCAACACCACCCCCAACGCCGCCAGGTGCACGACCAGCGCCGTGCCGCCGTAGCTGAGCAGCGGGAACGGCACGCCGGCCAGCGGGAGCAGGCCGAGGTTGGCCCCGACCGAGACCACGGTCTCGATGCCCAGCAGGATCGCCAGCCCACCGGCGACGAGCGCGCCGTGCGGCGTCCGGGACGTCCGGCTGGCCAGCGCCAGCCGCCACACGAGGAGCAGCGCCGCCAGCACGACGGCGGCGCCCGCGGCCAGCCCCCACTGCCCGACCAGGCTGGCCAGCGCCAGATCGGTGTCCCGCTCCGGCAGGTACTGGGAGCGGAGCAGGCGCAGCGGGTCGTCGGTGCGGCCGAACAACCCGCCGGAACCCACCGAGATGTGCGCCTGGCGCACGGCCCAGCCCGACCCCGTGGGTGACTCGTGCGCCCCGGCGAGGAAGCTGCCCAGCCGGGACACCTGGTAGGGCCGCAGGAAGCCGATCAGCAGCGGCGCCGACACCGCTGCGGTCGCACCCAACGGCAGGAGGAACCGGGCCGGGACGCGCCCGAGCAGCAGCAGGCCGGCGGTGAGGACGGTCAGCAGCATCGCGGTGCTGAGGTCCGGCTGCAGCAGCGTCAGCCCGATGGGGAGGGCCGCCAGCAGCACGGCGAGGGTGAACCGCTGCCACGCGGGGCGGCCCGATCCGAGCACCCCGGCGAGCACGAGGAGCAGGCCGAGCTTCGCCAGTTCGGAGGGCTGGAAGGTCAGCGGGCCGACCGCGAACCACCGGGTGGCGCCGTTCGCCGACAGGCCCACCGCGAGGACGCCGACGAGGAGCAGCACCGCCCCGCCGTACGCGGCCCACGCCAGGACGCCGAGGTAGCGGACCCGCACCCGCCAGAACACGGCCAGCGCGAGCACTCCCGCGGCGGCGATCAGGCTCTGCCGCACCGCGAGGTCGCGGTAGCCGATCAGGTAGAGGTTCGCGATCCCCAGGAACACCAGGCCGCCGGCGGCGAGCACCGCGAGCAGGTCGGACGCCGCACCCCGGCGGTTCTGCCGCTGCTCCCGGGTCGCCCGGCGACGGCGCGTCGTCGTCCGCGGTGGGGGCCCGGCCCGTTGCACGGCGCGTCTCCCCCGGCCCGGCTCAGGCGCCGGGCCCGGCGGGCCGGCAGGATCCCGCGCTCACCGGTGCCGACGCCGCGGTCGCCGGGGCCTCGGTGACCGCGATCAGCGCGACGCCGGCCAGCGGTGGGAGCGGCACCTCGGCCACCACCGCCACCCGATCGGCCTGCGGGGCCACCGGCACGCTCCCCCCGGGCACGGCGGTCGACGCCCCCGTGCACCGGTCGACCACCCGGTAGGACCAGCCGAGCACCTGCGGCTCCGGCGAGGGGACCAGGCGCACGAGCAGCCGCACCGTGCACGGCGCTCCGGGCGCGCAGGACGCGAGCGGGCGCAGGTCGACCGACACGACGTTCCCGGCCGAGGCGGGCGCCGGGGCGGCGACGGGCAGCCCGTCCGGCTCGGGCTCGTCGGCCGGCTCCTCCCCGGCGCGCCCGGCGTCCAGGAGCAGGTCGATGTCGGCGGTGATGTCGTCGCCCAGGAGCACCACCTCGGCGGTGACGACGGCGCCGAGCACGATGAGCGAGAGCAGCCAGGCACCGACCCGCCGCCCCCTCGGGCGGCGGCGCCGCGGCGGGCGCGGGGCGGGGCTCGGTCGCACGGCCGGAGCCCGCGGGGGCCCGCTCGCTGCCGCACCGCCCGGGAGCCCGCGCACCGCCCGGCCGAGCGCAGCGAGTTCGGCGCGGATCGCCGGGGAGTCGACCCGCGCGGCCGCCTCCGCCAGCCGGCGGGCTCCGACGGCGACCCCGTCGGAGCCCAGGGACGCCCGGACCCGGTCGAGCTCCGCGAGCAACCCGTCGGCGGGGAGCGGCGCGGACCCGGCCGGTCGCCGGGCAGCCGCCGCGATGTCGGCGAGGACTCGGTCCACGGGTTCGACGGGGGCGCCGTTCCCGCCGGGGTCGAGCACGATCCGGCCGTCGGCGGCGAGCAGCGACCGGACGCCGTCCGGAGCGGTGGCCTCGCAGGGTTCGGCCAGGGCGGCGAGGAGGTCGCTGCCGAGCACCAGCGCCTGGGGGGCGGTCAGCCGCACGAGGAACAGCAGCCGGGTCAGCGGGACGGGACCTCCGCCGGGTGGAGAGGGCTCCGTGAGGAGCACGTCGCGCGGAGCGGGCGCGGGCCGCGGCCGCTCGGGGGCGTGCGGCGTCGTCAGGTCCGTCATCGACCGTCACCCCCGCCCCACGGCCCCTTGCTGGGCACCCCCCGTGACACGTCGTCGCCGATGCTGCGCTCCTGCTGACGGGATGTCACGGGGTTCCGCTGCGGGATCGTTCGGTCACGGCGACGACGCGCCCACGAAGCCCTGCGGGTCGAACCGCCAGCGGACGGTGACCGGGACGGACGGGCCGTCGGCGTGCGAGTCCCCGGGCGCGTAGGCGAGCATCTCGGCGACGATCTCGCCGTCGGCCACCGAGATCCCCGCGGGCTCGTACACGGGCGGCAGCGGTGCCGAGCCCTTTAGCGTGCGGGGACTGGGGAGCGTCCCGAGCGCCCGCCCGGACGAGGCGATGACCAGCACCTCCTGGACGATGCCGTTGGACGGCTGCGGCGAGCACTCCAGCAGGACGACGGTGTCGGTCCTGCCGTCGTCGTCGACGTCCCCCGTGGCAGTGGCCACCACCCGGACCTCGTAGACGTCGTAGTAGGGCGGCCGGCTGCCGTCGGCGGGCACGCGGGCGGTCCCGTCCACGACCCGGGCGCGGAACCCCCCGGGGACGACGCCGTCGCAGGTCAGCTCGTAGGTGGTCGAGCGCCAGTCGACCGCCGCGGCCGCCGGGATGCTGTCGGTCCCCTGCTCCGCGCCGCACCCCGCGAGCAGCAGGAGGACCGCTCCCCCGGCCACCGTCCGCCGCATGCCCGCCACGGTCCTCGGGCGCGAGCCGGGTGCCAGGGCGCAAGGTCCCGACCCCCGGGGCGTCCCCGCGGCGGGCGGCACGAGGATGGGGCCATGTGCACGGTGGTGGTGCGTCGGACGGACGCCGGGCCGACGGAGATCCTCGCCGTCCGCGACGAGATGGTCGGCCGGGAGTTCGACTCCCCCGGCCGGTGGTGGCCCGAGCTCCCCGACGTCGTCGGCGGCCGCGACCGGGTCGCGGGTGGGACGTGGTGCGCCACCGACGTGGCCACCGGCGCCACGGCCCTGGTGCTCAACCGCTACCACGAGCGGCCGGCCGCGCCGGGCGCACCGAGCCGGGGCGTGCTGCCGCTGCTCGCCGCCGTCCACGGGGCCGGCTGGGAGTCGCACGTGCGGCTGGCCGGCATGGCCGGCTTCCTGCTCGTGCTGGCAGCGCCGGACGGGCTGACGTCCTGGGAGTTCGACGGCGACCGGCTCGCCCGCACCGGGCACGGCGAGGGCACGCACGTCTTCACCTCCGGTGGCCCGGAGGACCGCAAGGGCGCCCTCTGGCGCGACCCGTTCGCGGCGGCACCCTTCCCCGGCCGGTGGCGCGAGCTGGTGCAGGAGCAGCAGCCGGCGGAGGACGCGGCCGCGCTGGTCGTCCGGCGGGAGCGGGAGGGCCGGGTCTACGGCACGGTGTTCGCCGAGACGCTCGACGCCTGCCCCGGCCGGCTCGGCCTGGAGTACAGCCGGCAACCGTGGACCGGGGTCTGGGAGAGCGCGGTCTTCGACGCCGCCGGGTGAACCGCCGGCTCAGATGTGCTGGCGGCGCTGCAACTGCACGAAGGCGATCCACCCGAGGGGCGCGGGCAGCCAGAAGGTGACCGTGCGGAAGGCCAGCACCGCGGCCAGGGCCCCGGCCACCGGGACGCCGGTCGCGGTCAGCCCACCGATCAGCGCCGCCTCCACCGCCCCGAGCCCGCCGGGGGTGGGCGCGACCGACCCCACCGCCGAGGACACCAGGTACACCCCGATCACGGTGGGCAGTGCGAGGAAGACGTCGAAGGCGCGCAGCGAGGCGTCCAGGGCCAGCACGTAGCCGGCGTTCTGCAGCAGGATGCCGCCCAGCGCTGTCGCCAGCCGCCGGGGCTCGGTCGCGACGGCGAGCAGCTGCGGCAGGGACTGCCGCAGCAGCGGCTCGAGGCGGCTGTGCAGCAGCCGGCGCACCGGCGCGATCGCGACGAGCAGGCCGACCACGGCGACCGCGCCGAGCAGCACGAGCAGCACGTCCCCGCTGGGCACCAGGGACAGCCGGGACGTCGAGACCCCGCTGGCCCACCCGACGACGAGCAGCAGCAGCACCGTGGCGGCGACCGTGGCCACCTGGCTCACCGTCACGCTGGCCGCGGCCGCGCCCACCGTCAGCCCGGCGCGCTGCAGGAAACGGATGTTGATCCCCACGTGGCCGACCGTCGGCGGCGTCACCAGGGTCAGCCACGCCGAGGAGACCTGCACCAGCGTGGTGCGACGCAGCGACAGGGCGACCGGCACGAACGGGATCAGCGCCAGCGCCGCGCCGACGTAGGTGAGCGCCGATCCGCCCAGGGCGACCAGCAGCCACGGCGCGTGGGCGCGGCCCAGCTCGTCGACGATGCTCACCTGGGACAGCTGCGAGGCCAGCAGGAACGCCGCGACCGTCGAGGCCCCGACCATGAGGATGACCCGCAGCGAGAACCGCTCGAGGCGGGGCGTGGCGGCCACCGTCCCGTCCGGTCGGGCCAGTGCCCGCCGCAGCTCGGCCAGCAGCTCTGTGCCGCGCACCGCCCGCCGGACCGACGCCGGCAGGGCGACCGGCTGCAGCAGCGCGGGCACGCGGGGCGGCATCGGGCCCGGAGCGCGGGCCGCCCGGAGCGCCGCGACGGCCGCCTCCGACCCGACGACCGTCGCACCGCCGACGAGCAGGGCGACGGTGTCGAGGTCCCGCTGCAGCTCCCCGGCCGCGGGCTGCGCCGCGCGCAGATCGCGGAACCCGGCCGCACCGTCGGGGGCCAGCAGCACGCTGTCCGGGGTCAGTGCCCCGTGCGCCAGACCGACGGCGTGCAGTCGGCGCAGCGCCGTGAACGCCGCGGCCAGCCCCGCCTCGGCGGCGTCGCCCGCCTCGGTCAGCGGGGTGCCGGACAGCGGCCGCTCGACCAGCACCAGGGCCGGGCCGACGGCCAGCAGGGCGACCACCGCGGGAACCGGAACCCCGGCCGCACCGGCCAGGGCTGCGCTGGACGCCTCGCGCTCCAGGTCGCTGCGCTGGCTCAGCGCCGGCCGCCCGACCACGGCGGCGCGGAAGCGGAGCATGCGTCCGGCCCGCCGCACCAGCGGCAACCCCCGCCCGTCGGGGTCGACGACGGTGACGCCGACCGGCCCGAGGGCGTCGATCCCGGTCAGCCGCACCAGCCCCGCGTGCTGCTCCAGGACCTCCAGTCCGGTGACCACCACCCCCGCGCGGGCGAGCTCCGCCCGGAGCACGTCGTCGACCGGCCGGGCCGGCGTGACCCCGGCCGCCAGGCGCACGGCCAGCCCGGCGACGGCGCCCAGCAGCGCCGCCGCGACCGTCCCCTGCAGCGTGAGGTTGCCCAGCGCCACCGCGCAGACCAGCGCGGCCACCACCACCCACCGGCTCGGCGCCCGCCACCGTCGCCGCCGCTGGAGGTCCGCACCGACCAGGAAGGCGATCGTGGTCACCACCGGGACCAGTGCCGCGTCGTCCCGCGGACCGGTCAGCACATCGGCGACCACACCCCCGGCGGCGTCACCCACCCGCTCCCCGAGGGCACCGAGCGCCAGCCCGAGCAGGCCTGCGGCGAGCGCCTGCAGCAGCGCCGCGCGGCGGTGCCGGGCGGCGTCGACCGCGACGGTGCCGAGCACACCCAGCAGCGCCAGCGAGGCCCCCACCGAGGCGAGGGAGAACAGCGTCCGGAGCGGGTCGCGCAGGACCGTCGGTACGGTGCGGTCCAGCATGTCGACGGCGTCGGGGCTGGTGAGGGTGACCAGCACGATCAGGCCGAGCGCGGCCGCGGCCGTGAGCAGCTGGGCGACGTCGTTGGGTCGCCGGACCCGGGGGGCGGGCGTCTCCGCCTCGACCGTCCGATCCCCGTTCACCGCGCGATCATCCCCGAGCGGGGCCGCCGTGTGTGCCACCGGGACGCGGAGTCCCCCCGAACGGGCGGGCCGGGAACGGTCCCGACAAGGGCGCTCCACAGGTAGGCTCCGTGAGCCACGTCACATGTTCGACCGGGGGTCCACCATGACCGCAACCGACCAGCGCCCCAGCCCGGCCGAAGCCGGTGACCGGATGCGCGTGGAGCACGTCGACGTGCTCATCGTGGGAGCCGGGGTGTCCGGCATCGGCGCCGCCCACCACCTGCAGGAGCGGTTCCCCGACCGGTCGTTCCTGCTGCTGGACGCACAGGACGACCGCGGTGGCACGTGGTGGACCCACCGGTACCCGGGCGTGCGCTCCGACAGCGACCTGTTCACCTACGGCTACCGCTTCAAGCCCTGGCGCGGGCCCTCCATCGCGGCCGGCGGGGAGATCCTGGCCTACCTGGACGAGGTGATCGCCGAGGACGACCTGGCGTCGCACATCCGCTTCCTGCACCGGGTCACCGACGCCTCGTGGTCGAGCGAGGACCGGCGCTGGACGGTCGAGGTCACCCGGCTCGACACCGGGGAGGAGCTGCGGTTCACCACCGACTTCCTGTGGATGTGCCAGGGCTACTACAACCACACCAGGCCCTACCTGCCCGACTGGCCCGGCATGGACCGGTTCGCGGGGCGGATCGTGCACCCGCAGCAGTGGCCCGACGACCTCGACCTCACCGGGAAGCGCGTCGTCGTCGTCGGGTCCGGCTCGACGGCGGCGACCCTGATCCCCGCCATCGCCGGGCAGGCGGCGCACGTGACCATGCTGCAGCGCTCGCCCTCCTACTTCCTCGCCCCGCCGCTCACCCACGACCTGGCGACGACGCTCCGGGCGCTGGACATCCCGGAGGAGTGGACCCACGAGATCCTCCGCCGGGCCTACTCCGCCGAGTTCGACGAGCTGGCCCGGCTCGCGCACGAGGCGCCCGACGAGCTGCACACCTACCTCATGGAGGCCATGAAACCGCACCTCCCGGAGGGCTTCGACATCGAGAAGCACCTGACGCCGCGCTACCGCCCGTGGCAGCAGCGGATCGCGATCATCCCGGAGGGCGACCTGTTCGCCGCCCTGCGCGAGGGCAAGGCCACGATGGTCACCGACACCATCGAGACCTTCACCGAGCAGGGCATCCGGCTCGCCTCCGGGGAGGAGCTCGAGGCCGACGTCGTCGTCAGCGCCACCGGGTTCAACCTGTCCGTGCTCGGGGACGTCGCCTTCACCGTGGACGACGAGCCGGTCGACTTCACCGAACGGGTCACCTGGCGCGGACTGATGATCAGCGGGATCCCGAACATGGCCTACGTCTTCGGCTACTTCCGGCACAGCTGGACGCTGCGGGTGGACCTGGTCAGCGACCTGGTGATCCGGCTGATGGAGCAGCTGGAGACCGAGCAGGCGACCATGGTCGTCCCGACCTTGCGCGACGAGGACGCCGGCATGCAGCCGCGCCCGTGGTCGGACCCCGAGGACTTCAACGCCGGATACGTGATGCGCTCGCAGCACCTGCTGTTCAAGCAGGGCGACCGTCAGCCGTGGATCCACATGCTGGAGCACGCCCAGGAGGCCGAGATCCTCCCGAAGGCCGACCTCGAGGATGGGTCCCTCGTCTACCGATGACCTCCCGCGACGCCCCCGCACCCCCGGCGGGCGCCGCGCCCGCCGTTCCGCCTCCCGAGGAGTTCCCATGCCGCAGACGGCCGTCCGGACCGGAGTCACGCTGAACTACGAGATCAGCGGCGAGGGGGATCCGCTGCTCCTCGTCATGGGGACGTCGGGAGCCATCCCGCTGTGGGGCGAGCTCGTGCCGCGGCTGGCCGAGCGCTACCGGGTGATCGCCTTCGACAACCGCGGCCTCGGCGGGAGCGAGCGGGGCGAGGGCGCGATCTCGGTGGCCTCCATGGCCGAGGACACCTCGGCGCTGCTCGACGCACTGGAGATCCCCCGCGTGCACGCCATGGGCTGGTCGCTCGGCTCCGCAGTCGTGCAGGAGATGGCGCTGAACCGTCCCGAGCAGGTCGGCACCGCGGTCCTGCACGCCACCTGGGGCCGGTGCGACGGCTTCCAGCGGTCGGTCCTGTCGGCGCTGCGGCATCCCTACGTGACGCGGGACATGGAGGCCGTGTTCGCCACCGCGGGCCTGGCCTTCTCGCCGCAGCTGCTCGACCACCCCGACTTCGCCGCGATGCTGGAGCCCCTGCTGCCGGCGTTCCCGCAGAACGAGGAACAGATGCAGGTCACCGTCGAGCAGTGGGACGCCGACCTGGTGCACGACACCCTCGACCGGCTGGGCGGCATCGCCGCCCCGACCCTGGTGATCGTGGGCGAGCAGGACCTGCTGACACCGCCGTGGCAGGCGAAGAAGGTGGCCGACGCGATCCCGGGTGCCGAGTACGAGCTGGTCACCGGCCCCGGGTCCAGTCACGGGGTGCACATCGAGCGACCCGAGGACGTCGTCCGGATCGTCACCGGCTTCCTCGACCGTCACCCGCTGCAGCAGGGCTGAGCGCTGCGCCGACGGCGCCCCGCTGGTTGACTCGGGAGATGGTCTCACCGCTGCCGGAACCGGGTCGGGAGATCGACCCCGACCAGCCCATCCCCGACGATCCCTCCGAGCTGCTCCCCGACGCGCCCGAGGAGCTCCCGCCGCCGCCGATCGAGGCGACCCCCGACGATCCCGGCGGCGACCCGGGCGGGGTGCCCGAGCCCGCCTGACCCGGTCGTTGCCGTCGCCCGGCAACGACCGACCCCTCCAGATGACCGGCCGGGACCGTGGCCGCACCGGCGCGGGCCGTCGAAGCTCGTCCTCGACAGCACCACCACGGAGGAGGCACTCGATGGCTGACAAGTCCCCGGGCCGGAACGCGAAGAAGGCCGGTCGGTCGATCAAGGAGAAGCGCGCCGAGAAGCGGGCACGCACCGAGGGCTCGACCTCGGTCGAGCAGCTGACGTCCCGCAAGAAGGGCTGACCCCTTCCCCGGCCCCCTGACCGGGGGCCGGGTCTGCGGCACGGCGTGCCACGCTCGACCGTCGTGCGGCTCGGCGGACGGACTCCCCGGCCCCGACGCCGCGAGGAGGAACCGTGCCCTCAGGACGCCCGTACCAGCGCTCGCCGGCCCGCGACGAGGGCTGGCTCGACGCCGTCGGCGCCGCGGCTGCGTCGGCCACGCGGGCCCCCGTCGACCTGCTCAGCGACTACCTGCCGGTGCTGGCCGACGCCGCGGTCCACGGACGTCGCCCCGAGCCCTGGGAGCTGGACGCGGTGCGCGAGCTCGGCCGCCGGGCCGCCGCGCAGGGCGTCGGCGCCCGCCGGGCGGTCGACCTCTACCTCTCGGCCGGGTGGCGGCTGTGGCGGGCGCTGCCCGTCGACGGGCGGTCCAGCGACCCGGAGAAGGTGCGCCGCTCTGCCGAAGCGGTGCTGCGCAGCCTGGACGACGCGGTCGGTGCGCTCGTCGCGGGCCACCAGGCGGAACGGCGCGACCAGGTGCGGCACGAGGAGGCGCTGCGACGGGAGTTCGTCGACGACCTCCTGCGCGGCGACGCCGACGTGGCGCAGATGGTGCAGCGCGCCGAGCCGTTCGGCCTCGACCTCGGCAAGGCCCACCGGGTCGCCCTGGCCGCGCTCCGGGACGCCGACGACGGCCTCGGCCGCTCCGCGATCCTGCTGGAGCGCGCCGTCGTCGACCGGTTCGGCGACCGGGACGTCCTCGTCGCGACCAAGGACGGCCGGGTGGTCGTGGTCGTCCCGCACCGTTCGACGACGGCGCCGACCACCGAGCCGGAGCTCGGGACCCTGCTGCGGGAGGAGCTGCTCCGGCTGGAACCGGCCCGGGGCTGGCGGGTCGCGGCGGGACGCTCGTTCCCCGGGGCCTATGGCGTCGCCCGCTCCTACGAGGAGGCGCGGGAGGCGCTGCAGTTCGCCGAGCGGCTGGACCCGGGCGCCGACGTCGTCGACTCCCGGGACCTGCTCGTCTACCGCGTCCTCGGGCGGGACCAGGCCGCGATCACCGACCTCGTCCGCGACGTGCTCGGCCCGCTCGACGCCGTCCGCGGCGGGCCCGAGCCGCTGCTCCGGACGTTGTACGAGTACTTCGCCGCGGGCGACGTCGCGACCGAGGCGGCCCGCCGGCTGCACGTCTCCGTCCGGACCGTCACCTACCGGCTCACCCGGATCCGGGAGCTGACCGGCTACGGGGTCGGTCAGCCGCCGGAGCGCTTCGCGCTGCACGCCGCGGTGCTCGGCGCCCGCCTGCTGGACTGGCCCGCGCAGCCGCTACCCGTCGAGCCCTGACCCGCCGTCCTCCTCCGACCGGGCCGCCAGCTCGGCGAGGTGCCACAGGGTGACCAGCCCGAACAGCCGCCCGCGGTGGTCGACGACGGGCACCGCGTCGGCCCGGGCACCGACCATCACGCGGGCCACCGCCGGCAGGTCGTCCCCGCTGCGCACCCGCGGCCGGGCCCGGCCCCGCAGCAACGTGTGCACCGGCGCGCGCCGGGCCGCCATGGGCCCGCCCGGCCACTCGAGGGCGAGCGTCCGGTCGTCCAGCACGCCCACCGGCCGCCGGTGGTCGTCGACGACCACGATGTGGGTGTCCCGGGAATCGGCGAGCCGGCCCCACGCGGTCCACAGCGAGTCGCCCTGGTGCACCGTCAGCGGGAAACGCGTCATGACGTCCGCCGCCGTGGTCGGCGCCGGGCGGGGGCGTGGATCCGCCGGCGCGACGAGGGGACGCAGCGCGCGGGGCGGACGGACCGCCACCTCGGCCCCCGGAACGGTGGTTCGACCCCGATCGAGCACGGCGCCCATGTGTGCCTCCCTCTCCGTGCGCCCACCGGTCGGGCGCTCCTGACGCCGAGTCTGGCCGGGACCGCCGGTCGGGTCACCGGCCTCCGCCGGACACCTGGCCGATGCCCGCGTTGCCGACCGGCGGCAACGCGGGAGGGGACGAGATGGCCGGTCACGACCGTGGGAAGCGTCGGCTCCGGAGGCCACCCTGGAGTCGTCCACCGAGGCGCACCATCGAGCCGACGGAGAAGCGACATGACCCTCACCCACTCGCCCACCGTGCTGCCGGCCACCCGTGATCCCGCAGTCGCGGACCTGCTCGTCGTCCTCCGGCTCGCGCCCCCTGCACCGAGGAGTTCCCCGTGCCCATGTCCGTGACCACCGCCGACCGGCCCGACCTGCGGGACGCGCACGCCCCCGCCGCACCCGCCGCCGGCTGCGGCGCCTGCGCGCACCCCGAGGCCGCCCACGACGCGGTCGGCCAGCGCTGGTGCCGGGCGACCGTCGCCTCCGCGCTCGACCGCTCCTGCGTCTGCCGGATCGGCTGACCCCCGGAACAGCGCCCGCACGCCGGGCGCTGGACCAGGGGTGACCCACCCCGAACCCCGGCTGTCCCTGCTGGACCGGTCCCGCACGCGGACCGGCGGGACGGATGCGGACGCGCTGGGCCGGACCGTCGCCCGGGTGGCAGCCGCCGAGCGACTGGGCTACGGCCGGTTCTGGGTCGCCGAGCACCACGGCGTCCCCGGGGTCGCCGGCGCCGCGCCCGCCGTGCTGCTGGCCGCGCTCGCGGGGGCGACGTTGACCATCCGGCTCGGGTCGGCCGGCGTCATGCTCCCGCACCACCAGCCGCTCGTCGTCGCCGAGCAGTTCGCCACCCTGACCGCGTTCGCGCCCGGCCGGATCGACCTCGGGCTGGGCCGCTCCCCCGGCTTCACCCCGCCGGTCCGTCGCGCGCTGCGGGAGACCGAGCGCGACTTCGCCGCCGACCTCGCCGAGCTGCGCGCCTTCCTCACCGGGACGGCGGAGATCACCGTGCACCCGCAGCCCGCGAGCGACGTCCCGATGCACGTGCTGGCCACCCGATCGGGGCTCCAGGTGGCGGCCCGGCTGGGGCTGCCGGTGATCGTGGGCGGCCCGGTCCTCGGCGTCGCCGGCGATCCGGAGCCAGGGCTGGCCGCGCTGGCCGGCTACCGGCGCGAGTTCCGGCCGTCCGAGCAGCAGCCCACGCCGCGGGTGTCCATCAGCCTCGACGTGCTCGTCGCCGACACCGCCGCCGAGGCCGCGGACCTGCTGCTGCCCGAGGCCTGGGCGATGGCCCGGTCCCGCGCCGAGGGCGCGTTCCCGCCGCTGGAACCCGTCGCCGCGGTCCGCGCCGCCTCCCGCACCCCGCGCCAACAGCAGCACCTCGAGCAGACCGCCGCCGCGGCGGTGGCCGGCACCGCCGCGCAGGTGGAGAGCCGGCTGGCCGCGCTGCTCGAGCGCACCGGCGCCGTGGAGTTGGTCGCGAGCAGCAGCACCTTCGACCGGGACGCGCTGGCCGCCTCGGATGCCGCGCTCGCCGCCGTCCTCAGCCCCCGCTGACCGCGTCCCGCTCGTCGACGAGCCGGCGGTGGTGGTCGCGGACCATGGCCCGCGTCGCGTAGGTGGAGTACCTCGGCACCCAGCGGGCCAACCCGGCCGCCCCGAGCAGCCCGACCCCGCCCATCACCGCGATGCCGACGCCGAGCGGAGCCACGATGGCGATCGCTGCCGGCACGACCGGGCCCAGCGAGGTGCCCACGTCGTTGATCAGCCGGAAGATCGCCAGGAAGGACCGGCGGTCCACCTCCGGCGAGGTGTCCGCGCCGAGGGTCATGACGATGCCCGAGCCGATCCCGTTGCCGAAGGCCATGACCATGGCGATCGCGGTGAGGCTCACCGCGCTGTCCGACAGCGGTAGCGCCATCGTGCCGAGCCCCAGGACGACCATGCACGGGACGGCGATCCACAGCCGGCCGAGCTTGTCCATGACGTGGCCGGAGGGGTAGAAGAGCGCCATGTCCACGAAGTTGGCGATGCCGAAGATCAGGCTGGTGGTGGTCGCGTCCAGGCCGATGTGAGCGGCCCACAGCGGGATCACCGCCACCCGGGCCGCCCGGATCGCGCCGATCGAGGCGACCGCGATGCCCAGGGTCAGGAACAGCCGCCGGTTCCGGCGGAACATCTCCCGCACGCCGACCGGCCCATGGCCCGCGGGACGGGCCGCCGCTCCGGAGGTCACCGGTGCGAAGGCGAGGACGACCGCCGCGACCAGCGACGCGGCGACCGCGACGGCGAAGGCCGATCGCGTCCCCCAGATCGAGATGACGCCGGCGCCGACGAACGGGCCGATGAACAGCCCGATGCGGAACACGCCCCCGAGGGTGGACATGGCCCGCGCCCGGTGGTGGACGGCGACGACGTCGGCGACGTAGGACTGCCGCGCGAGGTGCATCGTCGCCCCGGACGCGCCCAGCACGAGCAGCGCCACGGCCAGCGCGGCGACCGAGTCGGTGACCAGGCAGGACGCCATCGCGACCGCCGAGGCGAGCATCGCCGCGAGCATCGCGCCCTTCTCGCCCACCCGGTTGGCCAGCCAGGCGGCCGGCACGTCGCCCAGGATGGTGCCGACGCCGATCGCGGCGAGCATCAGGCCGGCGACGGTCGTCGAGGCTCCCGCGTCGAGCGCCACCAGGGCGATGACCGGCAGGACCGCGCCGTGACCGATCTCGTAGACCAGCATCGGCAGCATCACCGACGGCCCGATCTGCTTGACCACGGTGCTCAGGGTCGAACTCATCTGCCGTGATCCCTCGTCCGCCGGGTGCCGTCCGCACCAGCATCGGGCACCGGCGGGCCGGGGTCCGCGGCAGGGCACGGGTCAGGGCGCGATGACCAGCTCCGCGATCAGGCCGCCGGCGGTCGTGAAGCGGTACCGCAGGTCCGCGACGCCACCCGGGAAGTCGCCCTCGAGGTGGTGCACCGCGATCCAGTGCGCCTCGTCGATCCGCTCCGCGCCGGTCAGCTCGGTCGTGTAGGTGAACTCTGAACCGGCGTCCCGGAGGAAGCCGCGGATCTGCTCGGTGCCTCGGTAGGTGCGCCCCTCGTCGACGACGACGGCGTCAGCTCGGAAGCTGCGCAGCGCGATGTCGACGTCGTCGGCGAGATGCGCGGCGAGGTACTCGCGGACGGCGGCGGGGAGTTCGGTGGGCGGGATGGTCGTGGGCTGCGTCATGGCGTCGACCTTGAGTGCGCGGGTGCTCTCGATCGGCGAGTTCTCCCGGCTGACCCATCTGAGCGTGCGCACGCTGCGCCGCTACCACGACGCCGGCCTGCTCGAGCCCGCCTCGGTGGACCCGGCCAGCGGCTACCGCTCCTACGGCGCCGGCCAGATCCCGACAGCGCAGGTGATCCACCGGCTGCGCGAGCTCGACGTCCCGCTGGCCGACGTCGCGCGCATCCTGGGCACACCGGACCCGGGCACCCGCGCCGGCCTCGTCGCCGAGCACCTCGAGCGGCTCGAGTCCGAGCTCGAGCGCACCCGCGCCGCGGTGGTCTCGCTGCGTCGCCGCGATCGAGGACGACGTCGCGCTCGACGACGTCCTCGACTGGTACTCCGGCGCGATGGCCGAACTCGACGCCGCCGTGCCGGCGCCGTCCGGCGTCCCCGGCGGGCTGTACGACAACGCGCTGTTCGAGACCGGCCGCGGCTCCGTGCTGGTGCACCTCCCGGCGGCCGAGCCACCCCGCAGCGGGCGGGTGCGCCCGGTGACGCTGCCGGCCGCGGAGCTGGCGGTCACCGTCCACGTAGGGGCGCACGACGACATCGACGTCACCTACGGCGAGCTCGGGGGCTGGGTGGTCGGGCACGCCCTCGCGGTGGCCGGGCCGGTCCGCGAGACCTACCTCGTCGGTCCGCGCGACACCGCCGAGCCGGCGGCCTGGCGCACCGAGATCGGCTGGCCGGTCTTCGCCGTCGCGGCCGGCTGATCCGCGGTCGGGATACGTTCCCGGCCATGGCCACGACCGCGTTGCTGGTGCTCGACCTCGTCGGCACCTTCGCCTTCGCGCTCAACGGCGCCCTGACCGCGCTGCGGGCCACCCGGCTCGACATCGTCGGCGTGGTCACCCTCGGCATGATCACCGCGCTGGGCGGCGGCACCATCCGCGACGTCTTCCTGGACGCTCTGCCGCCGGCCACCTTCCTCGACTGGCGGTACCTCGCCGTGGCCGCCGCCGGCGGGCTGCTCGCCTTCCTCACCGGGCACCACCTGGAGCGGATCAACGGCACGATCAACCTGCTGGACGCCGCCGGGTTGAGCCTGTTCGCCGTCACCGGCGCGCTCAAGGCGGTCGACCTCGGGTTCGGCCCGGCGCAGGCGGTCATCGTCGGCGCGATCACGGGCGTCGGCGGCGGCACGCTGCGCGACGTGCTGATCCGCCAGGTGCCGTCGGTGCTCAGCAGCGGGCTCTACGCGGTGCCGGCGCTGGTCGGGGCGACCGTGGTCGTCGTCGCGGATGTGCTCGACGCCCGCGGGCCGGTCGCCGCGATCGGCGCGGCGGGAGTCTGCTTCGCGATCCGGATGCTCGGCGTGCACTTCGACGTGAACGCGCCCTTCCCGCCGGGCGAACGGCGTCGCCGGCCGGACTGACCCTCCGGATGGTTGTGCAGACGCATGGTGGTCGACCTCACGGGGCCCTTTCTGCGTCCGGGCGGCGCGCGGCCCGGACGCAGGTCACAGTCGGATGCGACACAGACTCGACGGTTTCTGCACCCGACATCCCCCGGAGCCACCACACGTGAGATCGACCCGCCCGTCCGCAGCCGTGGCCGTGCTCGGCGTGCTGCTGATCGTCGCCGCCGCGATCGTCCGCTTCGTCGTCGTCCCCTCGGCCACCCAGCTACCGGAGGACCTCGACGTCACCCTCGAGTTCGAGGGCACCTACAACGGGATCGATCCCGCCGTGCTCTCGGGCGGAGCGACCGAGGTGATGGCAGAGGACGTCCCGATCGTGGCCACGCGCAACGTCTCGGCCGAGGACGTCGACGGCGACACCGAGATCGTGAAGCGCACCGACGAGCGGACCGTCGGCAACGGCGAGTCGGCGATCACCGAGGTCCGCTTCAACGTGGACCGCGAGACCGCCGAGGCCGGGCCTGCCCCGGACGGTGCCGACGGCGTGACCGACGCCGAGGGTCTGGTGTTCACCCTGCCCGTCGACCCGTCGACCGAGGACGGCACCTACGAGTACTGGGACCACTACACGCAGCAGGCCGCCCCGGTGACGTTCGAGGGCGCGGAGACCTTCGGCGGCCGTGACGTCTACCGCTACGAGTCGGTCTCCGAGGGCGCGCTGGCCGACCCGGCCGCGCTGAACCTGCCGACGTCGCTCCCCAAGGAGACCCTCGCCGCGCTCGCCCCCGGCCTCGACGGCCTGGTGTCGCCCGAGCTCCTGGCCGCGCTGCCCGCCGTCCTGCCCTCGCTCCCGGCCGAGATCCCGATCGCCTGGACGTCGCGGACGACGACCTTCGTCGACGCCGACCAGCAGCTGGGCGCGACCATCGCCGGCGGCAGCATCCAGGAGATCACCGGCTCCCTGGACCTCGGCGTCACGACCGTCGACGTGCCGTTCGCGACGATCGACGTCTACTCCACCGACGACTCGATCGAGGACCGCGGCGACGAGGTCGCCGACCAGTCGCAGCTGCTGAACCTGGTCGGCACGGTCCTGCCGATCGTGCTGCTGGTGCTCGGCATCCTGCTGCTGGTGGCGGCGCTGCTCCTCACCCGCCGCGCGGCCGCGCGGACCGCGACGCCGGTGGAGCCGGGCGCGCACTCCGCCTGATGGACCCGGGCGTGGGAAGCGACACCTGCGTTTCCTCGCGAATCCGCAGGTATCGCTTCCCATGCCTGGTGGCGCGGGCAACTCCGGTCAGGCGACCGGCAGATCCACCAGCCCGGCCAGCCGCGCCCGGTGCGCCGCCGGGGTGCCGAACGCGATCTGGTCGGCCTTGGCCCGCTTGAGGTAGAGGTGGGCCGGGTGCTCCCACGTCATGCCGATCCCGCCGTGCAGCTGGACGGCCTCCTCGGCCGCCTTCACCGCGACGTCGGAGACGAACGACTGCGCCACCGCGGTCGCCACGACGGCATCCGGATCGTCCCCGGCGGTCGTCGCCGCCGCGTACCGCGCGGCCGCGCCCGCGGACTCGACCGCGGCGTAGAGGTCGGCGAGGCGGTGCTTGATCGCCTGGTAGCCGCCGACCACGCGGCCGAACTGCCGGCGGTCCTTGAGGTAGGTGATCGTGGTGGTCAGGCACCACTGGGCGACGCCGTACTGCTCGGAGGCGAGCAGCGCCGCGCCGACCTCGAGGCCGCGACGCACGGCGTCCCCGCCGGCATCCGCCGCGAGCAGTTCCTGCCCGGCGGCCCCCTCGAGGGTCACGTCGGCGAGCTGACGGGTCATGTCCAGGGAGACGACCGGCTCGACGCGGGCGTCGGCGACGGGCACGGCGTGCACCGCCGTCCCCTGCGCGGTCCGGACCGGCACCAGCAGGACGTCGGCCTCCAGGGCGCCGGCGACGCTGCGCGCGCTGCCGCTGATCCGGCCCTCGCCGTCGACGGTGAAGCCGGGCGACTCGTCCCCCGGCCCCGCCGACAGCGGCAGCACCAGCGCCGCGGTCCGGTCGCCGGCGGCCAGGCCGGCCAGCAGCTCGTCGGCCGGGCCGCCCGCCCCGGCCGCGAGCAGCACCGTCGTGGCGACGACGCTGCTGGTCAGGAACGGCACGGGGGCGACCGACCGGCCCAGCTCCTCGAGCACCACGGCCGCCTCGCGGGCCGAGGCACCGGCGCCGCCGCGCTCCTCGGGGATCAGCAGCCCCGCGAGGCCGAGGTCCCCGGCGATCGCGCGCCACAGGGGGTCGACGACGGAGCGGTCGCCGTCGTAGACCGCCGCCACGGCCGCGGACTGGCTGCGGGCGGCGACCAGATCGCGGACGCTGCTGCGCAGGTCGTCCTCGACGTCGGTGTAGAGCAGGTCGAGGTCGCTCATCGGGGCAGGTCCTTCCAGGCGATACCGGTGTCCACGCGCGGCTCGGAGGGCAGTCCGAGCACGCGCTCGGAGATGACGTTGCGCAGGATCTCCGAGGTGCCGCCCTCGATGGAGTTGCCCTTGGCGCGCAGGTAGCGGTAGGTGGCGTCGCGGCCGGTGAAGTCGACGTGCTGGGGGCGCTTCATGGTCCAGTCCGACGCCCGCAGACCCTCGTCGCCGAGGAGCTCCAGCTCCATGCCGCTCGCCTCCTGGGCGATCCGGGCGAAGGTCAGCTTCATCGCCGACCCCTCGGGGCCGGGCTCGCCCGCGGCCAGCTTCTGCCGCAGCCGCTGGCCGGTGACCCGGGCGACCTCGTTGTCCACCCAGAGCCGCATGAGCTTGTCGTGCTGCCCGGCGCCACGGCGCTCGGGGTGCTCGCGCCAGGTCTTCGCCAGGACGCCGACCATGCCGCTCTCCCGGCCACCGCCGCCACCGCCGATGGCGACGCGCTCGTTGTTCAGCGTGGCCGTGGCGACCTTCCAGCCCTGGCCCTCGTCGCCGAGCCGCTGGCTGTCGGGGATGTGCACGTCGGTCAGGAAGACCTCGTTGAACTCGGCCTCGCCGGTGATCTGGCGGAGCGGACGGACGTCGACGCCCGGCGCGTCCATGTTGCAGAGGAAGTAGCTGAGGCCGGCGTGCTTGGACACCTCGGGGTTGGTGCGGGCGACCAGGATCGCCATCTGCGCCTTGTGCGCGCTCGACGTCCACACCTTCTGGCCGTTGACGACCCAGTCGCCGCCCTCCCGCACCGCGCGGGTGCTGACGGCAGCGAGG
>JBBSKB010000008.1:0-46870 GCA_038256725.1 Mycobacteriales bacterium | reverse complement strand
GCGTCGTTGCCGACCCACAGCGGCCGCTGCAGGCGGGCGGAGAGGTCCTTGCGCAGCGACGCGTGGCGCCAGGCCAGGTGCGGGCTGAACAGCACCGTGTCGCCGGTGCGGTCGAACCAGCCGGCGGCACCGATCCCGACGCCCACCAGGTCGCCGTCGTGGCCGGCGGCCAGCTCCTCGGCGACGGCGACGATCGCGTCCTCGGTCTCGGAGACGGAGCTCCCGGGGGTCGCCCGCCGCGCGGTGGCCAGGATCGTGCCGTCGGGCGCGACGACGCCACCGGCGACCTTGGTGCCGCCGATGTCGATGCCCAGCGCCGCGAGGGAGGCGGCAGCCGCGGCCGTCACGCGATGTCGATCCGCTGGACCGTCGCGGGTCCCGGCTCGTCGTCGGGCCCGGCATCGGACTCGGGAGAGGCGGCGGTGGGGGCCGGCGGGGTGGGCTCCCCGGCCAGGTCCCGCAGCACGGAGGCCGTCGTCGCCAGCACGTCGGCCAGCGCCGCGGTCACGTCGGGGCGCTCACCGCGCAGCACCGCCGCCGCCTGGCACACCGGGCACCAGCGGCAGTCCGCGCCGTGGTCGGCTCCCGGCTCGGGGGTGGCCGACGGCGTGCCGACGGGCGGGCGGAAGACGTCGAGCAGCCTGCGGGCCGAGTCGACCCAGTCGGCACCTGCGGTCATGGCGTTCTCCTCACCGCGGCCAGCAGATCGGCCGGCCAGAGCTGTGGGTCGGGTCGGAAGGAGACCACGAGCCGGGCATCGGCGCTCCCGGGGTCCACGATCCGGCCACCGGTCACCTCGCAGCGGCGCAGCAGCGGATCCAGCCGCAGCGAGCGGCGGGTGCCTGCGGCGGTGACCACCAGGTCGTCCTCCCAGCGGGTCAGGCCGACGCCGCCGCGTTCCGCGAACGGCAGCGGCACGCCCAGCTCCCAGCTGCCCTCGAGGCGCCCGGTCACGGGTCCGGGGAGGTCGCCGCGGTCGGGCAGCACGACATCCTCCAGCAGGTCCGTCAGGGCGGCGACGTCCGCGGGCGCGGTCGCGGCCTCGGGCACGCGGTGCAGCGGCGCGAGCTCGGCCAGGGCGGTCAGCTCGGCGGTCTGCTCCGCCAGCCGCGCACGCCACCACTCCCCCGACCCGTCCTCCGGCAGCACGCGGGCGAGGACGACGCCCGGCCGCAGGCCGTGCACGCCCAGCGCGGTCGACGCCGTCCGCAGCGCCGCCGCCGTCCCGGCCCGGGGTGCGGCCGCCAGGGCGACGACGGTGCCAGCGGGGTCGGTCAGCCGGTCGGCGGCCAGCAGGGCCTCCAGCCGCGGAGCGAGCGCGAGGGCCTCGTCCACCGGGCCGCGGCGGGCGGCCCCGGAGCTCACCGCCACGGCGCGCAACGCACCCAGAGCCCGGGCGCCCGGCGGCAGCAGCCGGTCCAGCCACCACCGCAGCGTGGCGGGCAGGGCGAGCAGCGCCACCGCCTCGGCCGGCGATCCGGCGTCGACGACCACCAGGTCGGCCCGGGCCCCGCCGAGCTCGGCGAGCAGTGCGAGGTCGGCCGCCCCGGGCACCGGCGCGACCGAGGACGCCGGGGGCAGCCGCACCTGCGGCAGCGACCCGGCGGCGGGCGCCACGATGCCTGTCCAGAACCGCTCGACCGCGCTGCCTGCGTCCACGGTGCGCACGTCCAGGCCCGGCACGTCGGCCAGGCCGGCGACCGGGGGCGCCTGGCGGGTCAGCAGGAGCGTCGAACGCCCCGCGGTGGCCGCCCGCACGGCGGCGGCCGCGGCCAGGGTGCTGGCACCGGCCCCGCCGGGGCCGGTGACGACGAGGGTGTGCACGCCCCGTCAGCCCTCGACGCGCTTCTTGAGCTCCTTGAGGGCCGTGTCGAGGATGACCTTCTCGGCCTTGCGCTTGATCATGCCGAGCATCGGGATGGAGAGGTCGATCGTGATCGAGTAGGTCACCTCGGTGCGGCCGCCGGACTCCACGAGCGTGTACGAGCCGTCGTTGCGCTTCTGCATCTGGCCGGTCACCAGCTGCCAGGAGACCTTCCGGTCGCCGTCCCACGTGTAGGCGAGGACGTACTCGTCCTTGATGGCGCCCGCGTCGAGCACGAACCGCACCTGCTTCGCGCGGCCACCGGGCCCGTCCTCGACCACTTCGACGGTCTTGGCCGCGGCCACCCACGTGGGATAGGCCGGGAAATCGGCGATGACCGCCATCACGTCGGCAGCAGGAGCCTCGACGACGATGGACTGGGTGGACTGGTCGGCCATGGGCAGCAGGCTAACGGTTCGCGCTCGTGCAGAGCGCCGATCACCCGTTCCGCTACTCGCGGGTAGGTCGCGCCCGCTAGATTGAGCTCGACGATCCTGGTCAGGGACCGGCGGGCGACGGTGCCCGGCGGCGGCCAGGGAGGAGAGGACCAGGCGTGCGCGAGTTCAGCGTTCCTGTGACCACCGAGGTGCAGCCCGACGCGGCCCTGACCGACATGCTCGCCCTGAACGTCGCCGAACACGGCGCCGAGGTCGGGCTGCGGCGGCGGCGGGACGGCCAGTGGCGGGACGTCACCTGGCAGCAGTTCGGCGAGGAGGTGCGCGGCGTCGCCAAGGGCCTCATCGCCTCCGGTGTCGCCGCGGGCGACCGCGTCGCCCTGCAGGCCACGACGCGGTACGAGTGGACCGTCCTCGACTTCGCGATCTGGACCGCCGGCGGTGTCGTCGTCCCGGTGTACGAGACCTCCAGCGCCGACCAGGTCGCCTGGATCCTCGCCGACTCCGGCGCCACGGCCATCGTCGTGGAGAGCGGCGAGCACGCCGCGGCCGTCGAGTCCATCCGCGAGCAGGCGCCCGAACTCGCCTCGGTCCACGTCATCGACGACGGCGCCGTCGACGCGCTGATCGCGGCCGGCGCGGACGTGCCCGACGCCGAGGTCGACGTCCGCCGGGCCACCCTGGACGCCGACAGCACCGCGACGCTGATCTACACCAGCGGCACCACGGGCCGGCCCAAGGGCTGCGAGCTGACCCACGGCAACTTCCTGTTCGAGATCGACAACGGCATCACGCTGCTCGACCGGTTCATGAACGTCGAGGGCTCGTTGCTGCTGTTCCTCCCCCTCGCCCACGTGCTGGCCCGGGTCCTGCAGGTCGGTGCCGTCAAGAACCGCACGGTCATCGGGCACACCCCCGACGTGAAGAACCTGCTCGAGGACCTCGGGGAGTTCAGGCCGACCTTCGTGCTGGCCGTGCCGCGCGTCTTCGAGAAGGTCTTCAACTCGGCCAAGGCGAAGGCCGAGGGCGAAGGCAAGGGCAAGATCTTCGACCGCGCCGCCCGCGTGGCCATCGACTGGTCGCGGGCCCAGGACACCGGCGGCCCCGGCATCGGGTTGCGCGTCCAGCACGCCCTGTTCGACAAGCTGGTCTACGGCAAGCTGCGCGCCGCCCTGGGTGGCCGCTGCCTCGGCGCCATCTCCGGTGGTGCGCCGCTGGGTGACCGGCTCGGGCACTTCTTCCGCGGCATCGGCGTTCCCGTCTTCGAGGGCTACGGCCTGACCGAGACCACGGCCGCCGCGTCCGTCAACCACGAGGGCGGGATCCGCATCGGCACCGTGGGGCAGCCGCTGCCCGGGGTCACCTTCCGGATCGCCGAGGACGGCGAGGTGCTCATCAAGGGCGGCATCGTCATGCGCGGCTACTGGAAGAACGAGGACGCGACGACGGAGGCCATCGACGCCGAGGGCTTCTTCCACACCGGCGACCTCGGCGAGCTCGACGCCGACGGCTTCCTCACGATCACCGGTCGCAAGAAGGAGATCCTGGTGACCGCGGGCGGCAAGAACGTCGCCCCCGCCGTCCTGGAGGACAGGCTGCGCGCCCACCGGCTGATCAGCCAGTGCATCGTCGTCGGTGACCGGCGCCCGTTCATCGCGGCGCTGATCACCCTCGACGAGGAGGCCCTGCCGCAGTGGCTGGCGTCCAAGGGCAAGCCCGCCGGCCAGACGATCGAGCAGGTGCGCGAGGACGCCGACCTGAAGGCGGAGATCGACGCGGCCGTCAAGGACGCGAACAAGGCGGTCTCGCAGGCCGAGGCGATCAAGAAGTTCCACATCCTCCGCACCGACTTCACCGAGGACAACGGGATGCTCACCCCGAGCCTGAAGCTCAAGCGCTCGGTGGTCATGAAGGAGTTCGGCGACGAGGTCGAGGCGCTCTACACGCGCTGACCCCGCCGTCCCGAGGCCCGTCCCGCACCCGCGGGGCGGGCCTCGGTCCGTCTACGGCTCGAGCAACTCCGCGAACGTGCCGGCGATCGTCGTCCAGGACCAGCGCTGCTCCACCCAGGCCCGCCCGGCCGCGCCCATGGCGCGGGCCCGCGCCGGGTCGTCCAGCAGGTCGGCCAGCATCGTCGCGACGGCGGTGGGCGAGCGCGGATCGACGACGTGGCCCGTCACGCCCTCCTGGACCGCCTCGGGCGCACCGCCCGACGTCCCGGCCACCACGGGTCGGCCGCAGGCGGCCGCCTCGAGGAAGACCATCCCCAAGCCCTCGACGTCGAGACCGACCCGGCGGGTGCGGCAGGGCATCGCGAACACGTCGCCGGCCGCGTAGTGGGCGGGGAGCTCGGCGGCGTCCACCGCCCCGGTGAGGACGACGGAGCCCTCCACCCCCCGCGCCGCCACCGCGCGGCGCAGCGCGCCCTCGTCCGGTCCGCCACCGACGAGCAGCAGCCGCGCACCGGGGTGCCGCGCCAGCACCTGCGGCCACCCCTCGACCAGCACGTCCTGCCCCTTGCGCGCCACGAGCCGGGAGACGCAGACCACCACCGGTGCCTCGCCCAGCCCGTACCGGCGCCGGATCCCCGTGCCGTCGACGGCGGGGGTGAAGCGCTCGACGTCCACCCCCGGGGAGAGCTGCGCGAGCCGGGTGCGGTTCTCCAGTGCGGGGGCCAGCCGGGCGCGGGTGTACCCGGTGATGAAGGTGAGGACGTCCAGCCCGGAGGCGATGCGCTGCATCAGCTGCCGGCTCCCTGGCAGCGCCACCCAGCCGGTCTCGTGGCCGTGCGTCGCGCCGACCAGGTGCCGCACGCCGGCCGCGCGCAGGGTGGGCGCGAGCAGGCCCAGCGGCGCGGCTGCTCCGAAGAACGCGCTGTCGCAGCCGTACCGCTCGACCAGGTCGACGGCCGCCCGCGCGGTGGCCCGGGTGGGCAGCAGCATGCCGGTCGGCCGGCGGACCACCGGGTACGGCAGACCGGCGTCGTGCTCCGCCGACCCGGGGTGGTCGGAGGCGAGGACGACGAGCGAGTCCGGGGGCCGCCGGTCGAGCAGCGCGGCCACGAAGGTCTGGATGCCTCCCTGGCGGGGCGGGAAGTCGTTGGTGACGACGAGGGTCCGGCTCACGGCTCGCGCTCCAGCCGCGCCCAGTCCTCGGCGAGGGCGATCCGCTCGGCCACCGTCGGGTGCGAGCCGAAGTACCAGCGCCACACGGCCGGCGGGCTCGGGTCGGTGAGGTTGCTGGTGGCCAGCCCGCGCTGCATGGCGATGAACGCCGCCGGGTCGCCGGTGAGATCGAGCGCGGCGACGTCCGCCCGTGCCTCGACCTGGCGGGAGACCAGGTTCTGCACCGGCGTCACGACCAGGGTGCCGACGGCGACCAGGAGCAGCGCGAGCGGCACCACCGCGGGATCTCCGGGCCCCTCCGCCCCGGCGCGGCGGAGCAGCCGGGGCGACGTGAGCGCCCAGCCGAGCAGGGCCACTCCCCCGGCACCCCCGAGCGCGCCCAGCAGCGTTCCGGTGAGGACGTCGTCGGCCGCGACGTGGCCCAGCTCGTGCGCGGCGATCGACTCGATCTGCGCGTCGGGCAACCGCTCGAGGACCGTGTCGTAGACGACGATGCGGCGGGTCGAGCCGAAGCCGGAGACGTAGGCGTTCAGCGCGGTGGTCCGCCGCGAGGCGTCGGAGACCAGCACGTCCTGCACCGGGGTGCCGTTCTCCTCGGCCAGGGCGAGCAGGTCGCTGCGCAGCTGCCCGGTCGGCATCGACTCGAAGCTGTTGAAGGCCGGCTCGACGAGCACCGGCCAGAGGAAGGAGCCCACGACCACCAGCACCGTGGCGCCGGCGGCGGCGAGCGCCCACCACGCCCGCGAGGCCCGGCGGGCGAGCCAGACGAGGGCCAGCAGGCCGAGCGCCGTCAGCGCCGCGTCGATCGCGGTCGACACGACCACGTCCCGGCCCCACAGCCCCCAGCTGCGCGTGGACAGGCCGTAGCGGTGCCGCACCACCTCGCCGTACGCGGCGATCGGCAGGGTGACCAGCCGCCCGACGACCGCCAGGGCGAGCAGCCCGAGCAGGACCTGCCAGGCCCAGCGTCCCCGCCGCGGGGTGCGCAGGGCATGGACCACACGCGCCCCCACCGGTGTCGCCCCGAGGACCGCGGAGACGGCCAGCCCGAGGAGCAGGGACGCCAGCGAGGCCGGCCGGATCGCGGCGGCGAAGGACTCCGCGCGGGCAACCTGCTCGGTTGGCAGCCCGGCCGTCAGATCGATCGCAGTGCCGCCGCCCGGCGGTTGCGGGAGCACCTCCCACGGCGTGCCGACGACGACCACCACGGCGAAGGCGGCGAGCAGGACGACCGCCGTTGCCAGCGCTGTGCGACGCGCCCTCACAGAGCTCTCACCCGGCCGATCCTATGGGCCCGGCTCGTGCGCCCCCTGCCCGCCGACGACGAGGGCCGACGCCCTTCCCTGGGGGAGGACGCCGGCCCTCGTGGAGCGGGCTGCGTCAGCCGATGATGCGGCGTGCGCTGTTGTAGCTCGGGAAGGAGTCGACGCTGTCGACCTTCACCGGCTGGCTCGAGGTGGAGGCGTGCACCATCTTGCCGTTCCCGATGTACAAGGCCACGTGGCTGACCGGGCTGTAGAAGAAGATCAGGTCACCGGGCTGGAGCTCGCCCCGGGAGACCGGCCGACCCATCTGCGACTGGCTGCGGCTGGAGTGCGGCAGCGAGATCCCGGCGGCCCGGTACGCGAACGAGGTGAGACCGGAGCAGTCGAAGGAATCCGGGCCGCCGGCGCCCCACACGTAGCGGTCCCCGACCTGCGCCAGCGCGGTGTCGACCGCCGCCTGGGCGGCGCCGCTCGGCGCGGCCGCAGCAGCCGGCGCAGGAGCCGCCGCGGCGCTGCTCGCCGGCGGGGCGCTGCTCGCCGGCGGGGCGCTGCTCGCCGGCGGGGCGCTGCTCGCCGGCGGGGCGCTGCTCGCCGGCGGAGCGGTGCTCGCCGGCGGAGCGGTGCGCCCGGACCGCGAGGCCCGGGCCAGCTGCTCGTCGGCGTGGGCACGCTCGACCAGAGCGCGCTGCTGGGCGTCGAGAGCTGCGTACTGCCGCTGGTAGTCGGCGATCTTCGCCTCGAGGTCCTTCTGCTGGGCCTCGATGTCCCCGACGCTCTGTTCGGCCTGCGCGCGGGCCTCCCGCGCCTCGGTGCGGCTGTCCGCCGCACGGGCGGAGGCTTCGGCGACCTCGCCGACGGCGGCGTTGGTCCGCCCCGCGATCGCGTCGAGGGTGCCCATCGCGGAGATCGCGTCGTCGGCGGAGTCGCTGCTCAGCAAGATGTCGAGCTGGGTGAGCGAGCTGCCGCCGCTGGTGTAGGCGGAGCGAGCCAGCTGCCGGATGCGCCCGTCGAGGGCGGCGCGCTGCTGCTGTGCCCGGAAGGCGTCGGCCTCGGCGACGTCCGCCGCGGCGGACTGGTACTCCAGGACGACCTTGGCCTCGTTCAGCTCCTCGGTCACGACCTCGAGCTGGTGGCTGGCCTCGGCCACCAACTGGGCCGCTTCGGCGGTGTTGGTCGGGGTGCCCGGCACCGCGGCGGCGGTACCCGGCAGGACCGTGACGGTCAGTGCGGTGGTCGCTCCGATGAGGAGGCCGGCGCGGAGGCGGCCCATCCGGCGGGCGGAACCGGCCGGCGGAGCGCTGCGGAACGGTGCGAGGGCATGCGTAGACAGGGCGTGAGGGGTCGCCACGGAGGCGGCTCTCCATTTCTTCCTCGTCCGCCTACCGAGTTAGCTGACGGGTTCGGGCGGGAAGACTGGCCCTATCCCCTGCCCACCGGCGAACCGGCCCTGCAGGGGAACTCACCCCAGGACTGCGGTGGGTCCCCGGTTCACCTCGGACGACCACGCGGGACGTCGTGCGGTGATTCGGCGGTGCCCGGCCGAGGCCACCCCTTGAGCGGATGACGACCACCCGGTCGGACGCAGCGACCCTACGTACGTGATGTTGCCGTGACAAATGGAACCGGGAGCGAAAGGTGTGACGAGAATCGCCATTCGTGCCGCGCGCCTCCCCGATCGCGGCGCTGCGTGAGGGTACAAGCACGCTCCGCTGCTCACCGGCTCGTGAGAGAAGCGCTCACCCGGTACGCCGCCCGGTCGTCCCGCCACCCCCGCCCGCCTCCGGCCCGACGCGGTGGCGCAGGGGCGGCACGAGGCCGTATTCCGCCAGCGCCCGCACCGCGCGGCGCTCGACGTCGTCGAACTCCACCACCACCCCGGGTGGCGGGAGCACGACGTCCTCGGCCGCCGGGAACGGCTCGGGCGTCCGGGTCCGGGCCGTCATCGGCACGACGACGGGGTCCACCCCCTGCCAACCGGGCGGGGCGCCGAGCAGCACGGTGACGACGCAGTCGGCGCAGCCGGTGCCCCGGAGCGTGCAGGTGTCGCAGTCGATGAGCATGTCTCTCCTCCGTGAGTCATCCGCACGGTAGGAGCGGCCACCGACAATTCCGCCCGGCCCTCAGCTGCCGGCCTACTCCCCGTGCCAGGGCTCCTCGCGACCGTTGCCGGGGTCGGCCCACGTCGGGTGCAGGAAGCCGAGATCCCCTGGGCAGCACGTCGGCGGGCGCGACCGGCGTCGTGACGGCGAACAGCTCCGCCCGGCTCCCCGGCAGCAGAACCCCGGCCCGCCCGTGGACCGCCTGCACCAGCGCACCGCAGCTCTCGGACTCCGGACCGGCGGCGCAGGGCGCGTGGGGCAGACAGCTGGGTCACGCCGCGCGAAGCGCCAGGTGAGCGGGCTGGAACCGCTCGCGCGGGCGACCCCTCCGGCACGTGCGGCCCCGATCCCGGTCGGCGCGGCAACCCGGGACTGTCAGCACCCCGACCTACCGTCCGCCCCGTGAGCTCCTCCCCCACCCTCCCGCGCTACGTGCAGGGCACGATCGAGGAACTGGGCACCCCGCTGGCGGAGGTCACCTTCGTCGTGGTCGACCTCGAGACGACCGGCGGCTCCCCCAAGGACTGCGCCATCACCGAGATCGGGGCGGTCAAGGTCCGCGGCGGCGCGGTCCTCGGGGAGTTCCAGACGCTGGTCGACCCCGGCCAGGAGATCCCGCCCTACATCAGCGTGCTCACCGGCATCACGACCTCGATGGTCGCTGCGGCGCCGCGGATCGGCACGGTGCTGCCGGCGTTCCTCGAGTTCGCCCGGGGAGCCGTGCTGGTCGCGCACAACGCCCCGTTCGACCTCGGCTTCCTCAAGGCGGCCTGCGCGCAGGACGGCATCCTGTGGCCGGCCGCGGCCTCGCTCGACACCGCGGTGCTCGCCCGGCGGCTGCTCACCCGCGACGAGGTGCCGAACTGCAAGCTGGGCACGCTCGCGCCGTTCTTCCGCGCCACCACCTCGCCGACGCACCGCGCGCTGGACGACGCCCGGGCCACCGTCGACGTGCTGCACGGCCTGTTCGAGCGGCTGGGGCCGCTGGGCGTCTCCTCCCTCGAGGAGCTCACCGGCCTCACCCGGCAGATCGACCCGGAGCGGCGGCGCAAGCGACACCTGGCCGACACCGTCCCCCACGGCCCGGGCGTCTACCTCTTCCGCGGGCCGCGCGACGAGCCGCTCTACGTGGGCACCTCGACCGACCTGCGCACCCGGGTGCGCAGCTACTTCACCGCCGGCGAGCAGCGCAGCCGGATCACCGAGATGGTGGCTCTCGCCTCCCGGGTGGATGCGATCCCGTGCGCGCACGCACTGGAGGCCGCGGTCCGCGAGCTGCGGCTGATCGCCGAGCACAAACCCCGGTACAACCGCCGGTCACGCTTCCCTGAACGCGCCCTGTGGGTCCGCCTCACCGACGAGCCGTTCCCCCGGCTGTCTGTCGTGCGCCGCATCCGGCCGGGCGCCGGGGTGTTCCTCGGCCCCTTCCCCGACCGGCCGGCCGCCGACGCCGCCATCGCGGCCGTGCACGAGTCCCTGCCCCTGCGCCAGTGCACCGCCCGCATCCCGGCACGGGCGCCGGCAGGCTCCGCCTGCGCGCTGTTCGACATGGGGCGGTGCGGAGCGCCCTGCACGGGCTCCCAGTCCGTCGCCGAGTACGCCGACGTCGCGACCGTCCTCCGGGCGGCGGTCGCCTGCGATCCTGGTGCGCTGGTGGCACCCCTGCTGGCCCGGGTCGACCGGCTGGCGGCCGAGGAGCGCTACGAGGACGCCGCGGTCCTCCGGGACCGCATCGCGGTGCTGCTGAGAGCGGTCCGGCGGCGGCAGCGGCTGGAGTCGCTGGCCGCCGTCCCCGAACTGGTGCTCGCGCGACCGGACGGCGCGGGCGGCTGGGAGCTGTCCGTCGTCCGTCGCGGGCGCCTGGTCTCCGCCGGGGTGGCACCCCGGGGCACGTCGGTCCGCGGCACGCTGGCCGGGCTGCTCCGCACCGCCGAGACGCTGCTGGGGCCCGACGGGGAGATGGCTGCGTCCGTCGACGAGACCGAGCTGGTCCTGCGCTGGATGGAGAAGCCGGGCACCCGGTTGGTCGAGCTCGACGGCACCCTCGCCAGTCCGGCGCCCGGCACCGGGGCCTTCAGCCGCTTCCTCGCGAGAACCGAGGGCAGTGGCGCGGGCCGCGACCCGTTCGCCGACGGGCGCTCGCTGGGTACCCGGGCCCGACCGGACCGCATCACGGCGGGCGCGGGCGCCGGCGGGCGGCCCCCGCTAGCATCGCCGTCGTGATCACCGCCATCGTGATGATCGACGCCGCCACCGACTCGATCCCCGAGGTCGCCGCAGCGATCGCCGACCTCGACGGGGTGAGCGAGGTCTACTCCACCGCCGGCGAGGTCGACCTGATCGCCCTCGTCCGCGTGCGCGAGTTCGAGCAGGTCGCCGAGGTGATCGCCGGGCGGATCAACAAGGTGCCCGGCGTGCTCGAGACCGAGACGCACATCGCCTTCCGGGCCTACTCCCGCCACGACCTCGAGGCGGCGTTCGCGATCGGGTTCGAGTCCGCCGACTGAGCCCGGCCGCACCAGTCAGCTGCCGAGGCCGTCCCGCACCGCGCGGCTGACCGACACCCAGCGCTCCAGCTGAGCCGCCGCGCGGCCCTCGTCGACCGCGGCCGCGGCGCGCTCCAGCCCTGCGGCGAGCCCGTCGTGCAGGCCGGTGGAGTGCTCGTCGAAGGCCGCCAGCGCCGCGGCCGCGTTCAGCAGGACGGCGTCGCGGACAGGGCCGTGCTCCCCGTCCATCACGCGGCGGAACACGTCAGCGTTGAAGGCCGGCGAGCCGCCGCGCAGGGCGGCGGGCCCCGACGCCGGGATGCCGAGCGCCGCTGGGTCGACCGTGTCGGGGACGACGGCTCCGTCGCGGACCACCCAGGCCGAGGACGTCGTCGCCGTCGACAGCTCGTCCAGGCCGTCGTCGCCACGGAACACGACCGCCCGGGCGCCCCGGGCGGCCAGCACCTCGGCCAGGACCGGCGCCATGGCGCGGTCGGCGCAGCCGATGGCGGCGGCCACCGGTCGCGCCGGGTTCGTGAGCGGACCCAGGAAGTTGAAGACCGTGGCGATGCCCAGCTCGCGCCGGGGTGCGCCCGCGTGCCGCATGCCGGGGTGGAACACCGGCGCGAAGAAGAAGCCGATGCCGGCCTCCTGGACGCAGCGGGCGACCCCGGCGGCCGGCAGGTCGATGATGACGCCCAGCTCCTCGAGCACGTCCGCCGCCCCTGAGGAGGACGACGCCGCCCGCCCGCCGTGCTTGGCGACCGGCGCCCCGGCGGCGGCGGTCACGACCGACGCCATCGAGGAGATGTTCACCGTGTGCGCACCGTCGCCACCGGTGCCCACGATGTCCACGCACGCGAGCGGGAGGTCCACCGGCGTAGCCTGCTCGAGCATCTCGGCCGCCAGGCCGGCGACCTCCTGCGCCGAGGCGCCCTTGGCCCGGAGCGCGACGGCGAAGCCGGCGACCTGGGCCGGTGTGGCCTCCCCGGTCATGACCTCGCGCATGGCCCAGGCGGTGTCCTCGGCGGTGAGGTCCTGGGAGGCGAGCAGCCGGTTGAGCAGGCCCGGCCAGGACGGCCGGGTGGCAGGAGCGGTGGTCACCGCGCGATCACCGCACCGCGGGACGGCGGGCGGAGCTGCGCAGCAGGTCCGCGACGAGCCCCGGCGCGGTCAGCGGGTCGACGGGCAGCGGGAGCGTGCCCTCGGCACGGGACCAGTGCGCCAGCCAGCGATCGGCCTGCCGGGCGATGAGGACGCACACGGCCGGGCGGTCGGGCACCTCCTGGTCGAGCTGCCGGGCCAGCGCCAGCCCGCCGGTCGGCTGCGCCTCGCCGTCCAGGATGCAGAGTGCGACACCCCCGGCGTCGACGGCAGCGACGACCTCGTCGCCGGTCGCGCACTCGATCCAGGTGAGGGGTCCGACGTCCGGTGCGGGACGTCGACCGACCGCGGTGCGCACCGCCTCGCGGGTCTCGGTACGGGAGCTGTAGACCAGCACGGTGGCCGGTGCGTCGGGGGTTCCGGCTGGGCTCACGCGGGCGAGCCTAGTGGTTCGGCCCGCGACCGTCCGGGAGGACGGCCGATGCCCGTTGCAGGGCGATCGCGACGCGCGCCACGCCGGGCCGACCCGAGGTCGTGACCGGTCACAGCCGATGCCATGATGACCGGGTGACAACGGCCCCCGTGGCGAGCAGCACCTTCGACCCTTCGCGGGTGCACTCCCTGACCCGACCGAACATGGTCAGCGTCGGCACGATCATCTGGCTCTCGAGCGAGCTGATGTTCTTCGCCGGCCTGTTCGCCATGTACTTCACCGCCCGATCCCGGGCCGGCGCCGAAGGCTGGCCTCCCGAGCCGACAGAACTGAACCTGCCGTACGCCACGGTCTTCACCATCATCCTGGTGCTGTCCTCGGTGACGTGTCAGTTCGGTGTCTTCGCGGCCGAGAGCGGCAACGTCTACGGCCTGCGGCGCTGGTTCACGATCACGTTCGTGATGGGCCTGATCTTCGTCGTGGCCCAGATGAACGAGTACCGCGTCCTGGTGACCGAGCACGGCACGTCCATCTCGTCGTCGACCTACGGCTCGGTCTTCTACATCACCACCGGGTTCCACGCGTTGCACGTCATGGGTGGTCTGGTCGCGTTCGTCTACCTACTCATCCGGTCCACCATGGGCCGATTCACGCCGGCACAGGCGACCGCGGCGATCGTGGTCTCCTACTACTGGCACTTCGTCGACGTCGTGTGGGTCGGGCTCTTCGCCACGATCTACCTGATCCGCTAGGGGAACGGTGTCCACCACGCACCCGCAGTCCGACGCCTCGACCGGCTCGCCGGTCGCCCGCGCCGGGGCGCGCCGCCGCAGCAAGCACCGCCGCCGGGTGGCCAACGTGGCCGGCCTGATGGCGAGCCTGGTCCTCACCGGCGCGCTCTACTCGGTCTTCAGCCCGGCGCAGGCCGCGCCGGCCGACGGCAGCAGTGAGTCCGCCGCCGAGGCGGCCGGTCGCGAGTTGTACGAGCGCAGCTGTATCTCCTGCCATGGCGCGAACCTCGAGGGCGTCCCCGACCGGGGCCCCTCGTTGATCGGCGTCGGCGAGGCCGCGGTCTACTTCCAGGTCCACACCGGACGCATGCCCCTCGTGCGCCAGGAGGCCGACGCCGCCGCCAAGCCCGCTGTCTTCTCCGACGAGGAGATCGATCAGCTGATGGCCTACGTCCAGGCCAACGGCGGCGGCCCGACCCTTCCGTCGGGCGACCTCCGCGACGGGGACGTGGCCGAGGGCGGTGAGCTCTTCCGGCTGAACTGCGCCTCCTGCCACAACTTCGTCGGGGAGGGCGGGGCGCTCTCCTCCGGCAAGGCGGCGCCGAGCATGAACGGTTCCAACGACCTCGAGATCTACACGGCGATGCTGACCGGCCCGGAGAACATGCCGGTGTTCGGCGACAACCAGCTCACGCCGGACGAGAAGCGCTCGATCATCAACTACGTCCAAACCATCAACGCCCAGGCCGACCCGGGCGGCGCCGGCATCGGCCGCGTCGGACCGGTGGCCGAGGGCCTGGTCATCTGGGTGGTCGGCATCGGCGTGCTGATGTTCGGCATCTTCTGGATGGGGAGCAAGGCGTGACGACGCACGACACCCGCCCCGGTTCGACCGGTGGCGCGGACTCGCCCGGCCCGCTGCACGGCGGGCCGGACGAGGACTACACCCCCGAGCAGCTCGCGGCCATGCCGCCGGAGGACCTGGATCGCCTGGGTGCCAGCTACGACGGGGTGCAGATCCTGCACGTCGACCCCGGTCCCGAGCCGGGCTCGCCGATGGAGCGTCGCGCAGTCCGCCAGGTCGGCCTGACCTTCGCCCTGGCCGGGGTTGCTGCTTTCGCCTTCGTCATCGTGTACCTGGGTTCGGGCTGGTTCTTCCCGGACTGGCAGTGGGCGAGCGGCGACAACGGCTGGAGCGCCGTCTTCACCCCGCTGCTCGGCGCCACGATGGGTCTGTCGCTCGCGCTCGTCGGCGTCGGCCTGGTCCTCTTCAGCAAGAAGCTGCTGCCGCACGAGACGGCTGTCCAGGACAAGCACGACGGCTCGCACTTCGATCGCGTCACCACCGGTGCCACGCTGGTCGGCGGCCTGCACAACAGCGGCCTCGCCCGCCGCAAGCTGATCACCCGGTCGCTCGGCTTCATGGGCGGTGGCTTGGGCCTCATGCTGCTGATGCCGCTGGGCGGGCTGATCAAGAACCCGAACACCGGCAACCCGCTGGGCCGCACGTCGTGGACCGACGGCATGCGCCTGGTCCGCAACGACGGCAGCCCGATCCGCCCCGGCGACCAGGAGCCCGGCTCGCTGGAGACGGTCTTCCCGGCCGTGCCCGGCGGCAACCGGCAGTCCGACGCGGCCACCATGCTCATCCGTCTCCGCCCGGCCCAGCTCGAGCAGCTGGACCCCCGTGCAGGGCAGGACGACTTCGGCTACGGCGACTACGTCGCCTACTCGAAGATCTGCACGCACGCCGGTTGCCCGGTCTCGCTGTACGAGCAGGAGACCGGCCGGATCCTGTGCCCGTGCCACCAGTCGCAGTTCGACGTCACCCAGGGGGCCAAGCCCGTCTTCGGACCGGCCACGCGATCCCTGCCACAGCTGCCCATCACCGTCGACGACGAGGGCTACTTCGTCGCTCGCGGCGACTACCCTGAGGCTGTCGGCCCCACGTACTGGAATCGGGAGCGCATCTGATGGCAGCCACGGCCACGGCCCCGGGGGTTCCCACCACCCGGCTCGGCAAGACCGCCACGGAGATCGACGACCGGCTCATCGTTGCCGGCCCGCTCCGCCGGACGCTGAACAAGGTATTCCCCGACCACTGGTCGTTCCTCCTCGGCGAGATCGCGCTCTACTCGTTCCTCATCGCGCTGCTCTCGGGCACGTACCTGACCTTCTTCTTCGACGCCTCCATGCGCGAGGTCATCTACGAGGGGTCCTACGCGCCGCTGCGCGGCGTGGAGATGTCCGCGGCCTACGACTCGTCGCTGAACCTCTCCTTCGACGTCCGCGGCGGCCTGTTCATGCGCCAGGTCCACCACTGGGCGGCGCTGCTCTTCGTCGCCTCGATCGTGGTGCACCTGCTGCGCGTCTTCTTCACCGGCGCCTTCCGCCGCCCGCGGGAGACGAACTGGATCATCGGCGTGGTCATGCTCGTCCTCGCCCTGCTCATGGGCGTGACCGGCTACACCCTCCCCGACGACCTGCTCTCGGGCACCGGGCTGCGGATCATCAGCGCGATCATCCTGTCGGTCCCGGTGATCGGTACCTGGGCGCACTGGGCGGTCTTCGGCGGTGACTTCGTCGGTGAGTTGATCATCGGCCGGTTCTACATCGCTCACGTGCTGATCATCCCGGCGATCCTGTTGGCCCTCATCGCGGTGCACCTGCTGCTGCTGGTCAAGCAGAAGCACGCCCAGTTCCCCGGCCCCGGCCGCACGGAGCACAACGTCGTCGGCAACCGACTCTTCCCGACGTTCGCGGCGAAGGCGACCGGCCTGCTGTTCATCGTGTTCGGCGTGATCGCCGCACTCGGTGGTCTGGTCCAGATCAACCCGTTCTGGCTGTGGGGCCCGTACAACCCGGCCCAGGTCTCGGCCGCGTCGCAGCCGGACTGGTACATCCTCTTCCTGGACGGTTCGACGCGGATCTTCCCGGCGTGGGACATCAACCTGCCCGGCAACTACAACATCCCGGCGCTCTTCTGGCCGACGGTCGTCATCGCCGGCGCGATGTTCACGCTGCTCGCGCTCTACCCGATGATCGAGCGCAAGCTGACCGGCGACACCGCCTCGCACCACCTGCTGCAGCGTCCCCGCGACGTTCCCGTGCGCACCTCGCTCGGCTTGATGGGGCTGACCTTCTACGGCGTGCTCATGCTCTCCGGCGGCAACGACGTCTTCGCGGACAAGTTCGACGTCAGCCTGAACGCGATGACCTGGTTCGGCCGCCTCGGCGTCGTCGTGCTTCCGCCGCTCGTGTACTTCCTGACCTATCGGATCTGCCTGGGTCTGCAGAAGCACGATCGCGAGGTGCTCGAGCACGGCATCGAGACCGGTGTCATCCGCCGGCTGCCCCACGGTGAGTTCATCGAGGTGCATCAGCCGCTCGGCCCGGTGGACGAGCACGGCCACGGCACGCTCGCCTACGGCGGCGCTCCGGTGCCGAAGAAGATGAACCAGATCGGCGGCGCCCGTCGCGCGATCCGGGGCTTCTTCAAGCCGATCGAGGAGCCGGCGCAGGTCGAGCTCGAGCAGGGGCGCGAAGGCCGCGGTATCGCCGCAGCCGACGAGTCCCGCGAGCTGACCTCCTCCGGTCGCCCCTCCGAGGGCGGCCGCCCGCAGGAGCCGCGCGACTGACCTCGCACGCACGCACAGCAGGGCCCCGGTGGATCCGTCCACCGGGGCCCTGCTGCATTCCGGGGTGCGCGACGCCGGCTGCCGCGGGCTGCTGACCCTGCCCCACCCGCCGGAGGCCGGGCCCCTGGCTCCAGGGGTGCCTCTCATGCCCTCGGGGTCCTGCAGCGCTCCCCCATGGCGAGAACGGCCCCTGGCCGCACGGGGGTCACCGCCAGCAGGCTGCGGGTCTCAGGTGCCCCTACCGCCACCGTCGGCAGGCGCGTCGAAGGTGAGGGTCAGCGCGGAGCAGTAGGCCGGTGAGGGGCCGACGCAGCGGTCGTCCGTCCGCACCGGCGCCTGTCCGGCGGGCCACACCTCGACGGCCCGGTAGGCGTAGCCGTCCTGGACGCCGGCCTCGGCGGTGAGCTCGACCGCCTCCCCCGGCTCCAGGGCGCGGTACCCGGGCACGAGGACGGCGGAGAAGTGCGCCCAGCAGCCCCCGGGCGTGGCCGGCGAGTCGAGGACGCCCCACCCGTCGTCCGCATGCCACGACCGGACCGTGCCTCGTGTCGCCATGCCGCGAGCATGCCCTGGCGCGCGGTTCAGGCAGAGCACCCGCGGCTACCGCCCCGCAGCGCCCGGTGCCGCCACCGAGGTCGGTACGAGGACCCGACCGCGGTACTCACTGGCCGTGTGAGGGCAGCTGCGTCGCCGCCAGCCGCCATGTGCGCCTGATGGGGTCGACCACCGGCCGCTCGCCTGGACACCCCGCACCGCGACCCACGACCGCTCGACGCCGCGTCAGCTTGCCCGCTGCACCGGCGGTGACACCGCGGTCCGCGAGCGCCGGGTGGTGACATCCACCGCTTCCACCCGCTCGACTCCGTTGGCCCCCGCACACGCACGAGGGCCCCTCCCGCCGCAGCGGTAGGGGCCCTCGAACCGTGGTGGAGCTCAGCTCTGCGTGGCGTTCTGCCCCACGTAGTACTCGAAGAGGAGTCCGCCGACCGTGATGAGGACGGCAACGGCGCCCAGCGCGATCAGCCAGTAGTAGAAGAACGACAGACCGAGCGCCCCGAGGCCGATCGACAGGGCGATCCCGAGCGGCCAGTAGCTCGCCGGGCTGAAGAAGCCCAGCTCGCCCGCGCCGTCTGCCATCTCGGCGTCCTTGCGGTCCTCGGGACGGGCGTCGATGCGCCGCGACACGAACCAGAAGAACATGCCGACCATGCCGGTCAGCCCGGCGGAGAGGATCAGCGCCGTGGTGCCGATCGGCTCTCGCGACCACACGCCGTAGACCACTCCTGCGGCGATGCAGAAGAACGCGATGATGTTGAAGATCAGCGCCTCGACCTTCACGGTCGTGCCTCCTCAGGCGTCGTTGCGGTTCCGGCCGGGGACGTGCAGCGGTCAGCCATCGGCGGACTGCTGGTCGTCGTTCCTGGCCTGGAAGAGCTCCAGCGGCGTGGTGGTCGAGGACGCACCCGGCTGGCCGATCTCCTCGAGCGCCGCGGAGGTGTCCAGGCCCTCCTCGCGCGCCGCGAGGTAGGCGTCGTAGTCGTCACCGGAGACGGCACGCACCTCGAAGTTCATGTATGCGTGATACGTCCCGCACAGCTCTGCGCAGCGGCCCACGTAGGCGCCCTCCTCGCGGACGGTCACCTCGAAGACGTTGTCGCGGCCGTTGTCGTTGCCTGGGATCACGTCGAGCTTGAAGAGGAACTCCGGCACCCAGAACGAGTGGATGACGTCGGCCGAGGCCACCTCGAAGCGGATGGTCCGGTCGATCGGCAGGACCAGGATCGGGATCTCGGTGCTGGTGCCGATCGTGTTCACCGGCGCGCCGTCGGTCCCCGTGGTCTCCGGGTAGACGAACTGCCAGTTCCACTTGAAGGCGTTGACGGCGATCGTCTCGTCGGGGTTGTCGCTGCGTTCCTGCACCTCGTTCTGCGTCACCACGGTGAAGAAGAAAAGTGCGGCGATGATCAGGAACGGCGCGATCGTGTAGGCGATCTCCAGCGGAAGGTTGTACGCCGTCTGGCGCGGCAGCTCGTCGCTGCGCTTCCGGTGGGCGACGACCGAGTAGAGGATCAGCCCCCAGACCAGGACGCCGACGATCAGCGCTGCGATGACCGAACCGGTCCACAGCTCCCGCATCGACTCGGCCTCGTCGGTGATTCCCTCGGGCCAGCCGAACCGCCAGAACTCGTTGTTGGGCATGTCGCACCCGGTGAGGGTGAACACCCCCAGGAGACCGAGCGCGGCCAGCCGCGCGAGCCTGCTGCCTCGAGCCACTGCTCGTTGCCTCCTCGTCCTCCGTCCGGAGCGCCCGGACGGTCCTCCCAGCGGGTCCGCGAGCCGGTCTCGGCAGGCGGCGTCCACGCCGATCTCAGTGTGTGCCGAGACTAGCCGACGGCGCTCGGCGGCCGACGACCGGAGACACCCGCCCGGCGGGTCGCGGCTGTTGTGGTCGATCACGCGCCTGCGCCGCGACCGCCGGATCGGCCGACCCGGTTAGAGTCGTGGCGTGTGGTCCCGCCTGCTGACCCCCAAGTGGGTGCTCCTCCACCTGATGGTGGCCGCGCTCTTCGTCGCCACCTGGTTCCTCGGGTACTGGCAGCTCACCAAGGCCGAGGACGGCGGTGGCGCCGTCAACTGGAGCTACGCGCTGCAGTGGCCGCTCTACGGCGTCATGGGCTTGTGGTTCTACACGCGCATGGTCCGCGAGGAGCTGCACCGCGACCCGGACGACGACGTCCCGGGTCACGCCGTCGTGCTCTACCAGCGGCCGCGGATCGACACCACCGGCGACCCGGAGCTGGCCGCCTACAACGCCTACCTCGCCGAGCTCAACGAGAAGGCCCTGGGACAGCGGGCCGGTCATGGCCAGTGAGCGCACGGCCTCGTCCCGCACCTCGGACGAGGCCATCGGCCAGGCCCTGCTGCGCTACCGGGTGATGGCGACCGTCGTCGGCGTCCTGCTCATCGCGCTCATCTTCGTCGCGGTGCCGCTGAACCACCTGGCCGACATCCCCGGCCCGTCCGACGTGCTCGGCACGGCACACGGCTTCCTCTACGGCCTGTTCTTCCTGTCAGCGGTCGACCTGGCGCTGCGCGCGAAGTGGAGCCTCAAGGGCTTCCTGCTCACGGTGATCGCCGGCACGGTTCCGGTGCTCTCCTTCGTCGCCGAGCGCCGGGCGACGGCGAAGATGCGCGCCGGCCAGCAGGTCTGACCACCGGTTCCGCCCTTCCCCTGCTATCCCCGGGAGACCTGCGCCTGATGTGCGGCCTGCTCGCCTACTTCTCCACCGACGCCGACCGCGTCGACGACAGCACGGTCGCGGCGGTGCGCTCGGCCCAGCACTGCCTGCGCCACCGCGGCCCCGACGAGACCGAGCAGTGGTGGGACGGCTCCGCGGTGTTCGGCTTCAACCGGCTGTCGTTCATCGACATCGAGCACAGCCACCAGCCGATGCCCTACGCCGACGGCCGCTACCGGATCGTCTTCAACGGCGAGATCTACAACTACCTGGAGCTCCGCGAGGAGCTGAAGGCCGCCGGCGCCACCTTCGCCACCGAGGGCGACACCGAGGCGATCGTCGCGGGCTACCACCTGTGGGGCGAGGAGGTGGTCCACCGGCTGCGGGGCATGTTCGCCTTCCTGATCTGGGACACCGAGACCCGCACGGTCTTCGGTGCCCGCGACCCGTTCGGCATCAAGCCGCTGTTCGTGACCCGCCTGGCCGACGGCGCCGTCGCCTTCTCCTCGGAGAAGAAGGCGCTGCTGGAGCTGCTCGGCGGCAGCGAGGCGGCCGGCGGGGTCGACGCCGCATCCCTCCAGCACTACCTGACCCTGCAGTACGTCCCGGAGCCCGCGACGCTGCACCGCGGCATCCGCCGGATCGAGAGCGGCACCCGCTTCACCGTCGCCGACGGCGAACTGTCGACGACGCGCTACTTCCACCCCACCTTCCCGATCCGGCCGGTGGCGAAGGACGAGCAGCAGGCCCTCTACGACCGCATCGCCGACGTCCTCGACGACTCGGTGCGGGTGCACATGCGCGCCGACGTGACGGTGGGGTCGTTCCTCTCCGGTGGCATCGACTCGACCGCCATCGCCGCGCTCGCCAAGCGGTACAACCCGAAGCTGCTCACCTTCACCACCGGGTTCGAGCGCCAGGGCTTCTCCGAGATCGACGTCGCCGCCGAGTCGGCCGCGGCGATCGGCGTCGAGCACATCACCAAGGTCGTCACCCCCGAGGAGTTCGCCGACGCCATCCCGCTGGTGGTCTGGTACCTCGACGACCCGGTCGCCGACCCGGCGCTCGTCCCGCTGTACTTCATCGCCCGCGAGGCGCGGAAGCACGTGAAGGTGGTGCTCTCCGGTGAGGGCGCCGACGAGCTGTTCGGCGGTTACAACATCTACCGCGAGCCGCTGTCGCTCGCCGCGTTCGAGAAGCTGCCGCGCGGCGTCCTGCGGGCGCTGGGCGCGCTGTCGGCGAAGCTCCCCGACGGGATGCGCGGCAAGGACCTGCTCCGCCGCGGGTCGATCCCGCTCGAGGAGCGCTACTACGGCAACGCGCGGCTCTTCCGCGACGACGAGCTGGGCTTCCTGCGCACCCGGAACCCCGACCAGTCGCACGTCACCGTGACCCGCGAGCTGTACCAGCGGACCCGCGCGGCGGGCTACGACGACGTCACCGCGATGCAGTACGTGGACCTCTTCACCTGGCTGCGCGGCGACATCCTGGTCAAGGCCGACAAGATGACCATGGCCAACTCGCTGGAGCTGCGGGTGCCGTTCCTGGACCCCGAGGTGTTCAGGGTCGCGAGCACGCTGCCGGTCGACCAGCGGGTGACCAAGGAGACGACGAAGTACGCCCTGCGCCGGGCGCTAGAGCAGATCGTGCCGCCGCACGTGCTGAACCGCCGCAAGCTCGGCTTCCCCGTCCCGACCCGCCACTGGCTGGCCGAGGACCTGCACGACTGGGCCCGCTCGGTCATCGAGGCCAGCGGGACCGACGAGTGGCTGGACAGGACGCAGGTGCTGGCGATGCTGGCCGCGCACCGGACGAACCAGCGCAACGGTTCGGCGGTGGACTACTCCCGCAAGCTCTGGACGCTGCTGGTGTTCATGATCTGGCACGGCATCTTCGTCGAGGGACGGATCCAGCCCGAGATCCCGCAGACGGTCTACCCCGTCCGGTTGTGACCGCATGAACCAGTGAGGCCCGGAACCGCATCGGTTCCGGGCCTCACTGGTTCAGCGCTGGTGGATCAGCTGAAGCTGTCCCCGCACGCGCACGAGCTGCCCGCGTTCGGGTTGTCGATCGTGAAGCCCTGCTTCTCGATCGAGTCGACGAAGTCGATCGTGGCGCCACCGAGGTACGGGCCGCTCATCCGGTCGACGATGACCTCGACGCCCCCGAACTCGTAGGTCTGGTCCCCGTCGAGGTACCGCTCGTCGAAGAAGAGCTGGTACCGCAGGCCCGAGCACCCACCGGGCTGGACGGCGATGCGCAGACGCAGGTCGTCGCGGCCCTCCTGGTCCAGCAGTGCCTTGACCTTGCTGGCCGCCGGGTCGCTGAGCAGCACGCCCGTGGATCCGGCCGTGCCACCGTCGAGAGTCGTGGTGTCCTGCACCGTCATATCCGTGTCCTCCTGCATTCGAGGTGTCCGCTGCGCACCGTCTGTGGCGGATCAACGCCGCCGGGGCGGAGCTTCTTCCACTGTACGGCGCATCCCCGCGTTTCCCGAGCGGTCGTGGGGGTCCACGTAGACTCCCGCTCTGTGAAGCTCCGCCTGCCCGGCCGCCGCAACGCCGCCGAGACGACCGATCCCGCCGATTCGGCCGCCTCCGGCGAGCTGTCCGCGCACCTCTTGAAGACCTCGGGCAAGGGGCGCCCCACCCCCCGGCGCAACGAGGCCCAGGGCCGCCGCCCGGGCCCGCCGCCGCCCCCGCCGACGACGCGCAAGGAGGCCTACCGCCGGAGTCGCGAGCAGCAGGCGGCCCGGCGCACGGACGCCCGCCAGTCGGCCGCGCGCGGCGACGACGCCTTCCTGCCGGCGCGCGACCGCGGCCCGGTACGCAAGACCGTCCGCGACCTGGTCGACGCCCGCCGCAACGTCGGCAGCTGGTTCCTGGCCATCGCCGGTGTCGCGCTGATCGGCACGTTCGTGCCGAGCGCCACGATCCGCGGCTACGCCAGCTTCCTGCTGTTCGGCTTCTTCCTGCTGCTCATCGTCGACTCGGTCGTGCTGAACCGGAAGATCAAGAAGATGCTCGCCGAGCGCTTCTCCGCGGAGACCAAGACCCGCGGCGCCTCCTGGTACGGCATCAGCCGGTCGACGATGATCCGCCGCTGGCGGTTCCCCAAGCCCGAGGTCCCGCTCGGCGCCGACGTCTGACCCACGCTCTCCGTGCACGTCCGGCTGCTGGGCACCGGCGCGGCCGACGGCTGGCCCAACCCGTGGTGCTCGTGCGCGTCCTGCGCGGACGCCCGCACCCGCGGCGAGTCCCGCCGGCAGACCTCCGTGCTGCTCGACGGCGGGGTGCTGCTGGACCTCTCCCCCGCCCTGCCGCCCGACGGCGTCTCGCTGGCCGGCGTGCACACGGTCCTGGTGACCCACGCCCACCCCGACCACTGCGCGCCGTTCGCGCTGCTGTGGCGGCACTGGGTGCTACCCGACGAGCACCTCACGATCGCGGGGCCGGCCGAGGTGCTCGAGACCTGCCGACCGTGGCTGGCGCCGGACGCCCCGGTCGACCTGGTGTCCGTCGAGCCGGGCCGGACGCTGCACCTGCGCGGCTACGGGATCCGCGTGCTGCCGGCCGACCACGAGGTGCCGACGGTGCTCTACGACGTCACCGGGCCCGACGGCGCGCGGCTGCTGTACGCCACGGACACCGGCCCGCTGCCGGACGCCGCGCTCGCGGCGGTCGCGGGTGCGGCGTTCGACGTCGTCCTGCTCGAGCAGACCTTCGGCGACGAGCGCGACCACCGCACCCGCCACCTCGACCTGGGCAGCTTCCCGGTCGAGCTCGACCGGCTGCGCGCCGTCGGTGCCGTCACCCCGGGCACCGACGTCGTCGCCGTGCACCTGAGCCACCACAACCCGCCGGCCGCGCAACTCGCCGCCCGGCTGGCCGGGCACGGCGCCCGCGTCCTCCCCGACGGAGCGGAACTGCACGTGGAGGCCTACCGTCGGCGTCCGTGGAATTCCGACGCCTCGGCCGCTCCGGCCTGACCATCTCCGAGATCGCCTACGGCAACTGGCTCACGCACGGCAGCCAGGTCGAGGAGGACGCCGCGCACGCCTGCGTGCGGGCCGCCCTCGACGAGGGCATCACCACCTTCGACCCCGCCGACGTCTACGCCGGCACCACGGCCGAGTCCGTGCTGGGCCGGGCGCTGGCCGGTCAGCGACGCGAGGGCCTGGAGATCTTCACCAAGGTCTACTGGCCCACCGGCCGCGGCAAGAACGACCGCGGCCTGTCCCGCAAGCACATCATGGAGAGCTGCACCGCCTCGCTGACGCGGCTGCAGACCGACTACGTCGACCTCTACCAGGCGCACCGCTACGACTCCACGGTGCCGCTGGAGGAGACGATGACCGCCTTCGCCGACCTCGTCCGGCAGGGCAAGGTGCTCTACATCGGCGTCTCGGAGTGGAACGCCGAGGAGATCGCCGCCGGCGCCGCGCTCGCCCGCGAGCTGAACATCCAGCTGATCAGCAACCAGCCGCAGTACTCGATGCTCTGGCGGGTGATCGAGGACGAGGTCGTGCCCACGTCCGAGAAGCACGGCCTGTCGCAGATCGTCTGGTCACCGCTGGCCCAGGGCATCCTGACCGGCAAGTACCTGCCGGGCCAGCAGCCGCCGCCGGACTCCCGCGGCGGCCACGCCGAGGCCGGCGGCTCGATGCAGCGGTTCCTCAGGAACGAGGAGCTCCTAACCCGCGTGCAGGACCTGACGCCGATCGCGGCCGACCACGGGCTGTCGATGGCGCAGCTGGCGATCGCCTGGGTGCTGCAGAACCCGAACGTCGCCGCGGCGATCATCGGGGCCAGCCGTCCCGAGCAGGTCTCTGACAACGTCAAGGCCGCCGGCGTGACGCTCGACGCCGACGTCCTCGCGCGCATCGACGAGGTGCTCGGCGACGTCGTCGAGCGCGACCCGGGCAAGGTCTCGCGCGGCGCCTGATCGTCCGTCGTGCGTCCTGACCCTCTACCTCGGGTGGAGGGTCAGGGCGCCGCCAGGCCCATGGGCCCGTAGACCTTCCGGTCGTCCTCGAACAGGGTCACGGTGGCGACGCCCCGGTCGAGCAGGTCGCGCCAGTTCTCCCCGAGCCAGGATTCCGCGTCCCCCTGGTTGTCGGAGGGTGGGATCTCGATGCCGAGGGACGACGGTTCGACGGTCGCCCCGGACGGGTCCTCCAGGCGCCAGTGCCAGCTCATCCCCGCAGGCTAGTGCCCCCGTTGCGGGGACGTGATCTTCATCCGGGTTACCGGTGCCGCTGGACGGGCATGGCAGTCCAGCGACTGCGTCCGAGCGGAGGATCCATGACCACAGCTCCACCCCCGCCCCCGGCGACCGGTACCACCCGCGCCGCCGGTTCCCCGGCCGACCCAGCCGACGCCTCCACCGGTCAGCTGATCACCCAGCTCACCGAGCAGGTCAGCCGGCTGGTCCGGGACGAGGCCCGGCTGGCCCAGGCCGAGGTCGCGCGCAAAGCGAAGCGGCTCGGCATCGGTGCCGGGCTGTTCGGCGGCGCCGGCTTGTTCGCCTTCCTGGGCCTGGCCGTGCTCGTCGCCACCGCCGTGCTCGCCCTCGACCTCGCGCTGCCGGCCTGGTCGGCCGCGCTCGTCGTCGCCGTCGTCCTGTTCGCCGTCGCCGGGGTGCTGGCGCTGATCGGCAAGAAAGACGTCGCGAAGGGGAGCCCCCCGGTGCCGACCGAGGCCATCGCCGGCGTCCAGGCTGACATCGCCGCCGTCAAGCAGGGGCTGGCCCGATGAGCTCGACGAACGGCACGGGCGACATCGAGGCCCTCAAGGCCGAGATCGACGCGACCCGCGCGGAACTGGGCCGGACGGTCGACGCCCTGAGCAACCGGCTCGACGTTCCGGCACGCGCCCGGGAGCGGGTGGCCCGCACCAAGGACACTGCGGTCGAGACCTACCGGGAGAGCCCGCCGGCCGTGCTCGGCGCCGGCGTCGCCCTCGTCGGGCTCGTGGTCGGACTGATCGTGCTGCGCAGGCGCAGCCAAGCGAGGAGGAAGCGTTGAGCAAGGGAGCCAAGCTCGCCTACCGGCCGATCGGCCTGATCGGCGGCATCCTGGCCGGAACCCTGAGCGGCATCGCCTTCAAGCAGCTCTGGAAGGCGATCGCGAACGAGGACGACGCCCCGGGCGCGCTGCAGAGCGAGTACTCGATGAAGGAGGTCGTGCTCGCCGCGGCCATCCAGGGCGCGATCATCGCCGCGACCAAGGCCGCCATCGACCGGGCCGGAGCCCAGGGCTTCACGAAGCTCACCGGTAGCTGGCCCGGCGACTGAGGAGCAGCAGATGACCGGCACCCGGCCGCGCGAGAGCGCCGTCGACCGGATCCGTGAGCGGGTCGAGGAGAAGGCGGCGCGACGGGCCGCCGCGGCGCGGCACGCGCACGAGGGTCCCATCGGGGACCCCTCGCGGCTCCCGGAGGAGGCGCCGGCGCCCGAGCAACTGCCCGGGATCGGCGCTGACTCTCCGATCGGGATCCCCGCCCGGGGCTGGAAGCAGATCGTCAAACGGGCGTGGGCGGAGAACAACGCCGACAACATGCCGATCATCGCCGGCGGCGTGGCCTTCTTCGGGTTCCTCGCGATCTTCCCGGCGCTCATCGCGCTGATCTCCATCTACGGGCTGGTCGCATCCCCGGAGCAGGCAGCGGAGCAGGTGGCGGAGATCACGGCCGGGCTGCCGGCCGAGGCGCAGAGCCTCCTCCGCGACCAGGTGACGGCCGTGACCGAGAACGCCGGCGGGGCGCTCACCCTGAGCTTGGTCATCTCCATCGCGGCAGCGCTCTTCAGCGCATCCGGGGGCGTCAACAACCTGGTCAAGGCGGTGAACATCGCCTACGACGAGGTGGAGACCCGCAACTTCGTCAAGCTCCGGGCGCTGTCGGTCGCGCTGACGCTCGGCGCCGTCCTCTTCGTGCTGCTCACGATCGGTCTGATCGCCGTGCTGCCGGTCGTGCTGGCTGCGCTTCCCCTGGGCGGGCTGGGCACCGTCCTCGCCGAGATCGCCCGCTGGCTGGGCCTGCTGGCCGTTGTCGCGGGCTCGCTGGCGATCCTCTACCGCGTCGCGCCGGACCGGGACGCGCCGCGGTTCCGCTGGGTGAGCCTCGGCTCGCTCGTCGTCACCGTCGTCTGGGCCGTCGTCAGCCTGGGGTTCACCTTCTACGTGAACAACTTCGGGTCCTACAACGAGACCTACGGCGCGATCGCCGGTGTCATCGTGCTGATGCTGTGGCTGTACCTCACCTGCTACCTCGTCCTGCTCGGTGCGGAGATCAACTCGGAGGCCGAGCACCAGACGGGGCTCGACACCACCGACGGCCCGCCCGTGCCGATGGGCGAGCGCGATGCGGTGAAGGCGGACACGCTGCCTGCCAAGGCCGAGCCGGACGAGGGTGACAGCGATCCGACGCGCAAGAACGCCGGCTGACGGAGGCCCTGCTAGCGGACGTGCGAGGCCACGAACGGGGGCTTGACGACCTCGACCGGCTGCGGTCGACCGCGGACGTCGACGACGAGCTCGGCGCCGGCGTCGATGCCGGCCGAGGAGTCGAGCAGCGCCAGGGCGATCCCGGTCCTGAGCGTCGGGGAGAAGGTGCCGCTGGTGGTCTCCCCCACCTGCGCACCGGCGGCATCCAGCACCGCCATGCCCGCACGCGGGATGCCCCGACCGCTCGCCCGCAGCCCCCAGAGCACCCGGCGCGGACCCGCCTCGCGCTCGGCCAGCAGCGCGTCGCGCCCCCAGAAGGCCGGCTTCTTCCAACCCCCCGCCCACCCCGCCCGCGCCTGCACGGGGGTGATGTCCGGCGAGAGCTCGTGGCCGTGCAGCGGATAGCCCATCTCGGTGCGCAGCGTGTCCCGGGCACCGAGGCCGCAGGGCCGGATCCCGAGGTCCTGGCCGGCCTCCAGCAGCGCGTCCCACAGCTCGCCGGCCCGGTCGGCGTCCACGAGCACCTCGTAGCCGTGTTCGCCGGTGTAGCCGGGGCGGCAGACCGTCACCTCGGCGCCACCGGCGCCCGTGCCGGTCACGAACGACATGTAGGAGAGCTCGCCAGGCAGGCCCAGCAGCTCGAGCACCTGCAGCGAGCGCGGACCCTGCACCGCCAGGACGGCGACCTGCTCGTGCCGGTTCTCCACCGTCACACCCGCCGGCGCCTCGGCGGCCAGCCGGCCCAGCACGTCCGCAGCGTTGGCGGCGTTGGGCACCAGCAGCACGTCGTCGGGCCCGTGCAGGTAGACGATGAGGTCGTCGACCACTCCGCCGGCCCGCGGGTCGCCGTCGGGCAGGCAGCACAGCGTGTACTGCGCCTGACCGGGCCCGATCCGCCCGAGGTCGTTGGTCAGGCAGGCGTCGAGGAACGCCGCCGCACCCGGTCCGCGCACCGTGCCGGTGCCGAGGTGGGAGACGTCGAACAGGCCCACGCCCTCCCGGACGGCGGCGTGCTCGGCGAGCACTCCCCCGCCGGCGTACTCGATCGGCATCGACCAGCCCCCGAAATCGGCGAGCTTGGCACCGGCGGCGACGTGCCGGTCGTGCAACGGGGAGGTCAGCGGGCTCACGGGGGCCACGCTATCGGGAGCCCTACGATCGGACCGTGCCGCCGACGATCACCGCCACCGACCAGCCCCTCGAGAAGCTCACCGCCGACGCGGTCGTCGTCGCGGTCGGCAGAGGGCCCGACGGCCCGCTGCCCACACCCGGGGCCGAGGCCGTCGACCGGCTGCTCGGCGGCCGGCTGTTCGCCGCGCTCGCCGACCTGAACGCGCGGGGCGGTGAGGACGAGGTCACCCGCCTGGCCTCCTTCGGCCAGGGGCCCTTCCCCGTCGTCGCCGTCACCGGCCTGGGCGCACCCGACGCCGACGGCGGCTACTCCGCCGAGTCGGTCCGCCGCGCCGCCGGTGCCGCCAGCCGCGCGCTGACCGGCCGGCGCTCGGTCGTCAGCCTGCTCGCCGCCGTGGGCGGCGCGCCGGACGCCGAGCGGCTGCACGCCGTCGGCGAGGGCTCGCTGCTCGGCGCCTACGAGTTCACCGCCTACAAGTCCGACCTCCCCGCGAACCGGCCGTTGCCGCCGCAGGAGATCACCGTCGTCGTCCCGGGCACCGCAGAGGCCGAGACCGCGCTGCGCCGGGCCCGCGCCGTCGCCGAGGCCGTCGTCCTCGTGCGCGACCTGGTCAACACCCCGCCGAACGACCTCTTCCCGGCCGAGCTGGCCGCCCGCGGCGCCGCCGCCGGCGACAAGCTCGGGCTCACCTCCGAGATCCTCGACGAGGACGCCCTGGTCGCCGGTGGCTACGGCGGCATCCTCGCCGTCGGTGGCGGCTCCGCCCGCAAGCCGCGGCTGCTCCGCCTCACCTACCGGGGCACGGGCGCCCGCAAGAAGATCGCGCTGGTCGGCAAGGGCATCACCTTCGACAGCGGCGGCATCTCGATCAAGCCCGCCGCGAAGATGGAAGACATGAAGAGCGACATGGCCGGTGCCGCGGCCGTGATCGCCACCGTGTGCCTGGTCGCCCAGCTCGGGCTGCCCGTCGAGGTCACCGCGACGGTCCCGATCGCGGAGAACCTCCCCAGCGGCACCGCCTACCGCCCGGCCGACGTCGTCACCTTCCGCAACGGCAAGAAGGCCGAGATCACCAACACCGACGCCGAAGGCCGGGTCGTCCTCGCCGATGCCATCGCCCGCGCGGCCGAGGACCGGCCCGACGCCCTGCTCGAGACCTCGACGCTGACCGGCGCCCAGACCGTCGCCCTCGGCGGCCGGACCGCCGGTGTCATGGGCAGCGACGACCTGCGCTCCGCCGTGATCACCGCCTCGCAGCGCGCCGGCGAGTCGATGTGGCCGATGCCGCTGCCCCCCGAGCTGCGGCGCGGGCTGGACTCGTCGGTGGCCGACTTCGTCAACGCCAACACCGACCGCCTGGGCGGGATGCTGGTGGGCGGGCACTTCCTCAAGGAGTTCGTGCCGGCTGACCTGCCGTGGGCGCACATCGACATCGCCGGTCCGAGCTACAACACCGGCAGGCCGTGGGGCTACACGCCCAAGGGCGGCACCGGCGTCCCGGTGCGCACGCTGCTGGCCACCATCGAGGCCCTCATCGCCGACTGATCCTCACAACCCCTTCTGCTTCGCGCTCCAGTCACGCATGCGCTGGGGGTAGCCGGTGACCTGCGCGTCGTAGACCGGGATCGCCAGGTCGCGCGAGAGCTTCCGGGCGACGTCGGGGCCGTCGATGCGCCGCCGGGTCCACTCTCCGTCCGCAGCGACCAGCACGATCGTCGTCTCGGTGACCGTCGTGCGCGGCTCGACGTAGCCCTCGACGCCGCGCCGCGAGGCGACGAACTGCTCGAGGTGGGTCAGGTCCGTGCGGTGCGAGCCGCGGTCGAGGGTGCCCCGCCGCCCGTCGTCCCTCGCCCGGCCGGGACGACGACGCCCCCGGCCGCGCAGCCGGTCGATGAGCCCCATGGCGTCTCTCCAGTCCTCCGTCACGCGCCGACCGACCCTCGTGATCATCGGCACGCTCGGGAAGGCAACGGCGCTCCGGGCCGGGTCGTTCCCGGAGTGGCAGGATGGACCCGAGGCCCCGCCCGCTCGAGCGGGGCCAGACACCGCACCTGAGGAGCAGAACTCGTGAGCGCACCCACGTCCCCCGCCGACCTGGTCATCCTCGGCGGTGGCTCGGGTGGATACGCCGCGGCGTTCCGGGCGTCCGAGCTCGGCCTGAACGTCGTCCTGATCGAGAAGGACAAGGTCGGCGGCACCTGCCTGCACCGGGGCTGCATCCCGACCAAGGCGCTGCTGCACGCCGGCGAGGTGGCCGACATGGCCCGCGACGGCGAGCAGTTCGGCGTGAAGACGTCGCTGGCCGGCATCGACATGGACGGCGTCAACAACTACAAGAACGGCGTCGTCGCCAAGCTCTACAAGGGCCTGCAGGGCCTGGTGAAGGCCCGCAAGATCACCTACGTCGAGGGCGAGGGCCGGCTGACCTCCCCGACCACCGTCGAGGTGAACGGCCAGAGCTACGAGGGCAAGCACATCCTGCTGGCGACCGGCTCCTACGCCCGGAGCCTGCCCGGGCTCGACATCGACGGCACCAAGGTCATCACCAGCGACCACGCGCTGAACCTGGACCGCGTCCCCGCCTCGGCGATCATCCTCGGCGGCGGTGTCATCGGCTGCGAGTTCGCCAGCGCGTGGAAGTCCTTCGGCGTGGACGTCACCATCGTCGAGGCGCTCCCCCACCTCGTCCCGCTCGAGGACGAGTCCTCCTCCAAGCTGCTCGAGCGCGCCTTCCGGCGTCGCAAGATCGCCTTCGAGCTGGGCAGCCGCTTCTCCGGCGTCCAGACCACCGAGAACGGCGTCAAGGTCTCGCTGGAGAACGGCAAGGAGATCGAGGCCGAGTTGCTGCTCGTAGCCGTCGGCCGCGGCCCGGTCAGCCAGGGCCTGGGCTACGAGGAGGCCGGCGTGCAGATGGACCGCGGCTACGTCCTCGTCGACGAGCACTGCTCGACCAACCTGCCGACCGTCTCCGCTGTCGGTGACCTCATCCCCACCCTGCAGCTGGCCCACGTCGGCTTCGGCGAGGGCATCCTGGTCGCCGAGAAGATCGCCGGGCTGAACCCCGCCCCGATCGACTACGCCGGCGTCCCGCGGATCACCTACTCCGACCCCGAGGTCGCCTCGGTCGGCCTCACCGAGGCCCAGGCCAAGGAACGCTACGGCGAGGTGAAGACGCTGACCTACGACCTCGCCGGCAACGGCAAGAGCCAGATCCTGAAGACCACCGGGGCGGTCAAGCTGATCCAGGCGCCCGACGGCCCCGTCGTCGGCGTCCACATGGTCGGCAGCCGCGTCGGCGAGCTCATCGCCGAGGCCCAGCTCATCTACAACTGGGAGGCCGAGGCCGACGACGTCGCCAGCCTCATCCACCCGCACCCGACCCAGAGCGAGGCGTTGGGCGAGGCCCACCTGGCCCTCGCCGGCAAGCCGCTGCACGTCCACGGCTGACCTGCACACCCCATCTGCCCAGCGCCACGAAGGAGTCCTGCCCCGATGCCGACGTCCGTCACCATGCCCGCCCTGGGCGAGAGCGTCACCGAGGGCACGGTCACCCGATGGCTCAAGCAGGAAGGTGAGCAGGTCGAGGTCGACGAGCCCCTCCTCGAGGTGTCGACCGACAAGGTCGACACCGAGATCCCCTCGCCCGCTGCCGGCATCCTGACCAAGATCCTGGTCGCCGAGGACGAGACCGTCGACGTCGGCGCCGAGCTCGCCGTCATCGGTGGCGACGGCGATGGCGACGGGGGTGGGGACGCCGCGCCGGCGGCCTCCGCCGAGGACGCCGAGACGCCGCAGACCCCCGACCAGCAGGTCGAGGACGCCAGCCCCGAGCCGCAGGAGGAGCCGGCCCCCCAGCAGGAGGAGCCTCCGGCCGCCCCGGCCGGAGGAGGGTCCGGTGGGTCCGGCGGCGGCGAAGGCACGCCGGTGACCATGCCGGCGCTCGGCGAGAGCGTCACCGAGGGCACCGTCACGCGCTGGCTCAAGGCCGTGGGCGACGAGATCACCGCCGACGAGCCGCTGCTGGAGGTGTCCACCGACAAGGTCGACACCGAGATCCCGGCCCCGGTCAGCGGCACGCTGCTCGAGATCACCGTGAACGAGGACGAGACCGTCGACGTCGGCGCCCAGCTGGCCGTCATCGGCGCCGCCGGCGGTTCGGCGCCCGCGCAGGAGGCGCCCAAGCAGGAGGCCCCGGCCGACGAGAAGGCGCAGGCCGCTCCCGAGGCCCAGCCCGCCGCGGCCGCCACGACGCAACCCGGTGGCGACTACGGCGCCAGCGGCGCCCAGCCGGCCGCCTCGCCCACCTCGGCTCCTCCGCCGCAGGTGGCGCCGCAGGCCCCGGCCGGCCAGTCCTCCGGTGGTGACGACGGCGGCAGCAGCTACGTGACGCCGCTCGTGCGCCGCCTGGCCGCCGAGCGCGGGGTGGATCTGTCCTCGGTCACCGGCAGCGGTGTCGGTGGGCGCATCCGCAAGCAGGACGTCCTGGCGGCCGCGGAGAAGGCGTCCCAGCCGGCATCGGCCCCGGCCGCCGCCCCCGGTGGGCAGCGCACCCCGTCGCCCGCCGCGACGCAGGACACCTCGCTGCGCGGCCGCACGGAGAAGATGTCCCGCCTGCGCACGGTCATCGCCAAGCGCATGGTCGAGTCTCTGCAGGTCAGCGCGCAGCTGACGACGGTCGTCGAGGCCGACGTCACGCGGATCGCGCACCTGCGGCAGCAGGCCAAGGGCGACTTCGAGGCCCGCGAGGGCGTCAAGCTCTCGTTCCTGCCGTTCTTCGCCAAGGCCGCCGTCGAGGCACTCAGGGTCCACCCGTCGGTGAACTCCTCGATCGACCAGGAGGCCGGCACGGTCACCTACCACGACGCCGAGAACCTCGGCGTCGCGGTGGACACCGAGCGCGGCCTGCTGGTGCCGGTCATCCACGACGCCGGCGACCTGAGCCTGGGCGGCATCGCCCGCAAGATCGCCGACCTCGCGGAGCGCACCCGCTCCAACAAGATCACCCCCGACGAGCTGGGCGGCGGCACCTTCACGCTGACCAACACCGGCAGCCGGGGCGCCCTGTTCGACACGCCGATCATCAACCAGCCGCAGGTGGCGATCCTCGGCGTCGGCTCGGTCGTCAAGCGGCCCGTCGTCATGGAGGACGAGGAGCTCGGGGAGGTCATCGCCGTCCGGTCGATGGTCTACCTGGCGCTCACCTACGACCACCGCATCGTCGACGGCGCCGACGCCGCCCGCTTCCTCACCACGGTGAAGGAGCGGCTGGAGTCCGGGCAGTTCCAGGGCGAGCTCGGTCTCGCCTGACAGCACCTCGATCAGGGCCTCGGCGGCAGCCGGGGCCCTGATCGCGTCCGGGGGGACCGAAGGAGGTAGCTCGTGAAGATCGCCGTGGCCGGAGCATCCGGCCTCATCGGGGGCGCACTCGTGCCCGCCCTGCGCGCCGACGGTCACGAGGTGCGGCAGCTCGTGCGCCGCACCCCGCGCACCGTCGACGAGCACCGCTGGGATCCCCAGCACCGCCGCATCGACCCCTCGGTGCTCCGCGACGTGGACGCGGTGATCAACCTGGCCGGCGCCCCGATCCGGCCGCGCCCCTGGACCCGTGGCTACCGGCACGAGCTGGTGAACAGCCGGCTGGATGCCACCGCCACGATCAGCCAGGCGCTCGCCGCCGCAGCGGCCGACGACCCGTCCCGCCCACGGGTGCTGCTCAACGCCTCGGGCATCGGCTACTACGGCGACACGGGGCCGGTCGAGATCCAGGAGGACGCGCCCCCCGGCCCGGACTTCCTCGCCCAGCTGTGCGTCCGGTGGGAGGGCGCCACCGTCGCGGCCGCCGACGCCGGCGTGCGGGTCGTGCTGCTGCGCACCGGGCTCGTCCTTGCCGCCGACGCGATGCTGATCAAGGTCCTCGGTCTGGTCTTCCGGCTCGGTCTCGGCGGCCGGCTGGGCTCCGGGCAGCAGTACTGGCCGTGGATCGGCCTGGACGACGAGATCGGCGCGATGCGGCACCTGCTCACCGCGGACGTCTCCGGCCCGGTGAACCTCGCCGCGCCCGCACCGGCCACCAACGCGGAGTTCACCCGTGTCATGGGCCGAGTGCTCTCCCGGCCCACCCCGCTGCCGGTGCCGGCGTTCGCGGTCTCCGCCGGACTGGGCGAGTTCGGCCGGTCCAGCGTCATCGGGGGGCAGCGGGCGGTGCCCCAGAAGCTCCTGGACTCGGGGTACGCGTTCACCGACACCGACCTGGAGAAGACGCTGCGCGCGGCCCTCGGCCGCGGCTGAACCGGAACGCTCAGCCGAGCCGCTCGGCGCGGTCGATCCGCCAGCCCTCCGGCGTGCGGATGAGGACGACGCGCGCCGACGCGGGCGCCCGAGCGGGTTCGGTGCGCAGGGCCGGCCCGGCCGGGTCGCCGGCGGCCACCACCTCGTAGCCGGCCCAGCCGTCGGTGAGCAGCAGCTCGGCCCGGTCGGGGGCGAGCGAGGCGACCCGGACGTCGGTGGCCGTCGGAGCGAAGCCCCGTAGCAGCTCCCCCGCCGCGGCGAGGGTGCGGGCGTGCGCGGCGTCGGCCTCCCCCTGCGGGCTGCCGCCGACCCAGACCGCGTCGAGGGGTGCGACCGACGCAGACGCGAACGCTTCGGCCCGCTGCCCGTACAACCGCTGGACGGCGGCGGCCCACTCCGCCGCGGTGACCGGCTCGGCGGACGCAGCCTCGGTGGTGGTGCTGCGGGGCGTGGCCGAGGCGGTCGCCGCGACGACCGACGTCCCCGGGCTCGCGCCGCTCCCGCCCCGGAGCGCGAGCCAACCGGTGAGCGCCAGGACGAGAGCGAGCACCACCGTGGCCGCCGCGGCGCGCGGCGGCACGCTCGGGCGGGCGGATCCGAGCATCGCGCGCAGGCGGGCCGTCCGGCCGTCCGCCGGCACGACGACCGGTGCCGGGCGCGGCCGGCGCCCGGGCACGACGTGCGTCAGCTCGGTCCGCGGGCCCGCTCCGCGCCGCACGGCCCCCGCCGGCGAGAGCGCGACCGGTTCCGGCCGGCAGGCGTGCCGGAGGTCGAGGGCGAAGGCGGCCGCCGACCCCCGCTCGTGCGGATCCGACGCCAGCCCCCGGCCGATGACCTCGAGCAGGGCGGGTGGCGCGTCGGGCGCGAGCTCGGCGAGGTCGGGTAGCTGCCCGTGTGCTGCGACGACGATCGTGTCGGCCGGGGTCGCCGCGTTCCAGGGCGCGATCCCGGTGAGCGCGTGGAAGGCGGCGGCCGCCACCCCGAAGACGTCGGAGGCGGGGCCGGGTGCCGCGCCGCGCGCCACCGCGGGGTCCACGTAGGCCGGGGTCACCTCTGCGGCGGCCGTCTCGCCCAGGATCCGCCCGACGCCCAGGTCGGTCAGCACCGGCCGACCCTCGGCGGTGAACACGATGTTGCCGGGCGAGAGGTCACCGTGGACCACGCCGTGGGAGTGCACGTGGGCCAGGGCGGCGGCGACCGGGGCGCACACCGTCACGACCTCTCCGGGGCTCAGCCGCCCGCGCACCGCCAGCAGCGTCGCCAGGCTGCCGCCCCCGAGCAGGTCGAGGACGAGCGCCACCCGGGGAACCCCGCCGCGCCGCGGCTGGTGGACCACCTCGACCAACCGCACCAGGTGGGGGTGGTCGAGCTCGCCGAGCAGCGCAGCCTCCCGCGCCTGCCGCTGCGGCTCCCCCTCGACCAGCACCTTGATCGCCACCGCGGGGCCGCCGCGGCGCGGCACGGCCCGCCACACCTCGCCGGAGCCGCCGTGGCCCAGCGGCACCTCGAGGGTGTAACCGGGGACGACGGGCGGGGCGGGGACCGGCTCGGCTGCGGACATGCCCGGCACCGTAGGCAGTTCCGCGGCGTCGCCGTTCCCGTCGTCCACAGGTGGACGGCCGGTCCGCTGGCTACGTTGGGGCGGTGACGGTGCCGGCGCGTGCTGAGGTCCTGGTCGTCGGCGCGGGCCTCGCGGGTCTGTCGGCCGCCACCCGGCTGGCCGCCGCCGGGTGCGACGTCCAGGTGCTGGAGGGTGCCGGGCACGTCGGGGGTCGGCTCACCACCGACCGGATCGACGGCTTCGTCGTCGACCGCGGCTTCCAGGTGCTGAACACCGGCTACCCCCGGGTCGCCGACCTCGACCTCCCCGCTCTGGAGCTGGGCTGGTTCCTCACCGGCGCGCGGGTGTGGATCGACGGTCGGTCCTCCGCCGTGATCGACCCCCGCAGCCGGGTGCGGTCGCTGCCCGGGACGGTGACCGCGCCGATCGGGTCACTGCGCGAGAAGGCTGCGCTGGCCGCCTTCTCCCTGCGCGCGGGCTACCTACCGGTACCGCGGCTCCTGGCGGCTCCGGAGCGCACGGCGGTCGACGCGCTGCAGCGGGCCGGTCTGGGCGGGCAGGTGCTCGAGCGGTTCCTCCGGCCGTTCCTCGCGGGCGTGCTGCTCGAGGACCGGCTGGAGACCTCCAGCCGCTACCTGGACCTGCTGTGGCGGAGTTTCGTCAGGGGACGCATCGGGCTCCCGGCCCGCGGCATGCAGTCCGTCGGCGAGCAGCTCGCCGCCCGGCTCCCCGCCGGATCCCTGCACCTCGGCTGCCGGGTCACGGCGGTGAGGGGCTCCGGCGTGGACACCGACGCGGGCCGGGTCACCGCCGACGCCGTCGTCGTCGCCACGGATCCGACGACGGCGGCCGGCCTGGTGCCCGGGCTGACCGTCTCGGCGCCGCGGCAGGTCACCACCCACCTGCACGTGCTACCCGGATCGCCGTGGGACGAGCCGCTCCTGGTCCTCGGCCGGCCCGGCGGGCAGCTGGTGAACAGCGCCGTCCTGACCGACGCCCAGCCCCGTTACAGCTCCGACGGTCGGGCGCTGGTCGCCAGCTCCACGCTGAGCCCCACCCGCGAGGCCGACGTGCGCGAGGAGGTCGCGCGGGCCCACGGCGTCGCGGCCACCGAGCTGGAGCACCTGACCAGCGTCACGGTCCCGCGCGCCCAGCCCGCCGCCGTGCCGCCGCTGGAGCTGCGCCGGGCCGTCGACCTCGGGGACGGGTTGTTCGTCTGGGGCGACCACCGCGACACCCCGTCCATCCAGGGTGCGCTGGCCGGCGGCGCCCGCGCCGCGCGGGCGGTCCTGCACCGGCTGCGGGCCTAGGCTGGGCCCATGACCGAACTGCAGGTGATCCGGGCAGGCGTCGTCCCGTACGAGCAGGCCTGGGAGATGCAGCGCGAGCTGCACGCGCAGCGGGTGGCCGGCGAGGGGCCGGACACGCTGCTGCTGCTGGAGCACCCGTCGGTCTACACCGCCGGCAAGCGCACCGAGGCCTCCGAGCGCCCGGCGGACGGCACCCCCGTGGTGGACGTCGACCGCGGCGGGAAGATCACGTGGCACGGGCCGGGGCAGCTGGTCGGCTACCCGATCGTCGCGCTGCCCGACCCGGTCGACGTCGTCGCCTACGTGCGGCGGCTCGAGGGCGCGCTCATCGACGTCTGCGCCGCCCTCGGGGTGACCGCCGGCCGGGTCGAGGGCCGCAGCGGTGTGTGGCTGCCCGCCGACGAGCCGGGCTCCGGGAACCGGAGAGAGCGGAAGGTCGCGGCGATCGGCATCCGTGTCGCCCGCGGCGTGACGATGCACGGCTTCGCGCTCAACTGCGATCCCGACCTGGGCGCGTTCGGCGCGATCGTGCCGTGCGGCATCCCGGACGCCGGGGTCACCTCGCTCGCGGCCGAGCTCGGCCGGGACGTCCCGGTGGCCGAGGCGATCGCCCCGGTCGAGGCAGCGATGCGGGGCGTGCTGGCCGGCGCGCCCGCGTCCGCCGCCTGACCCGCCCGGTCACGCCGCCGGGCCGCCCGCGGGCAGCCGCGTGGACCACATGGACAGCTGTCCGGCCGGCTCGAACCCGAACGCCTCGTTGACCGCGACCATGGGGGCGTTGCCGTCCAGGTTGTAGGTGGTGATCCGCCGCGCCTGCGGGAACGCCGCGGCGAGGGCGCGGAGCGCCGCAGCCTTGATCAGCGCACCCAGCCGGTGGCCCCGGTGCTCGCGCAGCACCAGCGTCGCGCCCTGGCGGGCGTGCTCGGCCCGGGCCAACGGCACGTGCAGGTCGGTGAAGGCGACCAGCCGCCCGTCCCGCACCGCGCCGGCGGAGAGCACCGTCCGCCCCCGCGCCACGTTGAGGTCCTCGATCTCGAGGATCCGGTCGGCGTTCCAGCGCTCGGCCTCCACCGGCATGTCCCCGTGCGGGGCGTCGGTGCTCATCCGTTCCTCCAGGAGCGCGCGGTCGTCCAGGAGGGCGTCCGGCGTACGGTCCCGCCAGATGACCACGTCGTAGCCGCGGGACGCCTCGCGCGCCTCCGCCTCGACGACGGCGAGGCGGGTCTCGTCGGCCGGTAGGACCAGGTCACGACGGGTCTCGAGCAGGTCGCACGCCCAGCCGGAGCGCAGCGCGAACAGGCGTCCCGCGGCGCCCGGTCCCGGCTCGTCGACCTCGGAGATGAGCTCGGTCCGGCCCGCCGTCGCGGCCAGCGCCCGCGCCTCGGCCAGGAGTGCGGTGCCGATGCCCCGCCGTCGGTGGGCCGGGTGCACGGCGAGGTCGACGAAGGTCACCGTGGTGTTGTCCCGCCTCGGGAGGATCAGTCGCAGCGCGCCGACGACGTCGTCACCCAGCACGGCGGCGCGGTGCGCGCCACCGCGCGAGGTCCCGGGTTCGAGCAGCTGCCGGCCCAGGACGACGTGCTCACTGGGCGGGCGTGGCGCCTCGTCCGGCCGGTCGGCGAGCTCGGCTGCGGCCCAGACGTCGCACCAGGGTGCGAAGGCGTCGTCGTCGGGACCGAGCTCGAGCAGCCGCAGCGCAGTGGTGGTCATGTCCCCGTCCTACCGGTCCCCACAACCGCTTTTCCGCGGAAAAGCAGCCTGCTTTTCCGCGGAAAAGCAGGACCTAGGCCACCACGAAGTTGACCAGCCGGCCCGGGACAGCGATCACGCGACGGACGGTCGCGCCGTCCAGGTGCGCGGCGATCTTCTCGTCGGCGCGGGCGGCGGCCTCCAGCGCGGCGGCGTCGGCGTCGGCCGGCACCATGACCTGCGAGCGGACCTTGCCATTGACCTGGACCGCGACCTGCACGGTGTCCTCGACCAGCCAGCGCGGATCGGCGGTCGGGAACGGCGCCCAGGCCACCGAGCCCTCGCCGCCCAGCCGAGACCACAGCTCCTCGCCCAGGTGCGGGGCGAGCGGCGCCACCAGCAGCACCAGCTGCTCGGCCACCGCCCGCGGCACCGGCGACGACGCGCCGTAGGCCTGGGTCAGGTGGTTGGTCAGCTCGGTGATCCGCGCGATGGCGATGTTGAACCGGAGGGTCGTGTAGCCGTCGCGGACGCCGTCGATGGCCTGGTGCAGGGCGCGCAGGGTCGGCTCGGCGGGCTCCACGTCGTCGGCCGAGCGGACCGCACCGGTCTGCTCGTCGACGACGACCCGCCAGATCCGCTGCAGCAACCGCTGCGAGCCGACGACGGCCTTGGTCTCCCACGGCCGTGACTGCTCCAGCGGGCCGGTGGACATCTCGTACACGCGGAAGGTGTCGGCACCGTAGGCGCCGATCATCTCGTCCGGCGTCACCATGTTCTTGAGGCTCTTGCCGATCTTCCCGTACTCGCGGTCGACCGGCTTGCCGTCGTGCAGGAACTGGCCGTCACGCTCCACGACCTCGGCGGCGGGCACGTAGAAGCCGCGCTCGTCGGTGTAGGCGTAGGCCGAGATGTAGCCCTGGTTGACCAGCCGGCGGAACGGCTCCTCGCTGGAGACGTGGCCCAGGTCGTGCAGCACCTTGTGCCAGAAGCGCGCGTACAGCAGGTGCAGCACGGCGTGCTCGACCCCGCCGACGTAGAGGTCCACGCCGCCGGTGTCACCCACGGAGCGCGGGCCCATCCAGTAGCGCTCCAGCTCCGGGTCGACCATCCGCTCGTCGTCGCCCGGATCCAGGTAGCGCAGGTAGTACCAGCACGACCCTGCCCAGTTCGGCATCGTGTTGGTCTCGCGGCGGTACTCCTTCGGCCCGTCGCCGAGGTCGAGGGTGACGGTCGTCCACTCGGTGGCTCGGGACAGCGGCGGCTCCGGCGCGGAATCGGCGTCGTCGTCGGCGAAGGTCTTCGGCGAGTAGTCGTCGACCTCGGGGAGCAGCACCGGCAGCATCGAGGTCGGGACCGCGACCGGGCGGTCGTGCTCGTCGTACACGATCGGGAACGGCTCGCCCCAGTAGCGCTGCCGGCTGAACAACCAGTCGCGCAGCTTGTAGGTGGTGGTGGCCTCGCCGGCGCCCCGCTCGACGAGCCACGCGGTGATCCGGGCGATCGCCTCGGCCTTGTCCAGGCCATCGAGGGAGATCTCGCCGTTCGAGGAGTTGATCATCGGGCCGGCGCCGGTGTACGCGCCGCCCTCGAAGTCCGCGGGCGGCTGCACGGTGCGCACGACGGGCAGCCCGAAGGCCCCGGCGAAGTCGAAGTCACGGGTGTCCTCACCGGGCACCGCCATGATCGCGCCGGTGCCGTAGCCGGTGAGCACGTAGTCGGCGATGAACACCGGCAGCTCGCGGCCGTTCACCGGGTTGGTCGCGGTGACGCCCAGCCACACGCCGGTCTTGTCGCGCCCGGCGTCCTGGCGGTCCAGCTCCGAGCGGCGGGAGGCCTGGCGCTGGTACTCGCGCACGGCCTCGGCGGGGGTGGCGGCGCCTCCGGTCCAGCGCGGGTCGGTGCCGTCCGGCCAGACGTCGGCGGTCAGCGCGCCGACCAGCGGGTGCTCGGGCGCCAACACCACGTAGGTCGCGCCGAACAGGGTGTCCGGCCGGGTCGTGAAGACCTCGATCGCCTCGGACCCGCACGCGAACCGCACCTTCGCGCCGGTCGATCGGCCGATCCAGTTGCGCTGCATCTGCTTGAGCGAGTCCGACCAGTCCAGCCGGTCCAGGTCGGCCAGCAGCCGGTCGGCGTAGGAGGTGATCCGCATCATCCACTGCTTCAGCGGGCGCCGGAACACCGGGAAGTTGCCCCGCTCGGAGCGCCCGTCGGCGGTGACCTCCTCGTTGGAGAGCACCGTGCCCAGGCCCGGGCACCAGTTGACCGGGGCCTCGTTCAGGTAGGCCAGCCGGTGGGCGTCCACGACGCCGTTCTTCTCCCGCTGGTCCAGCTCGGCCCACGGCCGGCCGGAGGGGTTGGTGCCGGCCGCCGGCTCGCGGCTGCCGGAGTCGAGCTCGGCGACCAGCTCCTCGATCGGGCGGGCCCGGTTCGCGTCCTCGTCGAACCAGGCCCCGAAGATCTGCAGGAAGATCCACTGGGTCCACTTGTAGTAGCCCGGATCGATCGTGGCGAAGGTGCGCCGCTGGTCGTGGTCGACCCCGAGCCGGCGCAGCTGGGTGCTGATCGCGGCGATGTTGGCCTCGGTGGTGACCCGCGGGTGCTGCCCCGTCTGGACGGCGAACTGCTCGGCGGGCAGGCCGAACGCGTCGTAGCCCATGGGGTGCAGCACGTTGTCGCCGTCCATCCGGCGGAACCGGCTGGTGACGTCGGTGCCCAGGTAGCCCAGGGGGTGGCCGACGTGCAGGCCCGCACCCGAGGGGTACGGGAACATGTCCATCGCGAAGAACTTCGGCCGATCGGCCACCCGCTCGAAGCCGGCGCTCAGCCGCCCGGTGGGGTTGGGCGTGTGGAACGTGCCCTCGTCCTCCCACCGGTCCTGCCAGGAGAGCTCGATCTGCTGGGCCAGCGCGGGTGTGTAGCGGTGCGGCGGCACGTCGCCCGCCTGGTCCGCGCCGTGCGGCAGGTCGGCGGTCTGGCTCATCGTGGCTGCTCCCGGGTGGTGATCTGCGTCGTGCCGGCGGCAGACGCGACGAACCCCCGCGCAGGAGGGGAGGTCAGGCTGTGCGACGAGACCCGGTCGGCACGACCATGCCACGGGGAGCCACAGGTCAGCGGCCTCTGCCCGATCAGCCTACCGCGGTGGTGAGCACGCCCCGTCGCGAGGAGCCACTGCCCTGTCACCCGGACGGGGCAGAGCCGGTGGCCACGGCCTCCAGCGCTGGTCCGGGACGCCGATGCCTGCTACGTGGAGCAACTCGCCGATCGCCTCCAGGCGCCGCAGGACGCCCCGACCTCCCGGTCGTCCCGGTTCGCCATGCTGGTCCTGCTCGGGTCGCTCGCCGTGTTCGCGACGGGTGTGGGACCGCGCCCGCAGACCGGGTGGTGGAACGACTTCTACGACCTGTGGGTGTACAACGCCGTCTGGGCTGCCGGGCTCGTCGTCTGCGTCCTCGCCGCCCGGAGGGCGACTGCCGACCGGTTGGCCTGGTGGAGCATGGCGGTCGCCTTCGCGGCCGGGATGACCGGAGACATCCTCTACACCCTCGTCGTCGCCAGGCTGCCGGTCGAGCCCTTTCCCTCCATCGCGGACTTCTTCTACCTCGTCTACTTCCTGCCGCTCTACGTCGCGCTGGTCTCCCTGATCCGCACCCGCGTCCCGCACTTCCACGCCAGCATGTGGCTCGACGGGGTCGTGGGTGCCCTCGGCGCCGCATCGGTCGCGGTCGCTGTGCTGCTCGAGCCGGCGTTCGACGTGGCCGAGGACACGCTCGCGGCGACCATCGTGAGCCTCGCGTACCCCATCGCCGACGTCCTGCTGCTGGCCCTGCTGGTCGCCGTCGGCGCCATCCTCGGCGTGCGCTCGGACCGGACCCTGGTGCTGGCCGGCCTGGGCGTCCTCGCCAACCTCGTCGGGGACGTCGCCTACCTCGACCTGGCGCCGGCCGGCCTGTACACCGAGGGCGGGCCGCTCGACCTGAGCTGGCTGTGCGCGGTCGGGCTGATGGCCGCAGCCGCGCACAGCGCCAACACCGCGCCCCGGCCGGCCCCCCCGGCCCTCACCGGGGCCCGGGTCGGCTGGCGCGTCCTGGCCGTCCCGCTGGCCTGCAACATCGCCAGCCTCCTGGTGCTGGGGTCGGGCTACAGCGAGGCGATGAACCCGACCGCGGCCTGGCTGGCCATCGGCTGCGTGCTCGCCGCGCTGTGCCGGACGGCCATCACCTTCCAGGAGGTGCGGGCGTTCAACGAGGTCCGCGCCGAGGCGCGCACCGACGAGCTCACCGGGTTGCCGAACCGGCGCGCCCTGTACGAGAGCATCTCCGCAGCGCTCGCGACCTCCGCGCCCGACCGTCCGACCGCACTGCTGCTCATGGACCTCGACGGGTTCAAGGAGGTCAACGACAGCCTGGGCCACCACGCCGGTGACCACCTGCTCCGCCAGATCGGCCCCCGGCTGGTCCCGGTCCTGCGGGGCGGGGACCTCCTGGCCCGCCTCGGAGGTGACGAGTTCGCCGTCCTGCTGCCCGACACCGGCCTGGACGAGGCCGCGGCGCTGGCCGCGCGGCTGCGTCACCTGGTCATGGAGCCCATGTCGGTCGAGGGAATCCGGCTGCACGTCGGCGTGAGCATCGGCGTCGCGGGCGCACCGGTGCCGGCCGCGACCGTGGAGGAGCTGCTGCGCTGCGCGGACGTCGCCATGTACGAGGCCAAGGCCGGCCGGACCGGGGTGCAGGTGTACGTCCCGGATCCGCTCGGGGGCACCGGGGACCGGCTGCGCACGATGGAGGACCTGCGGTCAGCGCTCGAGGGCCACGACGAGATCGTGGTCCACCTGCAGCCCCAGGTCGACCTGCGCACCGGTGCGGTGGTGGGCGCCGAGGCGCTCGTCCGCTGGCACCACCCGGTCCGGGGGCTCCTCGCGCCCGCGGACCTCCTCCCCGCGGCGGAGCAGGCCGGCCTGCTCCGCCCGCTGACCGACGCGGTGCTCGATCTGTCCCTGTCCGCAGCCGCCGGCTGGTGGCCGGAGCGGGGGATCCCGGTCTCGGTCAACCTCTCCGCGGCCAACGTGACCGACCTGGACCTGCCCGGCAAGGTCGCGCAGGCGCTGGTGCGGCACGGCCTGCCCGCGCAGGCACTCACCCTGGAGCTCGTGGAGGACACCCTCATGAGCGATCCGGAGCGCGGAGGCCGGGTGCTCGACGAGTTGCGCCATCTCGGCGTCCGGACATCGATCGACGACTACGGCACCGGGTACAGCTCGCTGGCCTACCTGCGCAACCTGCCGGCCGACGAGCTGAAGCTGGACCGGAGCCTGACCCATGACGTGGCCACCGAGCCCCGTGCCGCCACCATCGTCCGGTACACGGTCGGTCTGGCGCACGAACTGGGCATCTCGGTCGTCGCGGAAGGCGTGGAGGACGACGTGACGGCGCAGGTGCTCGCCGATCTCGGGTGCGACGTCGCCCAGGGGTTCGGCGTCGCCCACCCGATGCCGGTCCCGGACTTCCGCGCCTGGCTGGCGTCGACCGCGCCCGCGCTGGTCGAGGGCTGACCCGACCCGGTCTGACCCTGTCAGCTCAGCCCAGCTGCGGCGCCACCTCGCCGGCCACCAGGTCCAGGTGGTCGAGATCGGACAGGTCGAGCACCTGCAGGTACACCCGCTGGGCACCCGCCTCGGCGTAGCGGCCCAGGGTGTCGACGGCCTCGGCCGGCGTGCCGGCGACGCCGTTGGCACGCAGCTCGTCGACGTCGCGGCCGATGGCGGCCGCGCGGCGGGCGAGCTCCGCCTCGTCCTTCCCGACGCACAGCACCAGCGCCGAGCTGTACACCAGGGACGAAGGGTCTCGACCGGCCTCGTCGCACGCCCCGCGGACCCCCGCGAACAGACGCGCGTTCTCGTCCGCGGACATGAACGGCACGTTGAACTCGGCGGCGTACCGCGCGGCCAGCCGCGGTGTCCGCTTCTTCCCGGCCCCGCCGACGAGGATCGGGATGCCGCCGTCCTGCACGGGCTTGGGCAGCGCCGGCGAGTCGACCAGCTGGTAGTGCTCGCCGTCGAAGCTGAAGCTGCCCGGCGCGTCCCACAGCCCGGTCAGTACCTGCAGCTGCTCCTCGAACCGGTCGAAGCGCTCGCCCAGCGGCGGGAACGGGATGCCGTACGCCGTGTGCTCCTGCGCGAACCAGCCCGTCCCGAGGCCGAGCTCGACCCGACCCCGGCTCATCTGGTCGACCTGCGCGACGCTGATCGCCAGCACCCCGGGCAGCCGGAAGGTCCCGGCCGTCACGAGGGTCCCGAGCCGGATGCGGCTGGTCTCACGGGCCAGGCCGGCCAGCGTGATCCAGGCGTCCGTCGGGCCCGGCAGCCCGTCGCCGCCCATGGTCAGGTAGTGGTCGGAGCGGAAGAACGCGTCGTAGCCGGCGTCCTCGGCGGTGCGGGCGACCGCCAGCAGGTCGTCGTAGGTCGCGCCCTGCTGGGGCTCGGTGAAGATCCGGAGGTCCATGGCTGGACCGTACGTGCCAGCCTGCAGAGGTGCAGGGTCCAGAGGTGCAGGGCGCAGGTGCGGCCGATGAGCTGTCCGGGCCGGGGCAGGACCGGGCCCGGAGCACGGGACGACGCCGCGTGCTCGTGGCGCTGCTGGTGGTGCTGCTCGTCGCGGGGGTGGTGGCCGACCGGCAGCGGCACGCGCGCGAGCTCGACGACCTGCTCGGCCGGATCGCGGCTGCCGAGCAGGTCATCCGCGCGTCCCAGGCCAGCCTGGCGTCGCTGGCCGACTACCAGTCGGCGCTGCTGGTCCGGGCCGACGCCCCGCCCGCGGCCCGCGCCGCCGCCTACGACAACCTCGCCCAGGACGCGGCGCGCTGGGTCCCGCAGGTGCAGGCGGCGGGCCGGCGGGTCGACGAGGTCCGCCTGCTCCCCTGGCACGACGGGCTGGCACGGGCCCAGAGGGCGTACGACCAGCGCGTCCAGGCCTGGAGCGCGCTGCTGGCCCGCACCCGCGCCGACCCGGCCGGCGGGCTCAGCGGACAGGACGGCGTGACGTCCTCTCTCGTGGAGGCCCGGCGGG
>JBBSKB010000007.1:0-53255 GCA_038256725.1 Mycobacteriales bacterium | reverse complement strand
CCGGGTCAGCGCCCAGCCGGTCGGAGCGCCGACGGCCAGGGCGAGGCCCAGGACGGCGGAGGCGGCGGCAGGTCGCACGGAACTGCTCCGGTCAGCCGCGGGTGCGGGCGACGCGGGCGGCACCGGCGCCGGCGATGGCCAGGCCGGCCACCGAGAGCGCGGCGACCATCGGCAGCGAGGAGCTGTCGTCGGCCAGGCCGGCGGAGCCACCGGGGACGCCGGCAGGCATCGAGTGCATGCCGCTGATCGTCTGGACGGCGAGGTCGTAGCCGGCCTCGCCGCTTCCCCAGGCGTAGACGATGGTCGAGGTGCCCTCGGCCAGGGTCAGGTCGGCCGGGCCGATCGCGACGGTGTCGGTGCCCGCGAGGGTGACGTCGGCGGTGATCGTGCCGGCTGGCACGGCCAGCGTCGCCTCGTCGGGGTTGGTCAACCCCTGGACGACGGGGGTGCCGTCGGCGCGCACGTCGACGGCGGGAGCCGCGGCGATGTGACGCACGGTCACGCGGGACTGGCCGGCCGCGACGGCGGAGGTGTCGTTGACGAACGGTGTCAGGGTCGGGCTGCCGTCCTCCCGGAGGTGCGCGACCACGGTGGCGTCGGCGCCGGCCGGGACGGCGACGTCGTCTGCCTCGAGCAGCGGCTCACCGGAGCCGTCGGGGGCGTCGGCCGGGAAGACCGCCAGGTCGTAGGTGCCCGCGGGGAGGGTCAGCGGCTCGGTGAGCATGCCCGGCTGGAAGTCGTCGATCAGCCGCTCGCCGTTGGCGTAGACATCGACGGGGGTGTTCGGGACGCCGTGCAGGATCGAGACGGTGGCGGTGTCGGCGGCGGCCGCCGGGGTGGCGACGAGGACCAGACCGCCGACGACGGCAGCCGCGCCGGCGGCGCTGCCGAGGGTGCGCAGGGTGCTCACGATCGTCCTTCCGGAAGGGGTGGGACTGTCATCCTCTCCTTCCTGGGCCCCTCGGGATCCGGATGCATTCGAGAGCAGAACATCTGTCGCCCCCGATCGGGTGCAGGATGGGCGCGTGACGACGCGCGACCGGGACGCCGAGGGCCGGGCCCGCAACGCCCGCCCCCGCGACGCGCTCGGTCGGCCTCTGCCGCACGACGCGGTGGGCGAGCCGCGGGCGCCGGAGGGGGTGGTCCGGGAGCCGCTGGTCGCGCTGGCCGAGGCGCAGGGCCTGCTCGATGCCGGCCGTCCCTTCCACGCGCACGAGGTGCTCGAGGACGCCTGGAAGTCCTCGCTGCCGGAGGAGCGGCAGCTGTGGCGGGGACTGGCGCAGCTCGCCGTCGGGCTGACCCACGCCGCCCGCGGCAACGCCCGGGGGGCGACGACGCTGCTGGATCGGGGCGTCGGCAACGTCGTCCTCTATGCCGGTGCGCCGCCGCACGGGATCGACGTCGCCGGGCTGGTCGGGTGGGGGCGGAGGCTGGCCGCCGACCCCACGACGGTCCGGGATGCGGCCGCGGCGGCGCCGCGACTGCGCGGCGCCTGACTCAGCGCGCGCGGACGGCCGCGTAGCGGTCCAGCGACACGTGGCGCTCGTGCGCGTGGTCGACGACCGGCTCGGGATACCCGGCCGGGATGCCGTTGGGTGCGGTCCACGGTTCGTGCACGTGTTTCGGGTCGAGGTCGCGCAGCTCCGGCACCCAGCGCTTCACGTAGGCGCCGTCCGGATCGAACTTCTTCCCCTGGGTGATCGGGTTGAAGATCCGGAAGTACGGCGAGGCGTCGGTGCCGGTGCCCGCGACCCACTGCCAGCCGTGGTTGTTGCTGGCCAGGTCGCCGTCGACGAGGTGCTGCATGAACCAGCGGGCGCCGCGCGTCCATTCCTGGTGCAGGTCCTTCACCAGGAACGAGGCGACGATCATCCGCACCCGGTTGTGCACGTAGGCCTCGCCGAGCAGCTGGCGCATGCCGGCGTCGACGATCGGGAAGCCGGTGCGGCCGGTCTCCCAGGCGCGCACCAGCGCCTCGGCCGCGGGCCCGCTGTCGTAGCCCATCCCCTGCAGCTCCGGCTTGAGGTACTCCCGCGCCGACTCGGGCCGGTGCCACAGCACGTCGGCGTAGAAGTCCCGCCAGGCCAGCTCGTCGGTGTAGCGGCGGGCCGACTCGCCCGCCTCGCCGGCCAGGTCCGCGACCAGCGTGCGCGGGTGGATGCAGCCGTACTTCAGGTAGGCCGACATGCGGCTGGTCCCGACGGCGCCGGGCAGGTTGCGGCCCTCGGCGTAGCCGGTCAGCCGCTCGTCGCGGAACCGCTCCCACGCCTCGAGCGCGGCTCGTTCACCGGCCGGGGGCAGGTCGGCGGCGACCTCGGGCGCCGAGGGCGGGTCGTCGGAACGGACGTCGGTGCGCCAGCGGACGCCGTCGGGCGCACCGGCCGGGGCGCGCCAGCCGTGCTCCCGCCAGGCGCGGGCGAAGGGTGAGAACACCTGGAACGGCGTGTCCGTGCGAGTGGTGATCCGGCCGGGAGTGACGAGGTACGGCGAGCCGGTGCGCGCGAGCGGGACGTCGTCCAGCGCGCGCTCCACCGCCGCGTCGCGCTGCCGACCGTAGGGCCCGGTGTCGGCGCTCACGTGCACGGTGGTCGCGCCCACCTCGCGGGCGAGCTGCGGGAGCACCCGCGCAGGGTCGCCGGACCGCAGGACCAGCGCGCCGTCGAGGTCGACGTCCAGGGCGGTCAGGCAGTCGAGCAGGAAGCTGCGGCGGGGCCCACCGGAGGGTCGCCAGAGCCGGTCGTCGAACACGAACACGGGGACGACGTCGCCGTCCGGCCCCGCCGCGTCGCGGGCGGCGAGCAGCGCGGGGTGGTCGTGCAGCCGGAGGTCGCGCCGGAACCAGAGCAGCGACGTGGGCACCGGCCGAGCGTAGGAGGACACGGGGACATGTGCCGGTTGGTCCGGTCCCGCGCAGGCGTGACGCAGCGGCGTCGCCCGACCGGGGGACGGCTCGTGGTCGCGGTCGGAGTCCGGAGGACGACAATGTCGTCGTGCCCGAGTTGCCCGAGGTGGAGGCGCTGGCCGCCTTCCTGCGCGCCGAGGCGGTGGGGCGGGTGCTCACCCGCGCCGATCTCGCCGCCGTCCAGGCGATCAAGACCTTCGATCCGCCGCTGTCCGCGCTCGGCGGCCTGGAGATCACCGGCGCCGGCCGACACGGCAAGTTCCTGGACCTCGACGTGTCCGGCCTGCACCTCGTCGTCCACCTGGCCCGCGCCGGCTGGCTGCACTGGCGGGAGAACCTCCCGACCGCGCCGCCCAAGCCGGGCAAGGGCCCGCTCGCGCTCCGCGTGCACCTCGATGACGGCAACGGCTTCGACCTCACCGAGCAGGGAACGCGCAAGGGCCTGGCGATCTACGTCGTCCGGTCGCCGGCGGAGGTGCCGGGCATCGCGCGGCTGGGCCCGGACGCGCTCGAGGTGGACCTGGAGGCGTTCGCCGCGCTCATGAAGGGCCGCTCGGGCCAGCTCAAGGGCGCGCTCACCGACCAGACACTGCTCTCCGGGATCGGCGACGCCTACTCCGACGAGATCCTGCACGCCGCGCGGCTCTCCCCGTTCAAGGGCGCCGACAAGCTCAAGGACGACGAACTGGTCCGTCTCTTCGAGGCCGTCCGCGGCACGCTCACCGAGGCGCTCGAGCGCCAGGTCGGCCAGCGCGCGGCGACGATGAAGGGCGAGAAGCGTTCCGGACTGCAGGTGCATGCGCGCACCGGCCTGCCCTGCCCGGTCTGCGGCGACACGGTGCGCGAGGTCAGCTTCGCCGACACCTCGCTGCAGTACTGCCCGACCTGCCAGACCGGCGGCAAGCCGCTGGCCGATCGGCGGATGTCGAAGCTGCTCCGCTGAGCGGCCGGCGGACGCGATGGGTGAATGCGGCGTCATCCGGGGTAGCAGTCGACGGATGACCACCGCCGCACCGCCCTCGTCGACGGAGAACGCCGTCGCGGCCACGGCCGAGGCCTTCGCCCGGCTGATCGGGAGCGGCTGGTCCCTGCCGCTCCCCGGTGCGGGTGCCACCGCCCGGCGCTGGCGGGCCCTCCGCGACCTCGGCGCCACCGACCTGCCCCTGGCCCGCCTCGCCGAGGGGCACGCCGACGCGGTGGCCGTGCTCGCCGAGCTCGGCGGTCCGCCGGTGGGGAGCGGCGAGCTCCTCGGCGTCTGGGCGGCCGAGCCGCCCTCGGGCCGGGTCGGAGCCCGCCGGGTCCCTGGCGGCTGGCGGCTCGACGGGCGCAAGCAGTGGTGCTCGGGGGCCCGGGTGTGCACCGCGGCCCTGGTCACCGCGCACGCCGACGACGGACGGCGGTTGTTCCTCGTCGACCTCGCCTCTCCCGGTGCCGTGGCCGAGCCCGGCCGGTGGGCCGCGCCGGGCATGGCCGGCAGCGACACCGCCGACGTGCTCCTGGACGACGTCCCGGCGCTCGAGGTCGGTGGCCCGCGCGGCTACCTCGACCGGCCCGGTTTCTGGCACGGCGGCATCGGGGTGGCGGCGGTGTGGGCCGGAGGCGCCGACGGCGTGGCCGCGGTGCTCGAGCGGTCGGTGGCCGCGGCGCCGCCCGATCCGTACCGGGATGCCGCCTGGGGTGCGGTCGACGTCCTCCTGTCCGGGCTGGACGCCGCCCTCGCCGTCGCCGCCGCCGAGATCGACGCCGATCCCGACGACGAGGCCGGCACGGCCGCGCGCCGGGCCCACCGGGTGCGCGGCCTGGTGGCGCGCGCCGGCATCGAGGTGCTGGAGACCGTGGCGGGCGCGCTCGGCGCCGGACCGGCCGCGCACGACGCGCGCTACGGAGCGCACGCCGCGGACCTGGCCGTCTACCTGCGCCAGCACCACGGGGAGCGCGACCTGGCGGTGCTGGCCGACGTGCTGCGGGCCCGCGCGTGAACCTCCCGGCGGCCGGTCACCGGACCGGTGCCACCCCTGAGCGGGCGTGGGCGGAGTGGCTGCCCGGACGATCCTGGCGGGTGTGGGCGCCGGACCCCGCCTGGCGGGAGGTCGTGGTGTGCGCCGCCCATCCGGACGACGAGGTGCTCGGCGTCGGCGGGACGATCGCGCTGCTCGCCTCCGCCGGGGTGCGGGTGCACCTGGTCGCCGTCACCGATGGCGACGCCAGCCATCCCGGGAGCGCCGTGCTCCCCCCGGCCGCCCTGGCCAGGGCCCGGGTCGCGGAATCCGGACGGGCGCTGGCCGCGCTCGGGGCCGGGGACGCACGGACGACCCGGCTGGGGCTGCCCGACGGCACCCTGGCCGCGCACGAGCCCGAGCTGACCGGCGCGCTGGTGGCCGCCTTCGACGGAGCCGACGCCGTCCTCACCACCTGGACGGGGGACGGGCACCCCGACCACGACGCGGTCGGGCGGGCGGCGGTCGCGGCCGGCGCGCGACGAGGGCTGCCCGTCTGGCAGTACCCGGTGTGGACCTGGCACTGGGCGGCACCCGACGATCCCCGGGTGCCCTGGGACGGCGCGCACCGGGTGGCGCTGCCGCCCGCGGTGCGCGCCGCCAAGCAGGTCGCGATCGACTGCTTCACCACCCAGATCGCACCCCTGGGTCCCGACCCCGCGGACGCCGTCGTCCTCCCCCCGGAGTTCCTGGCGCACTTCACCCGATCGCACGAGGTGCTCTGGACATGACCCTCCCCACTGCCTTCTTCGACGGCATGTACGCCGCCGCCGACGACCCCTGGTCGATGCGCACCCGCTGGTACGAGCGGCGCAAGTACGCCCTCACGACGGCGGTGCTGCCACGCGACCGCTACGCCGACGGGCTGGAGGTCGGCTGCTCGGTGGGCGAGCTGACCGCCGCGCTGGCGCCCCGCTGCGACCGGCTGACGGCCTGGGACGCCAGCGCCGCCGCCGTGGAGCGCGCGAGCCGCCGGGTGGCGGACCTGCCCGGGGTCACCGTCGAGCGCCGGGCGGTCCCCGGGAACGAGCTGCCCGCGGTCGACCTGCTCGTGCTCTCCGAGGTGCTCTACTACCTCGACCGAGCCGACCTCGACCTGCTGCTCGGCCAGGTGCGCGCCGCGGTGCGGCCGGGCGGCACCCTGCTGGCGGTGCACTGGCGGCACGCGGTGGCCGAGTACCCGCAGACCGGCGACGCGGTGCACGCCGCGCTGCGCGCGGGACTGGACTGGCCCGTCGTGGCCGCGCACGAGGAGCCGGACTTCCTGCTCGACTGCTGGGTGCGGGCTCCGTCCGCGGATCTCCGGGCCGCCTCGGTCGCCGCGGCCGAGGACCTGTGGTGAGCGACCCGGTCCTGCTCGGTGTGGTGGTGCCCGCCCGGGACGAGGCGATGCTGCTGCCCGCCTGCCTGGCCGCACTGGCCCAGGCCGCGCGGCACCCGGACGTGGCGGGCGTGCCGGTGCTCGTCGTCGTCGTCGCCGACCGGTGCACCGACGACACGGCCGAGATCGGTCGCGCGGCGGGAGCCCGCGTCCTGGTCACCGAGGCGGGGAACGTCGGTGCCGCGCGGCACGCCGGGACGCTGGCGGTGCTGCAGGAGGCGGCCGCCCGGGGGGTGGCCGACGACCGTGTCTGGCTGGCCTGCACCGACGCGGACAGCCGCGTGCCCGGCGACTGGCTGGCGCTGCAGCGGACCGGGGCGCAGTCGGGGGTCGACGCCGTCGTCGGCACCGTGCAGGTGGCCGACTGGTCCGGGCTCCCGGACCACGTGCCGGCCCGCTTCCTGGACGCCTACGAGGCCTGGCGGGGTGCGGGGGTGACGGGCCACCCGCACGTGCACGGCGCCAACCTCGGGGTGAGGGGCAGCGCCTACCGCGCGGTCGGGGGCTTTCCGCCGCTCCCGGTGTCCGAGGACGTGGCGCTGGTCGGGGCCCTGCTCGGCGCCGGGCGGGTGGTGCTCCGCACCCCGGCGAGCCCGGTGGTCACCTCGGCGCGCCGGACACCGCGGGCCGAGGGCGGCTTCGGCACCGACCTGGACCGCCTGGCGGCCGGGCCGTTTCCCGACTGATCCGGTCAGCCCGGCAGGAGCGCGGTGAGCCTCGTGAGCGCGCGGGCGAGCACCGAGCTGCCCACGCCGGCGGAGTCGCCCTGCGCGTCGGCCGCCGAGCCGACCGCCGTCCACCAGTCGGTCAGCGGCGGCGGGTCGAGCACGTCGATCCGCTCCCCGGGCTTCGGCACGACGACGGAGATCCCCCGCGGTCGGGCGGCGGCCAGCAGCCGCTGCACCGGCTCGGCCCAGCGGTGGAACGCCAGGTTGAAGGTGGCCCAGTGGATGGGCAGCAGCACAGCGCCGCCGAGGTCGCCGTGCGCGCGGACGGCCTCCTCCGGGTCCATGTGGATGGCGTGCCAGGCGTCGTTGTAGGCGCCGATCGGCAGCAGCGTCAGGTCGAACGGGCCCAACTGCGCGCCGATCGCGGCGAATGCAGGCGTGTAGCCGGTGTCCCCGCCGAAGTAGACCCGGTGCCGCGGGCCGGAGATCGCCCACGACGCCCAGAGCGTGGTGTTGCGGTGCAGGTAGCGGCCGGAGAAGTGCCGAGCCTCGGTGCAGGTGAGCGTCAGCCCGGCGACCTCGTGCACGCCGTTCCAGTCCAGCTCGACGATGCGCTCCTCGGGCACGTGCCACGTGCGCAGGTGCTCGCCGATGCCCAGGGGGACGACGAACGGCGCGGTCGAGCCGGCCAGCAGCGCCCGGACGGTCGGCAGGTCGAGGTGGTCGTAGTGGTCGTGGGAGATGAGGACGGCGTCGAGCGGGGGCAGGTCCTCGATCGGCATCGGCGGCTCGTGCAGCCGGGTGGGCCCGAACACCGGCGACGGCGAGACGCGGTACCCCCACACCGGGTCGACCAGCACCCGCCGGCCGTCGACCTCCAGGAGCGCGCTGGCGTGCCCGAACCAGGTGACCGCCAGCTCGGCGGCCTCGTCCGGGAGCTCCGGCCGCGCCAGTGGGATCGGCCCACCCGGCAGCCCGACGTGCCGTTCCTCGTGCCACTGCCGCAGCAGGCCGTCGCGGGTGTTCGCCGGGGCGAGCGCAGGGGTCGGCAGCGTGTTGTGGAACGTGCCGTCGGAGAAGTGCGGCGAGCCGGCGACGATCGGCCGCAGCCTGCGGCGGTGCGCGCCGAGCGCCGTCGGCAGCCCCCAGGCGGCGGCGGTCAGCCAGCCCACCGGTCCGGCGAGGACGGCGGCGGTGACGGCGGCACGACGGCGCAGGGAGGGCACGTCCCGAGTGTTCCAGCCACGCCGACGCCGCCGATGGTTTCCCGTGGAACGTCACACCGCCCGAACCCTGCTTTTCCGCGGTAAAGCGGACCGCTTTACCGCGGAAAAGCAGGGTTCGGCGGCGATGGGAGCCGCCCGGGGCCAGACTGGGCGACGTGACCCGGCCTGACGACGAGGGCGGCGACCCCGCCTGCTGGCTGCGCCGGGTGTGCCCCGAGTGCGGGCGGATGGCCGACGAGGATCCGCCGACGCGCTGCGCCGAGTGCGGCGCCCAGCTGCCCGCGGACTGAGACGGCCGTCGGTCCGCCGTCACCCGACGAGCCCGTCGCGCCAGGTGGTGTGAGCCGGCTCTCACGAACTACGGTTCGCTGTCCACCGTCCGGCGGGAGAGGACGGCGGGCGCCGATCGCGGGGAGGGAGGCTGGGGCGCCGCCCCGACCGTCGATGCGGGATGCACTGCGCTGGCTGCGCCGCAGCCACCTCGGGACCGAGGCGGAGCACGCGACGTTCCGGACCCTCCACTCCGCATCGCTCACCGCACCCGAGCTCCGGCAGGGGCTGACCAGCGAGTCGGCGGAGCGCTCGTCCCGGCACCTGCGCAACCTGCTCGGCGTGCCGGCGGTCGCGCTCACCGACACCGTGGCGACCCTCGCCTGGGACGGCCGGTCCGGGCACCACGAGCGGGACACGCCGGCCCTGGCGGCCACCGTGCTGGAGTCCGGCAACACCGTGGTCCGCGACCGCCGGGACTTCGCCTGCTCCGACCCCGGGTGCGACCTGCGGCAGGTCGTGGTCAGCCCGCTGGTCGTCGAGGACCGGGTGGTCGGCACCCTGCAGGCCTTCACCTCCTCGGCGTCGGCCGGGCTGGTCCGGGCGGTGGCCGAGGTGGCGCACTGGGTGTCGGGGAACCTGGAGCTGGCCGAGCTCGACGCGTCGCGCACCCGGCTGATGGAGGCCGAGGTCCGGGCGCTGCGGGCGCAGATCAGCCCGCACTTCATCTACAACTCCCTGACCGCGATCGCGTCGTTCGTACGGACCGATCCCGAGCAGGCCCGCGAGCTGCTGCTGGAGTTCGCCGACTTCACCCGCTACTCCTTCAGCCGGCACGGCGAGTACACGACGCTGGCCGAGGAGCTCCGCTCGATCGAGCGGTACCTCGTGCTGGAGAAGGCGCGGTTCGGTGACCGGCTGCAGGTGACCCTGCGGGTGGCGCAGGAGGTGCTGCCCGTCGCCGTACCGTTCCTCTGCCTCCAGCCGCTGGTCGAGAACGCCGTCCGGCACGGGCTCGAGCACAAGCAGGGCGTCGGGACGGTGACGATCATCGCCGCCGACCGGGGCGGCGAGTGCCTCATCACGGTCGAGGACGACGGCGTCGGGGAGGATCCGGAGAAGGTGCGGCGCGCGCTGGCGGGGGACGTCTCGGTGGACTCGGTGGGGCTGGGCAACGTCGACGCCCGGCTGCGGACGGCCTTCGGCGACGACTACGGCCTCGTCGTCGAGACCGCGCCCGGCGTCGGGACGAAGGTCGTGGTGCGCGTGCCCAAGTTCGCCCCGGGGGTGCACCCGTGAGCGGCGACCGGCTGACCGTGCTCGTGGTGGACGACGAGCGGCCGGCCCTCGAGGAGCTGCGCTGGCTGCTCGAGCGGGACGAGCGGATCGAGGCGGTGCTGACCTGCGACTCCGCCACCGAGGCGCTGCGGCTGCTCCAGGAGCGGGGGGTCGATGCCGTCTTCCTGGACATCCGGATGCCCGGGTTGAGCGGGGTCGACCTGGCGCGGGTGCTGTCCCGGTTCAAGGCGCCGCCGCCGGTGGTGTTCGTGACCGCCTACGACGACCATGCCGTCGATGCCTTCGACCTGGGCGCCGTGGACTACGTGCTGAAGCCGGTCCGCGACGACCGACTGGCCGAAGCGGTCCGCCGGGTCGTCGGCGCCCGGGCCGGGAACGCGTCGTCGTCGGCCGACGACATCGCCGTCGAACTGGGCGGGGTCACCCGGTTCGTGTCCCGCTCCAGCGTCGGGTACGTCGAGGCGCAGGGCGACTACGCCCGGCTGCACACCCCGTCGGGCAGCCACCTGGTGCGGGTGCCGCTGACCACCCTCGAGGAGGAGTGGAAGGACGCCGGGTTCGTGCGGATCCACCGGTCGCTGCTGGTGGCCCTGCAGCACGTGCAGGAGGTCCGGATGGACGCCGGCCGGTGCACCGTCGTCGTCGGCGGAACGCACCTGGGCGTGAGCCGGCGGCACACCCGGGAGCTGCGCGACCTGCTCGTCCGCCGCGCCCGGCCGGGCACCGCGGGCAGGGGGTGACCGGTGTCGGAGAGCCCGCCCCGCCGGGTCCGCGTCACCAGTCCCCGGACCAGCGCCGCCCGGGCGCAACGGGTACCGGCCGCCCGGGAGATCGACGCCCAGACCCGGCTCGGCGAGGTGTACATGTCCTCGCTGATCCGCTCGCAGCTGCGGTTGGCCCTGCTGGCGCTGGCGGCCCTGACGGTGTTCGTCGGCGGGATCCCGCTGGTTTTCTGGCTCGCCCCGGACCTCTCCGACATCGAGGTGCTGGCCGTGCCGCTGCCGTGGCTGCTCCTGGCCTTCGCCGTCTACCCGTTCCTGCTGCTGGTGGGCTGGCTCTACGTGCGCGCCGCGGAGCGCAACGAACGCGCCTTCACCGACGTGCTCGACCGCACGTGATCGAGCTCGCGAGGTTCCGCATCCGGCAGAGCACCGGCCGCGCATGACGGCTGCCGGGTACAGCGTCATGGGCGTGACGGCGGTCTTCGTCGCCACCCTGGCGGTCGGTGCGTACGGCTGGCGGTTCTCCCGCACGACCAGCGACTTCTTCGTCGCGTCCCGCACGGTGCGGCCGGCGCTCAACGCGTCGGCGATCGGTGGGGAGTACCTCTCCGCGGCGTCCTTCCTCGGCGTCGCAGGCCTGGTGCTCGCCTTCGGCACGGAGATGCTCTGGTACCCGGTCGGTTGGACCGCGGGCTACCTGGTGCTGCTCGTGCTGGTCGCGGCGCCGCTGCGACGGTCCGGCGCCTACACGCTGCCCGACTTCGCCGAGAGCCGGCTGGAGTCGCGGGGGGTGCGCCGGCTGTCGGCGCTGCTCGTGGTGGCCATCGGCTGGCTCTACCTGATGCCGCAGTTCCAGGGCGCCGGCCTGGCCCTGGCCTCCACCACCGGCAGCGGCTCCTGGCTGGGCGGTGTGCTGGTCGCGACCGTCGTGCTGGTCAACGTGCTGTTCGGCGGCATGCGCAGCATCACGTTCGTCCAGGCCTTCCAGTACTGGCTGAAGCTGACGGCGCTGCTGTTCCCGCTGCTGTTCATGGCCGCGATCTGGTTCGGGGACGGCGCGGTCTCCCCCGCCTCGGTGGATGTCGCGGACGTCGGCGGGACCGGGGACTCATGGGTGTCACCGCTGGCCGGGGTCGAGCACGAGGTCTACACGACGTACTCGATCATCATCGCGACCTTCCTCGGCACGATGGGCCTGCCGCACGTGGTGGTCCGCTTCTACACCAACCCCGACGGGGCGGCGGCCCGCCGGACGACGCTGTTCGTGCTGGCCCTGCTCGGCCTCTTCTACCTCCTCCCGCCGGTGTACGGCGGCCTGGGCCGGCTCTACGCGCCGGACCTCGTGGCGAGCGGCCGCGCGGAGTCGGTGGTGCTGGAGCTGCCGTCGCGCATGCTGGCCGGCACGGCGGGCGAGCTGCTGTCCGCCCTGACGACGGCGGGGGCGTTCGCGGCGTTCCTGTCCACGTCGTCCGGCCTGACCGTGGCGGTGGCGGGAGTGATCAGCCAGGACGTGATGGGCCGCCGTTTCGGCGGGGTGCGCGCCTTCCAGGCCGGCGCCGTCGTCGCCGTCCTGGTGCCGCTGGGCCTCTCCCTGCCCACCGAGGGGGTGGGGGTGGCCCAGGCCGTCGGGCTGGCCTTCGCCTTCGCCGCCTCGACGCTCTGCCCGCTGCTGGTGCTGGGCATCTGGTGGCGCCGGCTCACCGACGTCGGGGCGCTCGCCGGGATGCTCGTCGGTGGCGGCTGCGCGGGCGGGGCGGTGCTGGCGACCCTGCTCGGCGTCGGCCCCGGGGGCTGGGGAGGGGCGCTGCTCGCCCAGCCCGCCGCGTGGACCGTGCCGCTCGCCTTCCTCACCATGGTGGGGGCCTCGCTGGCCACGCCGCGGCGGGTGCCGCGGCACGCGGCCCGGACCATGGTGCGGCTGCACACCCCGGAGTCGGTGCAGCTCGACCGCGGGAACCCGCCGCGCTGACCGCTCCGTGCGGCTCTCTGGGGCCGACCGCTCGTCCCGCCGGACCTGCCGTACGGCGAACGCCGGTGACCGCTCGGCGCACCGGCTCGATGTCCGGTGTCCGGCACCCGGGCGCCCTCCTACCGTGACGGGGCTCACATCTCCCAGGTGTGACGCCCGTCCACGCTGACCAGGAGGTCGCACCTTGACCGAGCCCACGGAACGGCGTCTGCTGACGCCCGAGGAGTACCTGCAAGCCCAGAACTCGCCGGAGTTCGCCGAGCTCAAGCGCAGGTTCCGGCGGTTCGCCTTCCCGATGACGTTCGCCTTCTTCGCCTGGTACCTGCTCTACGTCCTGCTCTCCACGTACGCGCCGGACTTCATGTCCACCGAGGTCTTCGGCAACGTGAACCTGGGCATCCTGCTCGGCCTGGCCCAGTTCGTGACGACGTTCGCGATCACGCACCTGTACGTGTCGCACGCGAACCGCAACACCGACCCGATCGCCGACGAGATGCGCGAGCGCCTCGAGCGGCACGACTACCGGTCCGGCACGGACACCACCGACGCCCAGGGGGCCTCCCGTGCCTGATCTGTTCGCCGCCGACGACACGATCGGCGAGCCGGCCGTCAACATCTCGATCTTCGGGATCTTCGTCCTGATCACGCTGGTCATCACGTTCCGGGCCAGCCGCTCCAACAAGAGCGCCGCGGACTACTACGCGGCCGGCCGCAGCATCACCAGCACGCAGAACGGCCTCGCCATCGCAGGCGACTACCTGTCGGCGGCGTCCTTCCTCGGCATCGCCGGCGCGATCGCCGTCTACGGCTACGACGGCTTCCTGTACTCCATCGGCTTCCTCGTGGCGTGGCTCGTCGCCCTGCTGCTGGTCGCCGAACTCATGCGCAACACCGCCCGGTTCACCATGGCCGACGTCCTCGCCTTCCGGATGCAGGAACGTCCGGTGCGCATGGCGGCGGCGATCTCGACCCTGGCCGTGTCGCTGTTCTACCTGCTCGCGCAGATGGCCGGCGCGGGTGGCCTGGTCGCCCTGCTCCTCGGCGTCAGCGGTGACGCGGCGGAGGCGCTGGTCGTCACGCTGGTCGGCGCGCTGATGATCTTCTACGTGCTGGTCGGCGGCATGCGCGGCACGACCTACGTCCAGATGATCAAGGCGTCGCTGCTGATCGCGGGCGCCTTCGTGATGACGGTGTGGGTGCTCGGCAAGTACGGGTTCAACCTGTCCTCGCTGCTGGGCGGCGCGCAGGACATGGCCGTCGAGGGCCGCGACGTCCTGTCGCCGGGGGCGCAGTACGGCGCCACGGAGACCTCGAAGCTGGACTTCGTCTCCCTCGGCCTGGCCCTGGTGCTCGGGACGGCGGGCCTGCCGCACGTGCTGATGCGGTTCTACACGGTGCCCACGGCCAAGGACGCCCGCCGCTCGGTCGTCTGGGCCATCTGGCTGATCGGCATCTTCTACCTGTTCAGCCTGGTCATCGGCTACGGCGCCGGAGCGTTGGTCGGCCCGGCCGACATCCTCGCCGCGCCCGGTGCGGTCAACGCCGCCGCGCCGCTCCTGGCGTTCGAGCTCGGCGGCACGGTGCTGCTGGGCATCATCGCCGGCGTCGCGTTCGCCACGATCCTCGCGGTGGTGGCCGGTCTGACGATCACCGCCTCGGCCTCGTTCGCGCACGACGTCTACGCGTCGGTGATCAAGCGGGGCGACGTCCCGCCGAACGGCGAGGTGCGCGTCGCCCGCATCACCGCCGTCGTCATCGGGGCGGTCGCGATCGGGCTGGGCATCCTCGCGCTGCAGGCCGGCATCAACATCGCCTTCCTGGTGGCGCTGGCCTTCGCGGTGGCTGCCTCGGCGAACCTGCCGACGATCATCTACACGCTGTTCTGGAAGAACTTCACGACCCAGGGCGCGCTGTGGTCGATCTACGGCGGGCTCATCGCCTGCATCGGCCTGATCATCTTCTCGCCGGTGGTCTCCGGCGCGCCGGTGAACGAGCTGACCGGGAAGAGCACGTCGCTGATCCAGGACGTCGACTTCTCCTGGTTCCCGCTGAACAACCCGGGCCTGGTCTCGATCCCGCTGTCGTTCTTCCTCGGCTGGCTCGGGTCCAAGCTCTCCAAGGAGAAGCCGGACGTGCTCAAGAACGCCGAGCTCGAGGTGCGGGCGTTCACCGGCATCGGGGCGGAGAAGGCCGTCCAGCACTGAGTTCCGCCGTCCTCCGCTGAGCCCGCGTGCCCTGATCGTCGAGCGTCCACCCACAACGCCCACCGTGTGGGAGGACGCTCCACGGTGAGGGAGGACGGCGGCGGTCGTCCCGCTGCACCGCCGGCGGAGTCAACGGTACGAGCTGTTCGGCCCACGGCTCGGACGCCGCGACGGCGAAGCGGGCCACCTCGTCGGCGGCCATGTCGAGAGCGATGTAGCCGCCGCGTCCGGCTCCCACGCAGGCGACGACCGACGCCAGCCCGCCGCGGCGCTGGAACCACGACTGCTTCACCTGCCAGCCGACAACCGCCCGCCGTTCCAGGACCGCCTGCTCGCGGACCAGCCAGCCGACGCGGACGGCGAAGGACCGGGGTCCGGTCGCATGTCCAAGCGACGCGTAGCGGCCGAGGCCGAGCGGCACGCCCAGGACCGTGAGGACGACGCCGGCCACCAGCAGGGGCCACCAGCCGGCGGTCGCGGTGAGCACCGCCCCGGCAGCGGTGACCAGCAGCCCGCCGGTGACCGCCCGCGCGATCCGCCGTCGCCGGGCCGCGGCCGGATGGCGGACGAGCGGTCCGGGGTCGTCGACCAGCCGGCGACTCAGCCGCTCCGCTTCCGCCCGCGGTCCCAGCGGGAGCAGCTGACCGCGGCGCTGGGCGTCGCCGAGGCCGGTGACCAGACCGTTGACCCGGGCCGCGCCGACGAGCCGCATGCCGGCGCCGTCGGCTACGGCGACGCCGCGGATGCGGTCGATCTCCAGCTCGGTGTGCCGCCGGGTGAGCAGGCCTCGCACGGCCACGAGCGAGCCCCCGCGCCGCACCAGGCGGAAGCGCCAGTTGACGATCGCGGCGCCGATCACCGCGCCGAGGGCCAGCAGCACCAGCGCCACCCCCACGACCGCCAGGGCGCCCGCGGGGGAGTCGATCGTCGGGCCGTCCACGTCGGGCAGCACGCCGTCGGGCACCTCGTCGACGACCCGGGACAGCGCGCCGACGGCGGCCAGCGGAACGGCGACATAGCCGCCGACCAAAGGCGCGTAGAGCAGCCAGCGGTTGTCGAACCGGGCGAACTCCTCCTCGGCCTCCTCCGGCGCGGGCGCCTCCGGATCCTCGGGTGCGGGAACTCGGCCACGCGAGCTCAGCACCGCCGTGCGCAGCCGGTCGCCCTCCGCGCGCGGGACGCCGTCGATCAGCACCTCCTCGTCCTTGCCCGCGCCGCCGCTCCCCCCGGCGGCGGCGTCGATCCGCAGGCGGACCAGGCCCAGCAGCCGGTGCAGCGGCGGCGCCTCGACCTCCACGCCGCGGATCCGGTCGTTGGGGACGGTCCGCACGGAGCGGGACACCAGCCCGCGCGTGACGACGACGGCGCCTGGACCGTCGAGGTAGCTGAACCGCCACCAGGACAGCGCCGCCGTCGCCAACGAGATCAAGGTGATGGCGACGACGAGCCCGACGACGGTCCACCGGCCACCGCCCAGCCCGATCGCGGCGAGCGCGGGGATCGCGTAAGGGATGAACTGGCGTGCCTGGCGGAACGTGGCGGTGTGCACCAGGACGACCCGCGGCGACGTCCGGCGCGCGGGCACCGGCCCCGTCACGTCGCCTGGTCCCGGGTCTGTTCGGCGCGGGCGGCGAGGTCGTCGGCGACGCGCTGGGCCATGCCGTGCTCGAGGTGCCAGATGCGCACCGTGCCCTGGCTGGAGGCGGTGAACACCGCGACCGTGGCCAGCCCGAACACCTGCTGCAGCAACCCGCGGGTGACGTCGACGGTCTGGATGCGGGAGACGGGGACGAGCGTCCACGTCTGGCTGAGCCAGCCGGTACGCGTGTAGATGGCGGCCGCCGTGATCTCCCACCGGTACACCCGGTGCTTGAACCACGGGCGCACGAAGATGCTGACCAGCGCCTCGAGCGCGGCGACGAACGGGACGGCCCAGCGCAGGAAGGCCATCGGCCCACCGAGGTCGCTCGGCACCCAGATCAACAGCGCGATCACCACCGCCGCGGTGATCGCCGCGCTGATCAGGCTCTCGGTCAGCCACAGTCCGATGGCCGAGCGGGGCAGCGACCAGGCGGGCTCCCGCACGGGGGAAGGGGCGGTGGTCATCGCGGTCATCCTCGCAGTCCGCGGCCGTCCGCCGGCCCGTGCCACGATGGAACGCGTGATGCCGCAACAGGTTCCGACCGTGTCCGTCAGTGAGCTCCCCGATGACGCCGTGATTCTCGACGTCCGCGAGGACGACGAGTGGGTGCACGGCCACGTCGAGGGCGCGACCCACATCCCGATGGGCGAGATTCCCAGCCGGCTCGACGACCTGCCCGAAGGCGACCTGCTCTACGTCACCTGCCGCGGCGGCGGTCGCTCGGCGCGGGTCACCGCGTGGCTGAACCAGAACGGCTTCGACGCGGTCAACGTCGCCGGCGGCATGGGCGACTGGGAGGCTGCCGGCAAGCCCATGGTGAGCGAGACCGGCCAGCCCCCCTTCGTTCGCTGACAGGACCTGTTGGCACCGCCGGACCGGCCTCAGGCGGGGCTGATCACACGCGATTTGGTCGGCGTAAATCTTGTTGTCCAGGTGGTGCCAACGTGACGCGCTGTGACAAGCAGGCGGCGTGTCTGACAAATAAATCATTCTGCATGCGCGGCATCGCGAGATCGCTGCTTACCTGCCGAAGTTGCAGCAGGACGACGAAGGCTCTGGCGCATGCGCTGGGGGAGCGCTTTCTTCGGCGGTTCGGTGACCTTCCCCTTCACCCGGCTGGCTGCGACGTCATGTCGGTGATCGCCCGCTCTAGGCGATCTGGGAAAGGACGCGCATGCTCGGATCCGAACGACTTCTCCAGAACCGGAGGGGCCGCGCCACCGCCATGATCGCCGCGGGCGGCCTGCTCGCCGGCTCTACCTTGATCGGCCTCCTGCCCACCATGGCCGGGGCTTCGAGCCATCGCGAGGCGCCGCTGATCGCGGCCGACCCCGCGGTGGACAACACCGACGTCTACGCCTTCTCGAGCCCGGAGAACCCCGACAACGTCGCGCTCGTCGCCAACTGGATCCCCTTCGAGGAGCCCAACGGCGGTCCCAACTTCTACCCGTGGTCGGACGACGCCGAGTACCTGATCAACATCGACAACGACGGTGACGCCGTTGCCGACCTGATCTACCGGTGGCGCTTCACCACCGAGGACCTGCGCAGCACCGACACGTTCCTCTACAACAACGGACCGGTCGACTCCCTGGACGACGAGAACCTGCTCTTCCGGCAGTCGTTCACGCTCGACCTGAGCACGGACGGCGGCGCCACCTACGGCCCGCCGATTTCCGAGGGCCCCGTCGCGCCGTCCTACACCGGTCCCGCCAGCATGGGTTCCTCGCAGGACTACGTCGACAACCTGCGCACCCCGGCGATCACCGACGTCGCCGGCGGCGGGCGCACCCTGACCACCCAGGCGGAGGACTCGTTCTTCCTCGACCTGCGGATCTTCGACCTGCTCTACGGCGGCGACCTGTCCGAGACCGGGCAGGACACCCTCGCGGGCTACAACGTGAACACCATCGTCCTCGAGGTGCCCAAGGCCGAGGTCGCCATCGACAAGAACGCTGCTGACAACCCGGTCATCGGCGTGTGGAGCACGACGACCCGCCCGACGATGCGGAACGCGAATGGCACCGCTGCCGACGGTTCCGGGTTCACCCAGGTCTCGCGCCTGGGCCAGCCGCTGGTCAACGAGGTCGTCGTGCCGACCGGCCTCAAGGACGCGTTCAACTCGATCTCGCCCGACATGGACGCCGCAGCCGCGGACGGCGCCGTCGTCGCCCGGGTGCTCGACCCCGAGGTGCCGAAGCTGATCGAAGGCATCTACGGCGTCCCGGCCCCGGCCGCGCCGCGCTGGGACATCTTCGAGGTGTTCCTGACCGGCGTGGTCAGCACCGCGTCCTACGACATCGACCAGGACCCGGCCACGGCCAACCCGATCGACATCGACCTGAACTCACAGGCGCTGAACGCCGGCGCGGACCCGGCGGCCTTCCAGCCTTCGGAGATGCTGCGGCTCAACATGGCCATCACCGGGCCGACGGGCCTGGACATGAAGCCGCTGGCCGAGGCCAGCCGGCTCGGTGTCATCGGCGGTGACATCCAGGGCTTCCCGAACGGTCGCCGGCTCGCCGACGACGTGGTCGACATCGAGATCCTCGCCCTCGAGGGCATCTACGACGTCAGCAACCCGGGCGACCGGCAGGCGGCTTTCGACGCGCTCAAGGGCGGCGACGGTGTCAACTCGAACGACAACGCCTTCAGCGGAACCTTCCCCTACATCGCCGGCCCGAACACCCAGGCCGTCAACAAGGGCGGCGGTACCGGTGCGGGTGGGACCGACACCGCCAGTGGCAACGGCAACCCGGTGGCTCCGGCTCCGGCTCCGGCTCCGGCTCCGGCTCCCGCTCCCGCTCCGGCTCCCGCTCCGGCTGCCAAGCCGGCTCCCGCGCCGGCTGCCAAGCCGGCTCCCGCGCCGGCTGCCAAGCCGGCTCCCGGGGGTGCTCCTGCGGGTCAGCCCCAGGCCAACGGCTACCCGCGAGGCGGGGTCGAGACCGGGGCAGGTGGCTTCCAGGACACTCTCATCCCGGCTCTCACCGGCTCGGCCGCGCTCCTGCTCATCGGTGCCGGTGCCGGCTCGCTGATCCGCGGCCGGGCGCTGCGTAGGACCTCCGGCACGCCAGGGGTCTGACCGCTCGTCGGCTGTGGGGGTGCGGTGACAACCGCACCCCCACAGCCAGGTTCCGCCCACCGAGTGCGAGCACGAGAACGAAGGAGGCCCCGTGACCGGCCCGAATCCCGGAGAAGACCCGCGCCAGGACGGCGACGCGCCCCTGATCGAGTCCTCCATGCAGCACGAGGACCAGGCAGGTTCTGCACGCCACCGCCGAGGCATCCCGGGGTGGTTGCTCCCGACCCTGGGTGCGCTCGCGGCGGGTCTGCTGGTCGGGTATCTCCTCTTCGGCGGTTCGGACGATCCGTTGGTCCGCGCACCGTCGGCCGCACCCACGGCCACCGCACCGCCGGTCAGCGGCGACGCCGGCGTTCCCCAGATCGTGACCGCGCTGGCGCGTGCCGAGCCCGTGCAGATCGACATCCCGACCATCGAGGTCAGCTCCTCGCTGGTCGACCTCGGCCTCAACCCCGACGGGACGCTCGAGGTCCCGACCGACTTCGACAAGGCCGGCTGGTTCACCGGCGGTAACTACCCGGGCGATCCCCAGGGGCCGCCCGGACTCATCGCCGGTCACGTCGACGACTACACCGGGCCGGCCGTGTTCTACCGGCTGCGCGAACTCGCGGTCGGCGACGAGGTCCTGGTCGTCAGGGCCGACAACACGGTCGCGGTGTTCGGCGTCACCGAGAGCAGGCAGTACCCGAAGGACGCCCTGCCGACCGACGAGATCTACGCCCCGGTGGGCGACTCGGAGATCGTGCTCATCACGTGCACCGGCGACTTCGACCAGTCGGCCCGGTCCTACCAGGACAATCTGGTCGTCCGGGCGACGCTGGACATGGAACGCTCCCTCCAGGAGAGCGACAAGCGCGTCGCCGCCGGCATGAGCCCGCCCGCCGGCAACCTGCCGAACGTCTGATCGTGCGCACCCGGACCGCGGTGAGCGCGGTGGTCGCCGGCTTGCTCTTCCTGGTCGTCTCCGCGGCGGCTTTCTACGCGGCGTCCGTCGACCGGGACGCCGCGGCGCGGGAGCAGCAGGCGGCGGTCGAGGTGGACGCGCTCACGGCGTCCATCGAGACGGCGCAGCAGCGGCTGCGGGACGTCCCGGGCGACTACGCGACGTGGGCCCAGCTGGGAGCCGCCTACGTGGAGCAGGCCCGGCAGACCGCGGACCCGACGTACTACGGCAAGGCCGACGGCGCCCTCCGGGAGTCCCTGACCCTGCGGCCGCAGGGCAACGACCCGGCGCTCACCGGGCTCGGCGCGCTGGCGAACGCCAGGCACGACTTCTCCGCGGCCGCCGACCTCGCGACGCAGGCGCTCGCGATCAACGGCTTCAGCGCGACGGCGTGGGGTGTCCTCACCGACGCCCGCACGCAGCTGGGGGACTATCCCGGAGCGACCGACGCGCTGCAGCGGATGCTGGACCTCCGGCCGGGTCTGGCCTCCTTCAGCCGGGCGTCCTACGACGCGGAGCTGCACGGGGACATCGGCGGCGCCCGTGCGGCGCTGGAGCAGGCGCTGGAGCAGGCACAGGGCGACGCCGCCGAGGCATTCTGCCGCACCTACCTGGGTGCGCTGGCGTTCTCCGTCGGAGATCTGGACGAGGCGGACGCGCAGTACACCGCGGGGCTCGAGGCGCTGCCCGGGGACCCCGCGCTGCTGCTGGGCCGCGCGCGGGTCCTCGCCGCCCGCGGGCAGGTGACCGAGGCGGTCGACACCTTCCAGGCGGTGGTGGACGCGCAGCCGCTGCCCGAGCACCTCGTCGAGTTCGGCGCCTACCTGGAGTCCCAGGGCCGGGCCGAGGACGCGGAACGGCAGTTCGCACTGGTGGGGACGGTGCGGCAGCTGTTCGCCGCCGGCGGGGCCACCGACGACCTGTCGACGGCGTTGTTCCTCGCCGACCACGGTGATCCGGCGGCAGCGGTGCAGGCGGCCCAGGCGGAGTTCGACCGGCGGCAGAACATCGACGCCCACGACGCGATGGCCTGGGCACTGCATAGCGCCGGGCGCGATGCCGAGGCGCTGCCGCATGCGCAGCAGGCGACCGCGCTGGGGGGTGCGAACGCGTCGTTCCTGTACCACCGGGGAGTGATCGAGGCGGCGGTCGGTCAGGTCGACCAGGCGCGGGCGACCCTCGCCCTGGCCCTGGACACGAATCCGTACTTCTCCCCGCTGCACGCGCCACGGGCGGAGGACCTGCTGGCCTCGCTCGGCGGCCGACCGTGAGGGCACAGCGGGCGCTCGCCGTCGTCCTCGGCGCCGGCGCGCTGTGGATCGCCGTGCCGGGCGGGGTGGCCCAGGCCCACCCCCTCGGCAACTTCACGGTGAACCACTACGACCACGTCGTGCTGTTCCCCGATCGGGCCGAGCTCACTGCCGTGGTGGACCGGGCGGAGATCCCCACCGCCCAGGCGTTGCAGGACATCGCGCCGGACGGCTCGCCCGATGCCGCGCAGCTCGCCGCCGCGGCCGCGACCGAGTGCGCGGCGGTCGGGGACGCGGCAGACCTCGCCGTGGACGGCCGCGCCGTCGCCTGGCGGAACACGGAGAGCGCGCTCGAGACGGTGCCCGGTGCCGCCGGTCTGCCCACGCTCCGGCTGAACTGCCGGTTCGAGGGGGACGCGCGTCTGGACGGCGAGGCGGAGGTCGCCTTCGAGGACGCCTACCTCCCCGACCGGTTGGGGTGGCGGGAGATCACCGCTGACGGCGACGGGGTCCGGCTGGTCGACTCCCCGGTCCCGGTCACGAGCATCAGCGACGAGTTGCGGGCCTACCCCGACGACCTCCTGGCCTCACCGCTCGACAGCCGCTCGTTCACCGTGCTGACCGAGCCCGGTGAGAACACGGGCACCGGGGCGGCGATCACCTCCGACGCGGGTGATCCGTTCAGCAGCGCCCTGGCGACGCTGGACCGCTGGCTGGAGGACCTCATCGGGGATCGCGAGCTGACACCGCTCGTCGGCACGCTGGCGCTGCTCCTGGCGGTCCTGCTCGGCTGCGGGCACGCGCTGCTCCCCGGGCACGGCAAGACGGTCATGGCCGCCTACCTGGCCGCGCGCCGGGGGCGGAACCGTGATGCGGTCGTCGTGGGGGCCACGGTGACCGCGACGCACACGGCCGGGGTGCTGGTCCTGGGGTTGGCCGTGTCCCTGTCGAGTTCGCTGGCCGGGGACCAGGTCATCCGCTGGCTCGGCGTGGTCAGCGGTCTCATCGTGGCGGGCATCGGCGCCGCCATGCTGCGGGCAGCGCTGCTGCGCCGGCGGGCGGTGATGGCGCCGGCCGCGACGTCGCCCGAGCCGGTGCTGGCGGCCGCCGTGAGTGGCCTCGCGCACGGTCACGATCACGACCATGCGCACGGTCACGACCACGACCACGACCACGGTGAGGCCCACGGCCACGACCATGCGCACGGCCACGACCACGCCGAGGCCCACGACCACGACCACGCTGAGGCCCACGACCACGGCGGCTGGTGGGCGGGTGGTCACAGCCACGGGCCCGGCGGGCACACCCACGGTCCGGGGGCGGGCAGGGGTGGGCTCATCGGCATGGGCATCGCGGGCGGACTCGTCCCGAGCCCGTCCGCACTCATCGTGCTGCTGGCCTCGATCGGTCTCGGGCGCACCGTCTTCGGTGTCGTCCTGGTGCTGGCCTACGGAGCTGGTATGGCGGCCACGCTCACCGCCGTCGGGTTGCTGCTGGTCCGGCTGCGCGGCCACATCGAGCGCCGTCTGCCCGACCTGCGGCAGGCCCGGGTCCTCTCCCGTGTGCTGCTGGCCGCCCCGGTGCTGACGGCTGGCCTCGTCCTCGTGGTGGGCTTGGCGCTGGTTGCCCGGGGCGCCGTCCTCGGCGCCTGACCCCTCGCGCCCGTCGCCTCGGGACGCCCGAGTCCGTCGAGCTCCGGAGGCCGGCGTAGCTCAGAAGTCGAGCAGCTCCTCGAGGATGCTCTTGCGGCGCTTCTTCTTGGCGTACTTCTCGTCGTAGCCGCGGCCGTAGTACCGCTCGTCGTAACGGTGCTCGCCGTAGTTCCGCGGATCGCGGTCGTAGGGGTCGGGCACCGGCGGACGCGGCGCCTGCGGAGGCGCGACCGGGCGGCCCTCCTCGGCGTCGAGGTAGGCGCGCTCGGCGGCGATCAGGTTCTCCAGCTCACCGCGGTCGAGGAAGAGGCCCTTGCACTCGGTGCACTGGTCGACCAGGACCCGGTTGCGCTCGTACTGGGCCATGACGTTGTGGCACTTCGGGCACAGGAGCTGCATCGACGTCAGGACTTCAGCTCGTACTCGGCGAACTTCGCGCGCAGGTCCTTCTTCGAGAACTTGCCGACACTGGTCTTGGGCACCTCGTCGATGAACTCGACGGCGTCGGGCATCCACCACTTGGCGACCAGCGGCTTGAGGTGCTCCAGCACCTCCGCCTCGGTGAGGGTCTCGCCCTGCTTCACCACGACGCAGGCCAGCGGGCGCTCGTCCCACTTCGGGTGTGGAATCCCGACGACCGCGGCCTCGGCCACCTTGGGGTGGCTCATGATCGCGTTCTCCAGGTCGACCGAGCTGATCCACTCGCCACCGGACTTGATCAGGTCCTTGGTGCGGTCGGCGATGCGGATGGAGCCGTCGGCGCTCATCGCAGCGACGTCACCGGTCTTCATCCAGCCGTCGGCAGTCGTGAGCTCCACGCCGGCGTCGGGGTTGTAGTACTCCTTCGCGCACCAGTTGCCGCGCACCTGCAGCTCACCGGTGGCGGTGTCGTCCCAGGGCTGCAGCTCGAGCGTGTCGGCGTCGACGATGCGGGCCTCGACACCGAACAGCGGGATGCCCGCGCGGGCGCGCACGTCCGCCTTGGTCTCGTCGTCGGCGTCCAGGAGGCGCTTGGGCAGGACACCGGACGACGCCACCGGCGAGGTCTCGGTCATTCCCCACGCTTGCAGGATCGGGATCCCCACCTGCTCGCGGTAGGCCTCGCTCAGCGCCTTGGGCACCGCCGAGCCGCCGCAGCCGATCTCGCGCAGCTTGTGCTGCGTGCCCGCGAGGTGCGGCAGCATGCCCTGCCAGATGGTCGGGACGCCGGCGGTGAAGGTGACGCCCTCGTCGACGATCAGCTTCGCCAGGTTCTCCGGCTGCATCATCGGTCCGGGGAAGACCAGCGCCGCGCCCGAGGCCGGGGCGGCCTGCGCGATGCCCCAGGCGTTGGCGTGGAACATCGGCACGACCGGCATCGCGACGTCACGGACGCTGAGCCCGAACGCGTTCGGCGAGAGCGCGGCCATGGTGTGCAGCACCGTCGAGCGGTGCGAGTAGACGACGCCCTTCGGGTTGCCGGTGGTGCCCGACGTGTAGCACATCGAGGCGGCCAGGTTCTCGTCCCGGACGTCGAACTCGACCGGCGAGGCGGCGGCCAGCAGGGTCTCGTAGTCGCTGATCCGCGGGTCGTCGGGGAGCTCGGCGTCGCCGCCGTCCTCCATGATCACGACGTGCCGGACGGTCGTCATGGTGTCGACCAGCGGCCAGAACAGGCCGAACACCGAGCGGTCGACGAAGACGACCTCGTCCTCGGCGTGGTTGGCGATGTAGGTCATCTGCTCGGGGAACAGCCGGATGTTGAGCGTGTGCAGCACCCGGCCGGTGCACGGCGCGGCGAAGTAGAGCTCGAGGTGCCGCTGGCTGTTCCAGCCGAAGGTGCCGACGCGGCCGTCGGCGCTGATGCCGAGGGTGTCCAGCACGCCGCCGAGCCGGCGGGTGCGGTCGGCCCACTCGCCGTAGGTGCTGCGGGTGACCCCCTTGGGCCCGTTGGTCACGATCGGCACGTCGCCGTAGTGCTGTTCGGCGTGCCGGAAGATCGTGTCGATGGTGAGGGGGCTGTCCTGCATCAGACCGCGCATGGCCCGGATCCTGCCAGTGACCGCGCTCACGATCCAGCCCGGGGGCTCGCGGTCGGTCCAGGGCAGAAATGGCCATTTCTGCCCTGGTGGGGTCAGCCGAGGACGACGGGCAGCGTCTGCAGGCCGCGGATCACGAACTCGGGACGGCGCACGGGCTCGCCGCCTCCCTCGATGGTCGTCGTCCGGTCCAGCAGCGCGCCGAACGAGGCCTGCAGCTCGACGCGGGCCAGCGGCGCCCCGATGCAGAAGTGCACGCCGGCGCCGAAGGTGATGTGCCCGTTGTCGGAGCGGCCGACGTCGAAGGTGTCCGGCTCGGCGAAGACGGCCGGGTCGCGGTTCGCCGCACCGAGAAGTGCGGCGATCTTCTGCCCCCGCTCGACGGTGATCCCGCCGATCTCGACGTCCTCGGTGGCCGTGCGCTCGAACAGCTGCAGCGGGGAGTCGTAGCGCATGAACTCCTCGATCGCCGTCGGCAGCAGTGCGCGGTCGGCCCGCAGCCGCTGCAGCTGTTCCGGGTGCCGCAGCAGCGCGAGCGTGCCGTTGCCGCTCACGTTCACCGTCGCCTCGTGGCCGGCGTTGAGCAGCAGGATGCAGGTGGTGACCAGCTCGTCCTCGGTGAGCTTGTCGCCGTCGGCGTCGCGCATCGACACCAGGTGGCTGACCAGGTCCTCGCCCAGGTTCGTCCGGCGCTCCGCGGCCAGCGCGCGCAGGTAGGCGACGAACTCCTCAGCCGCCCGCTCGGCGGACTCCTCGATCTCCGTCGTCCGCCCGTACTCGTACATCTTCACGATCGCGTTGGACCAGGGGCGCAGCAGCGGGCGGTCGGCCTCGGGCACGCCCAGCAGCTCGGCGATGACCGCGACCGGCAGCTGCTCGGCCATGCCGGCGAGCAGGTCGACCGGCTCCGAGCCGCCCGAGCGCTCGACCAGCTCGTCGACCAGCGACCTGGCGAGCTCCTCGACCCAGGGCCGGAGCCGTTCCACGTGCCCGCGGGCGAACGCCGAGCTGATCAGCCGGCGCAGGCGGGTGTGCTCCGGCGGCTCCATCTCGAGGATCGCGTTACGGTGGATCAGGTTGAAGCTCTCGAACCGCTCGGCGGGTGCCCTGTCCTGCCAGATCCGGCCCAGCCGCCGGTCGCGCAGCACCGCGTTCGACTCGGCGTGCGTGAACGCCAGCCAGAGCCCCATCTCCTCGTGCCACTGGACCGGCGCCTGGGCCCGGGCGCGGGCGAAGGCCGGGTACGGGTCGGCGACGACGGCGGGGTCGGTGAGATCGAGGGGTGCGGAGGTCACGCCCACGAGCCTAGGAAAGCGGGGCAACGACGCCCGTCACCCCCGTCCGTGGACGACGAGTGCGACGAAGTGGTGGCGATCAGCCGCTGATGGCCACCACTTCGTCGCACTCGGCGCGGAGGTGGGCGCGGCGGGCACCGGCTCGACGGGCCCACCTACGCTGGCCGCATGGCTTCCCGCAAGCGCTCCGCCGCCCCCGCCGCCGCGCCGGAGGGCGTCAACCCGAAGGCACCGTGCCCCTGCGGCTCCGGTCGTCGCTACAAGCACTGCCACGGTTCGGGCTACGCGCCGGCGGTGATCCGCTCCTTCGAGGGGCTGCCGGGCGAGGCGGACTGGGTCGCGCTGCGCGAGCTGGTGCCGGCCGCGACGGCCGTGCTGAGGACGACGGACGGCCGGGACGTCACCCTCGCCAGCATCCTGCCCGGCGGCGCCCCCGCCCTGGTGCGGGCGAACGGCGAGATCATGCTCGGCGTCCAGCTGCAGACCTCCTCGGACGACGTGAGCCGCGACCTCGGCACCGCGCTGGCCGCCGCCCTGGAGGCCCCGGCCGGTGCGCCGGTCGACCCGGGCCCGATCGGCGGCGCAGGCTCGGCCGGCCCCCGCCTGCAGGAACTGCTGGACGCCTCGGCGCCTCTCGACGTGACCGTGCGCGACGACTTCGGCTTCTGGCTGGAGGGCACCGACCCCAACCCGGCGGCGCAGGCCGGGCTCGAGCACGCCAACGAGGCGATCCTGCCGACCGTGCGGCTGGCCGGTCTGGACGCCGCCTACTGGGTGCGCCCGACCGACGAGCGCGCGCACCTGCGCTGGGTCCGTCCCGAGCCGGAGGAGAAGCTGCTCGACGCGCTGGCCCGGCTGCGGGCCGCCGGCGAGCCGATGCTGCTCGGTGAGGGCACCCGCTACGCCGGCGCGTTCCGGGCGCACGGGCTGGTCGTGCCGGTCTGGGACCTGCCCGCCGACACCCCTGCGGACGAGTGGATCGAGCCGGCGACCCAGTGGCAGAGCCGTCTCGAGGCGGCGCTGGCCGTTTCCGAGCCGTTGGACGCCGACGAGCGGCGCGCCCGCGCCGGCCTGCTCTCCCGGCAGATCACCATCCGCTGACCTGGGAACGGTGAGGGGCCGGGGTCGCCGTCAGATGCTGCGGAGCAGGTGCCGGACGAAGCCGGCGCCGCGGTGCAGCGCCGCGATCGAGATCCGCTCGTCCGCGGCGTGCAGCGCCGCGAGCTCCTCGCGGGTGACGTCGAACGGCATGAACCGGTAGACGCTGTCGCAGATCTCGGCGAAGTGTCGCGAGTCGCTGGCCTGCACCATGAGGTACGGCGCGACGACGGCGTCGGGATAGGCGGCCTTCGCGGCGGCGGCGACCGTCGCGTACGCGTCGTTGTCGACCCGCGAGACCGGCGAGGGGTCGGCGCCGCCGGGCAGCACGCGCAGCTCCACCGACGGATCGCCGATCACCCGGCGCAGCCGGTCCACGGTCGACCCGACCGTCTCGCCCAGGGCGATGCGGATGTTGAGGTGCGCCAGCGCCCGGGTGGCCAGCACGTTGGTCGCCTCGCTGCCCTCGAGCCGGGTCACCGCCACCGTGGTGCGGACCAGCGCGTTCGCCTCCCGGCCCGCGCGGGACAGCACCCGCGCGAGCACCGGGCCCAGGCCGTCGGCGTGCGCGAACACCGCCCGCAGCGGCCCTGGCGCGTGCCGGCCCGCGGCGTCGACCATGCCGAGGACGACGTCGTTCATCCGGGCGGGGAACGGGTGCTCGTCCAGGGCGGTGATCGCCTTCGCCAGCCGGGCCGGGGCCCCGCCGGGCAGCGGCGACGACGCGTGCCCGCCCGCGTCGGTGGCCACGAGCTCGACGTCGAGCCGGCCCTTCTCGGCCAGCCCGACCACCGCGACCTGCCCCGGCACACCCGGGAACATGCCGGTCACCACGGCGCCGCCCTCGTCGAGCACCGCCCACGGTCGGATGCCGCGCTCGGTGAAGGCCGCGACGGCGAGCTGCGCGCCGACCCCGGTGACCTCCTCGTCGTTGCCGAAGGAGAGCCAGACGTCGCGGCGGGGCGTGAAGCCCTCGGTGACCAGCGCCTCGACGGCCTCGAGGATCGCGACCAGGTAGCCCTTGTCGTCGATCGCGCCGCGGCCGTGCACGACGCCGTCCTCGATCAGCCCGGCGAACGGGTCGCGGCTCCAGTCCTGTCCCTCCACCGGGACGACGTCGTAGTGGGCCATGAGCACCAGCGGCGGCTCGTCGGTGCGCCCGCGCCAACGGTGGAGCAGTGCGCCGTCCCCGAGCTGCTCGCGCTCCAGCGCGGCGTGCGTCCGGGGGTAGAGCTCGGCCAGCCGGGCGCGGAAGCGGGCGAACGCCTCCTCGTCGACCTCCGACCGGTCCCGGCGGGAGACGGTGGGGATGCGGATGAGCTCGGCGAGCCGCTCGGCGGCGCCGTCGGCGTCCAGGCCGGCGAGGTCGGCGGGCTCTACCGCGGTGCCGGCCGGGCGGAAGCCGGAGATCCGCCGTGCAGTGGTGCCGACGGCGGCGGCGAGGGCCACGGATCCGGCGAGGGCGAGGGATGCGCGCATGCCCGAGTGGATCACAGGGGCCGGCGGGCCACGGGGCAGGACATGCACCGCGGGCCGCCGCGGCCGCTGCCCAGCTCCGAGCCCGCGATCCGGACCACCTCGATGCCGGCGGCCTCCAGCGCGGCGTTCGTGACGGTGTTCCGCTCGTAGGCGACGGCCAGCCGCGGGGCCAGCGCCAGGGTGTTGTTGCCGTCGTCCCACTGCTCGCGCTCGGCGGTGACCGGGTCCAGCCCGGTGTCGATCACCCGCAGCTTGTCGATGCCCATCGCCGCGGCGGCGGCCTCGACGAACGGCCGGGGACCGGTCACCGACAGCTCGACCGGATCGGCGTCGTCGGCCGGGTGGGCGGGCGGGTCACGGTGCGCGGTGACCGTCCAGGCGCGCAGGGAATCGGCGACCGCCGGGTACATGACCATCGCGTCGACGTCGACCATCGTGGCGATGGTGTCCAGGTGCATGGTCGCCCGCTGCTGGGCGATCGGGACGACGAGCACCGTGTGCGCCAGCCCGCGGGCGAACAGCCGGCGGGCGAGCCGCTCGGCACCGCCGGGCGTGGTCCGCTCGCCCACCCCGACGGCCAGCACGCCCGGTGCCAGCAGCAGGACGTCGCCGCCCTCGAGGTGCTCCAGGTCCGCGCCGTAGAGCTGCTCGCTGCCGGCGAACCGCGGGTGGTGGGTGTAGACCGCCGCGGTGATCGTGCTCTCCCGGTGCCGGGCGGGCATGGCCAGCGAGGTGACCGCGACCTCGTCGCCGATCCAGACCGAGGAGTCGCGGGTGAACAGCAGGTTCGGCAGCGGCGGGACGACGAAGTCCGAGCGGTCCATGACCTCGTAGGCCAGCCCGCGGCCGCCGCGCAGCTCGTCGTGCGCGAGGCCCGCGATCAGGGTGGCGGCGAGCTCGTCGGGGGCGAGCCAGGCCAGGTGCCGGGTGGCGGCGCGCTGCAGCGAGGCGCCGAGCCGCGGGTCGTCGACGGCGGCGCCGATCAGCTCCGCCCGCGCCGACGGGAACGAGAGGACGTCGGCCAGCAGCGCGTCCAGGTAGAGCACCTCGACGCCGCGGTCGGTGAGCGCCGCGGCGAAGGCGTCATGCTCCTCCTGCGCCCGGTCGACCCACGGGATGCCGTCGAAGAGCAGCTGGTCGTTGTTGCGCGGGGTCAGCCGCCGCAGCTCGTCGCCGGGCCGGTGCAGCAGGACCGTCTGCAGTGCGCCGACCTCGCTGGTCGCGCCCAGGGCCGGGGACGGGGTCATGCCCCGAGGCTGGCACAGCGCCCGGCGTCCGGCGCTCGCGGGCGGTCGCGCGGGCGCTCTGGCTAGGGTGCGGGGCGGGCCGGCAGCGCAGCCGGGAGCCCGACGACGGAGGTGCGGCGTGGACCTGTTCGACCTGACCGGCAAGGTGGCGGTGGTGACCGGGGGGACCCGCGGCATCGGCATGATGATCGCCCGCGGCTTCCTCCAGGCCGGTGCGCGCGTCTACATCAGCTCGCGCAAGGCCGACGCCGGGGACGCCGCCGTCGCCGAGCTGTCCGAGTTCGGCACCGTCGTCTCCATCCCGGCCGACGTCTCCCAGGAGGCCGAGTGCATCCGGCTGGCCGAGGAGGTCGGCAAGCGGGAGGAGCAGGTGCACATCCTGGTCAACAACGCCGGCGCCACCTGGGGCGAGGACCTGGAGAAGTTCCCCGAGTCGGCCTGGGACAAGGTGCTCGACCTGAACCTCAAGGCGCCGTTCTTCGTCACCCGCGCGTTCCTGCCGCTGCTGGAGAAGGGGGCCTCGCACGAGGACCCGGCCCGGATCATCAACATCGGCAGCATCGCGGGCCTGCAGCCGTCGGCGGCCCGCACGTACTCCTACTCGACGTCCAAGGCCGCGGTGCACCAGCTGACCCGCAACCTGTCCAAGGAGCTCGCGCCGCGGCACATCACGGTCAACGCCGTCGCCCCGGGGCCGTTCGAGTCCAAGATGATGGCCGCCACGCTGGCCGCCGCCGGCGACGAGATGGCCAAGCGGGTGCCGCTCGGCCGGATCGGGCGCCCCGACGACATGGCCGGCATCGCCGTCTTCCTCAGCTCGCGGGCCGGCTCCTACCTGACCGGCACGATCATCCCGGTGGACGGCGGCATCGCCACCTGATCGCGGCGTCTACGCCGGGGCCGGCACCCGGGACAGGTGCGACTCGGCCAGCGCCACCTGGTGCGGCGAGCCGATGAGCACGCCCTGCTCCCGGGCGCCGGCCCACCAGCGCCGGGCGCCGTCGGCATCCCCGCGGCGCTCGGCGATCCGGCCGAGCAGCTCGTCGTAGGCCCCCAGGCTGAGCGACGGCGTCCCGAGCACCGCCTGCCGGCCGCGGTACGGGAGCAGCGACTCCGCCGCCGCGGCCCAGTCCGGCTCGTCGCCCAGCCACAGCGAGCTCTCCGCCTGGAGGTAGACGGCGACGTCGCTGGCCCAGTCGCGGACGAGGGTCCGCCCCCAGCGGGCCCGGAGCCGGCGGGCCTCGGCGACGTCGCCGGACTCCGCCGCGGCGAGCACCGCCATCTCCTGCAGCAGCGGGTTGCCCTCGTCGCCGGTCTCGACCAGCAGCGGCAGAGCGTCGGCCTCGCGGGAGTCGGCCCGGCGCAGGGTGAACTGGTGCGCCGCGTAGGCGTGCCGCGCGTGCGGGGTGACCCGCCGGAACAGCTCGTAGGCCTCGGTGGTCAGCTCCTCGGCGCGGGCCGCGTTCCCGCGCAGCCAGGCCAGCCCGCCGGCCTGCCAGAGGACGTGCGGCCGCACCTCCGGCCCGCTCAACGAGACCGCCAGCCGGCGCGCGGAGTCGTGGTCGGCCTCGAACCCGGCCACCTCGCCCAGGTGCAGCCGGATCGCCGCCCGGTGCAGGTGCGCCATGAACTCGGTGCGCCGCGGCAGGCCGCGCCCGGCCAGGCCCAGCGCCTCGTCGGTGGCCGCCAGCCGCCGCTCCGCCGCACCCGGGCGCCCCCACACCGCGAGGCAGAAGTTGTTGAGCGTGCGGCCGAGCAGCTCCGGGTCGCCGATCCGCCGGGCCATCTCGATCGCCCGCTGGGCCGCCTGCACCCCGCGGTCGTCGGCGCCGAAGGCGAGTTCCACGCCCAGGGTGCCGAGCAGCCGCGCGGTGGTCGGCTCGTCGTCGTCCCCGCGCGCGCCGAGCAGATCCTCCAGGACCCCGACCATGTCGGCGTCGACCATCCCGTGCGGCCGCCAGTTCCACAGCGTCACGCTGCCCCAGACCGCCGCGGACTCGGCCAGGCACTCCCGGTCGCCGAGCTGCCGGGCCAGCGCGATCGCCTCGGCCACCACGCCGCGCGCCTCGGTGAGCTGCCCGCTGCGCAGCAGGTCGTTGCCGAGAGCGGTGAGCACGTCGTGCCGGGTGCGGGCGGCGTCGGGGGCCAGCGGGTCCAGCAGCGCCAGCACCTGCCAGCCGTGCGCCGCGGCCTCGCCGTGCGCCAGCCGGGCCCGCGCCGCACGGGCGGCCGCGGCGAGGTACACCAACGCGGGTCCGGGGCCGACCACGGGCAGCGCTCCGACGAAGTGGTGGGTGAGCCGCTCCACCAGGCTGTCGTCGGTGGAGCCGGCGATCCGCCGCTCCAGCGCCTCGCCGATCCGGGCGTGCAGCCGCGCCCGCCGCAGCGCGGGCAGGTCACCGGCCAGCACCTCCTGCACGAGCGCGTGGGTGAACCGCCAGCTCCACGGCCGCGCGCCCTGGGCCACCAGGCCCACGGCGACCGCCGAGTCCAGCGCGGTCAGCGCCTCCTCCGCCGGGGTGCCCGCCGCCTCGAGCAGGTCCAGCGACACCTCGCGGCCGGCCACGGCGGCCAGCTCCAGCACCGGGAGGGTGCCCTCGGGGAGCCGGGCCAGCCGGGTGCGCAGCACCTCCCCGACCGACGGCGGCACCGGCACGTCCTCCAGGTGCCGGTCGTGCGCGCCGATCATCCAGCGGGACAGCTCGACGACGAAGAACGGGTTGCCGCCGGTGCGGTCGTGCACCGCGGCGGCCAGCGCCCGGTCGCCCGGGGAGCCCAGCTGCGCGGCCAGCAGCGAGCCGACGTCCTCGGCCTCCAGCCCGCGCAGCCGCAGGCAGGTGGCGGCCGGCTCGCGGGCCAGCCGGCCGAGGCAGTCCGCCACCGCCTCGGGCACGGGCTCGCCCACCGTGCGCGCGGTGACGATCAGCAGCACCGGCGCGCGGGGGAGGTGCCGGGCGAGCAGGCCGAGCAGCGCCACCGACGTCGTGTCGGCGCCCTGCAGGTCGTCGAGGACGACGAGCACCGGCCCGGTCGCTGCCGCGGTCAGCCGCGCGCGCAGGTCCTGGAACAGCCGGAACCGGGCGGCGTCGGCGTCGTCCCCCGCGGTCGCGCCGGCCGGGTCGAGCTCCGGCTGACCCAGCTGCCCGAGGACCTGGGTCCACGGCCACAGCGCGGGCGCGCCCGCGTCGTCGGCGCACCGGCTCCACGCGACCGACCAGCCGAGCAGCCGGGCGCCGTCGGCGACCGCCTCCGCCAGCCGGGTCTTGCCGATGCCCGCCTCGCCTTCGACGACCACGACCGCCGCCCGGCCGCCGGTCACCTGCTCGGCGACGGCGCGGACCTGGTCGAGCTCCGCGCGGCGGCCCACCAGGGCGTCGATCGACGTGCTCGGTGCCGGTGCGGGGGCGGCGGGCAGCACCGGGCGGGGGAGCCGGCCCAGCAGCCGCGGGTCCTGGCGCAGCACCGCCTGCTCCAGGTCGCGCAGCTCTGGTCCCGGGTCGATGCCGAGCTCGTCGCGCAGCAGCCCGGCGCACCGGCGGCAGGCGTCGAGGGCGTCGGCCTGCCGGTCGGCGGCGTACAGCGCGGTCACCAGCCGCGCCCACAGCCGCTCGCGCAGCGGGTGCTCGGCGACCAGGTGCTGCAGATCGGGGACGGCGGCCTCGGGCCGGCCGAGCGCCAGCAGGGCGTCGCAGCGCCGCTCGCGGGCGCGCACCTGCAGCTCGGTGAGCCGCAGCCGGTCGCTCGCCGCGGCCGGGAGGTCGCCGAGCTCGGGGAGCGGCTCGCCGCGCCACAGCCCCAGCGCCTCGTCCAGCAGGGCCACGCCGTGCTCGGGCGCGCCGTCGGTCACGGCGCGGTCCCCGGCCTCGACCAGCTCGGCGAAGCGGAGCAGGTCCAGGTCGGCGACCTCGACGCGGAGCAGGTAACCCGGCGGGCGGGTGACCAGCACCGTCGGCGCCTCGCGCGGCCCCCGCCCGGGTTCCAGGACGCGGCGCAGGTGCGAGACGTAGGCCTGCAGGGTGCCGGTGACCGTCGGCGGCGGCTGCTCGCCCCACAGCGTGCTCACGATCCGGTCGATGCCGACCACGCGGCCGGCGTCGGCCAGGAGCAGGGTCAGGAGGGCCCGGGGCTTGGCCCCGCCCACGTCGAGGAGATCCCCGTCGGGACCGGCGACCTCGAGCGGACCGAGGACTCGGAAACGCACGGGGAGGGATCCTCCTCGCGCCCGGGCCGTCCCGGTACCCCTGTGCGCGTGCGGGCTGCACGCCCGAGGGCCTCCTAGTCGGCTGCAAGCGGCGGCCAAGCGGGACGTCCGACGCTTCGTCCGTCCCTCCAGCCGCGACCGACGCGGCGCCCCGATCCGCGGCGCGAGCCGCGGCCCCGAGAAGGAACCCGCATGTCTCTCCCCACGCCCCGCGAGTCCGAGCAGCCCGTCCTCCTGCTGGACGCGGACGCCCTCGACAGCCTCGCGCCTCCCTACCCCGCCGCCGACGTCGAGCTGCTGCGCGGCCGCGTGCACGGCCCGGTCTACGCCGCCGGCGACGACGGGCTGGCCGCCGAGGTGGCCACCTGGAACGTCGCGGTGCAGCACACCCCGGTGATCGCGGTCGGCGCGACCTGCGCCGCCGACGTCGCCGCCGCCGTCTCCTGGGCCGTGGCGCACGGCCTCGGCGTCGCCGTCCAGGCCACCGGCCACGGGCCGGTCCGCAACGCCGCCGGAGCGCTGATGATCACCACCCGCCGGATGCAGGGTGTCTCGATCGACCCGCGGCGCCGGGTGGCCCGCGTCGAGGCCGGCGTGAAGTGGAAGCGGGTCATGGAGGCCGCTGCCGAGCTCGGCCTGGCCGGCCTGTGCGGCTCGTCGTCCGACGTCGGCGTCGTCGGTTACACCCTGGGTGGCGGGGTCGGCTCGCTCGGCCGGAAGTACGGCTTCGCCGCCGACGCCGTCCGCGCGGTCGAGATCGTCACCGCCGACGGCCGGCAGCGCACGCTGTCCGCCGACTCCGAACCCGAGCTGTTCTGGGCGGTGCGCGGCGGCAAGGGCAACTTCGGCATCGTGACCGCGATCGAGATCGAGCTGGTGCCGATCGGTGGGCTGTACGCCGGCGGCATCTTCTTCGCCGGCGAGCACATGGCCGCCGTCCTGCACGCCTTCCGCCGGTGGGCGCCCACGCTTCCGGAGGAGGTGGGCACCTCGATCGCCATCCTGCGGATGCCCGACGAGGAGTTCGTGCCGCCGCCGCTGCGCGGGCAGACCGCCGTCCACCTGCGGTACGCCTACTCCGGGACCTACGTCGGCGAGGGCGAGCGCCTGCTCGCGCCCATGCGCGAGGCCGGCCGGGTGCTGCTCGGCTCCGTCGGGCCGATCCGGACCGACGAGATGGATTCCATCCACATGGACCCGGTCGACCCGATGCCCGCGTGGGAGAAGGGGCAGCTGCTCACCGAGCTGACCGAGGAGGGGGTCGACGCGCTGCTCGCCGTCGCCGGCCCGCAGGCGCAGATCCCGCTGGCCATGATCGAGATCCGGCTGATGGGTGGGGCGCTGGGCCGCCAGGCCAGGGTGCCCAACGCCGTCGCCGGCCGGGACGGCGCCTTCACCCTGATGGCGCTGGGGCCGTTCGTGCCCGAGCTGGCCGAGGTCGTGCCGGCGGTGGGCCGCACCGTGCTGGGGGCGCTGGCTCCGTGGAAGGCCGCCGGGACGCCGGTCAACTTCCTCGGTGACGTCTCCGGACCCGAGGAGGTGGCCGCGGCCTACCCGCCCGGCGTGTTCGAGCGGCTGGCCCAGGTGAAGGCCGCCGTCGACCCGGCCCGCGTCTTCTCGTCCGGCCACGCGTTCTGACGCACGGCATGCCTGGGGGGATGCATGGCTAGTCGGGGAGCAGGACGCCGGGGTTGCAGATGCCCTTCGGGTCCAGCCGCGACTTGACCGCCCGCAGCACCTCGACGCCCAGCGGCCCGATCTCCCGCTCCAGCCAGGGGCGGTGGTCGGCGCCGACGGCGTGGTGGTGGGTGAGCGTCCCGCCGGCGGCGAGCAGCGCGTCGGTCGCGGCCCGCTTGGCGTTCAGCCACTGCTGGATCGGCAGCTCCTCGTCCCGGTCGGCGAGCACCGTGACGTAGAGCGAGGCGCCGGTCGGGTAGCCGTGCGAGAGGTGCGTCATCACCAGGGGACGACGTCCGCCGCCGGTGAGCGACTCGCGCAACGCCCGACGGACGGCGTCGTACACGGTGGGCAGCGCCGCCCAGGTGGCCGCGGTCTCCAGCGTCTCCACCATCAGCCCGGAATCCAGGAGCACGTCCCGCGTGTAGGGCGCCCCGAACCGGTGCTTGCGCCACGATTCGCCGACCTGGTGCCCGAGCCGGATGCCCCCGCGCGACCGGAGCAGCGCCGACGCCGCCCGCGTGCGCGCCCGCACGATGTCCGGCAGCCCCTCCCAGCCGACCACCAGCAGGCAGCCCTCGCCGTGCCCGCGGGCGCGCAGCATCCCGCGCAGCACCCGGGCGCCGGCGCCGCCGGACATCAGCAGGTTGGCCCGCGTCTCGTCGACGTCGGAGAGGCGGACGACGTCGGGCAGCAGGTCGTGCCGCGCCAGCCGCTGCAGCGCGGCGAGCCCGGCGGCCCAGGTGCGGAACGACCAGCCCTCGTAGGACGTCGTCGCCGGCTTCGGCCGCACGCGCAGCCGCAGCTCGGTGATCACGCCGAGCGTCCCCTCCGAGCCGAGCGCCAGCCCGAGCAGGTCGGGGCCGGCCGCCGAGGCCGGCGGGTGCCCCACCTCGAGGACGCCGGACGGCGTGGCCAGTGTCAGCCCGGCGACCAGGTCGTCGAACCGCCCGACGCCGGTGGACGCCTGCCCCGAGCTGCGGGTGGCCGCGTAGCCGCCGAGGGTGGCGAACTCCCAGCTCTGCGGCAGGTGGCCGAAGGTGAGGCCCTCCTTGCCGAGCGCCTCCTCCAGCTGCGGCCCGCGCATGCCCGGCCCGACGGTCACCATCGACGAGGGCACGTCAAGCTCCTGCACCGAGGCCATCCGGCGCAGGTCCAGCGCGACCGCCGGCCGGTCGTCGGGGTCCACGCCGGCCAGCCCGCCGACGACGCTCGTGCCGCCCCCGAACGGGACGACGACGACGTCGTGCACGCTGCACAGCGCCAGCAGCGCCGCGGTCTCCTCGGTCGTGCCGGGCAGGACGACGGCGTCCGGGGCGTCGGTGGCGTCCCCCGCGCGCCGGCGCAGCAGGTCCAGGTAGCTCTTGCCGCCGGCGCGCAGCAGCCGCGACTCCCGGTCGGTGCGCACGTTCTCCTCGCCCAGCAGCGCGGTGAGGGCCGCGACGGTGGGCTCGGGGAGGCGGGTCGGCGCCAGCCGGATCTCGGGCACCGGCACCGGCGGCGTGCGCCGTGGCGTCCAGCCCAGCTCCTTCGCCAGGTGCCGGCGGGCCGCCTTGGGCAGCGCCTCCTCCAGCCCGGCTGCGCGGTCGCCCGCGGCGTCGGCGGGATGTCCGGCGGGGGACGGACCCCAGCCCTGGATCGTCAGTTCCGGCTGCTCGGCCACGGCTACAGTCTGCCGGTGCCCGCGCATGGGAGATCGCAGTGACCGGCGCGCTCTCGCCCGAGCGGCGTCGGCGGGACCTCGAGGAGGTCGCCGGGTCGCTGGTCGACGTCGTCGTGGTCGGTGGCGGGGTCACCGGCGCGGGCGTGGCACTGGACGCGGCGGCCCGCGGGTTGTCGGTGGTGCTGCTCGAGCGCACCGACCTGGCCGCGGGCACCAGCCGGTGGTCGTCGAAGCTGGTGCACGGCGGGCTGCGCTACCTGGCGCACGGCGAGATCGGCCTGGCGCGGGAGAGCGCCCGGGAGCGGGCCGTCCTCATGGGGACGACGGCGCCGCACCTGGTCCGCCGGCTGCCGTTCCTCATCCCGGACGCCGCGGGGCGCGACGTCAGCGCGCTGGGGGCCGCGGGCGGGCGGCTGGGTGACCTGGTCCGGCGTTCCGTGGCGGGTGGCCGCGGCTCGCTGCCCTCGACCCGCCGGGTGGACGCCGAGGAGGTCGGCCGCCTGGTGCCGGCGGTGCGGCCCGGGCGCGGCGGCGTCGTCTTCTGGGACGGGCAGCTGAGTGACGACGTCCGGCTGGTCGTGGCCCTGGTCCGCACCGCGGCCGCCCACGGCGCCCGGGTGCTCACCGGTGCGACGGTGACCGCCGTCGACCGCACGTCGACGGCCGCGCTCGGCTCGGCCGAGGTGCACGCCGACGTCGACGGTGAAGCGCTCACCCTGCGGGCGCGGACCGTGGTGAACGCGGCGGGCGTGTGGGCTTCTCGGCTGGCGCCGGGCATCCGGCTGGTGCCCTCGCGGGGCTCGCACCTGGTGCTGCGCGCAGACCGGCTGGGTTCGCCGTCGGCGGCGCTCACGGTGCCGCTGCCCGGCTCGCGTTCCCGGTACGTGTTCGCGCTGCCGCAGGCCGACGGGCTCGTCTACCTGGGCATCACCGACGAGCCGGTCGAGGGGCCGGTCCCCGACGAGGACGCACAGCCCTCCGACACCGAGGTGCAACAGCTGCTGGACACGGTGAACCAGGTGCTCGCCGAGCCGCTGACCAGGGACGACCTGGTGGGTGCCTACGCCGGCTACCGGCCGCTCGTGCTTCCGGAGTCGGCTGGGACAGGCCCCGGCGACTCGACCGCCGACCTCTCCCGGAAGCACCTGCTGTCGTGGGACGGACCGGTCCTCTCCGTGGTGGGCGGGAAGCTGACCACCTACCGGGCCATGGCCGAGGAGACGGTCGACGCCGTGGTCGCCCGGCTGGGCGGCAGCGCCCGCTCGACCACGGCCCGGCTGCCGCTCGTGGGCGCGGCTCCGCGCGCGGCGCTGGACGCCCTCGCCGCGCCCGCCCGGTTGGTCGCCCGGTACGGCACCGAGGCGCCGCTGGTCGAGGAGCTCGGGCCCGACCTGGTGGTCGCCGGACGGCCGGAGACGGTGGGCGAGTTGCGCTTCGCCGTCCGCGCCGAGGGTGCCCGGACGGTGGCGGACCTGCTGGACCGCCGAACCCGGTTCGGGTTGGTCCCGGAGGACCGGGCGCGGGCGGTGCCGGTCGCGGAGCGGGTGCTGGAGGAAGAGCTCTGATCCCACTGCTCTGATCCCACCCTGCAGGAATGCTGTTTCGCTGGATGGGACGGCAGGAGTAGGACTGACCGCGTGGACACCTACACCCACGGGCACGCCGAGCCCGTCCTGCAGTCGCACCGCTGGCGCACCGCCGAGAACTCCGCGCCGCACCTGCTCCCGGCGCTGCGACCCGGTCTCGACCTGCTCGACGTCGGCTGCGGCCCCGGGACGATCACCGTCGACCTCGCCGCGCGGGTGGCGCCCGGCCGGGTGCTCGGGCTGGACCTCTCGCCCGATCCGCTGGACGAGGCGCGTGCCGCGGCCGGGCGCGCCGGCGTCGAGGTGACCTTCGAGGTCGGCGACGTCTACGCCCTCGACCTGCCCGACGCATCCTTCGACGTCGTCCACGCCCACCAGGTGCTGCAGCACCTCACCGACCCGGTCGCGGCGCTGCGCGAGCTGGCGCGGGTCTGCCGGCCCGGTGGGCTGGTGGCGGTCCGCGACGTGGACTACGCGACCGTCACCTGGTTCCCCGCGAACCCCGGGCTGGACCGCTGGCTGGAGGTCTACTACGGGGTGGCGCGGGCGAACGCCGCCGAGCCGGACGCCGGTCGCCGGCTGCTGTCCTGGGCGCACGCCGCCGGGCTGCGGGACGTCACCGCCACGACGTCGTCCTGGTGCTACGCCTCGCCGGCCGAGCGCGAGTGGTGGGGGAACTCGTGGGCGGGACGGGCGACGGCGTCGTCCTTCGCGGAGCAGGCGGTGGCCTACGGGCTGGCCACCCCGGCCGAGCTCGACCGGCTGGCCGACGCCTGGCGCGCGTGGCGGGACGCCGACGACGGCTGGCTCGGGATGATGCACGGCGAGCTGCTCATCCGGGTCTGAGCGGCGGCGGTCAGCCGGCGACGGCCGGGAGCCGCTCCTCGGCCTGGAGGGCGGTGAGGCTGCGCCGCACACCGACCGCGACCGCGCCGAGGGCGAAGAAGCCTTCGTCGTCGTCCACCGTCGACTCGCGCAGCAGGGAGACCAGCCGGCGCAGCGCGTCGCCCGAGCGGGCGATCTGCTCGTCCCGCTCGTCGGGGGTCGATCCGTCGGTGGTGTGGTACGGCGTGCAGACGACGCCGGCCAGGCTGTCCAGGACGTCGGCGACCACCCAGCCGGCGCCGGCGTCCACCTCGTCGATCCCGCGCCGTTGCGGGTGGTACTCCACGATCAGCGAGGTCAGGTCGTCGACCAGGACGGCGACGCGGTCGACGGCCCGGGACTCCTCGCGGATCTCGCTCGCCCGGCCCTGCCACCGTCGGGCGCGGGGATTGGCCCGCCGCGCCCGTTCCACCCGGGCCTCGGCGAACCGCATCCGGTCCAGCGCGCGGTCCAGCCGGCGGTTGCGGTCGGTCCACTCGGACTGGTCGGGGACCCGCCCGTCGCGCAGCGTGGCCGCGATGTCGGTGAGGTGCTGCGCCAGGAGGGTGCGGGTCTGCGCGATCTGCTCGACGGCGTGGGTGAGCTGCAGCGGCGGGAACAGCACCGTCGTGACCAGCACGCCGATGGCCGCGCCGAGCAGGGTCAGCCCGGCGTAGCGGAGCACGTAGGTGTCGGGGTCGTCCAGCCCGACGGTGAGCATGAGGACGGCGGCGAAGCTGACCCAGCTGGCCTGCTCCCGCCACAGCCGCAGCTGTTCGACCAGCACCGCCAGCGCTACGATCGCGGCGACGGTCAGCGCGTTGGGCACCGCGTGGGTGAGCTCGTAGAGCCCGACCGCGAGGCCGAAGCCGGTGAGGATGGCCGCGACGCTGCGCCAGGCGGCCGAGGCGGAGTCGGCGATCGTGGGGCTGACGGCGATCACCGCGCCGAGCGGTGCGTAGTAGGCGTAGTCGGACAGGACGGGCGGCAGGAGCAGCGCCACCTGCCAGGCGAGCCCGGCTGCCAGCGCCGCCCGGATCATCCGCTGCACCCACGGCTGCTGCAGCCGCGCCATCACCCACCCCATCCGCACAAGGATGCGGGCCCGCCGGGGTCGGGCCGCCACCGCACGGCGTGACTTCGGTCTCGGTGCCGCCGCCGGTCAGCCCGAGCGCCGCGCGTTGGCCTGGACGGCAGCGCTCGCGTACTGCGCCGGCCCCGGCGCGCGGCCGTCGTAGCGCGCCGGGTCGTGCTCGCCGAACACCTCGAACCGCTCCTCCGGGCTCAGGGAGATGCCCATCGCTCGTGCCTCCAGTTCCTCCTCGTCGGCCGCGACCATCGCCGACGTCCGGTCCGGCCGGTCGAGCAGCAGCCGGTGCGGACGGGCGCGGGTGCGTACTGCCGGTAGCCGGCCGCCCGCTCGTACGCATGAGAGTGGCCTCCGGGGCGCGGATGACCACGCCGAGGCGCACGGGGGCGCGCCTGGGCTCAGGTGAGCACGCGGACCGTCTCCACGACGGCCACGGCGGCGAACACGAGGAACAGCCCGGCCGCGACCCGGCGGATGAGCGCGATCGGCAGCCGGTCGGCGAGGTTCTTGCCGAGGAAGACGGCGAGCCCGGAGACGACGAGCAGCGCCGCCCAGGCACCGACGAACACCGACAGCGGGTCGTCGTACCGAGCGGCCAGCCCGGCGGTGGCGAGCTGGGAGAGGTCGCCCCACTCGGCGGCGAACAGGACGCCGAAGGAGATGGCGGCGATGCGGAGGAACGACGACCCCTCGCGGCCCTCGCCGGCGTCGTCGGCGTTCTCGGCACCGCTGGTCGCGCTGCGCCAGAGGATGACCGCCCCGACGAGGAACAGCAGTGCGACGACCCCGCTGACCAGTGCCTCCGGCAGCAGTGACAGCAGCGAGCCGGCCGTGACCGCGATGGCCACCTGCAGCCCGAACGCTGCGGCGACGCCGACGAACACCGGCACCGGGGGGAAGCGGGTGGCGAGCACGAGGCTGGCGAAGAGCGTCTTGTCCGGCAGCTCCACGGGGAGCACCAGGACGAACGCGGCCAGGACGACCGACAGGACCACGAGTTCCTACTTCCGCGAGGCACCGCCGAGCGGGGCCAGGGCAGCCTCCGACCGGCAGCACGAGATGGCTGCGATCGAAGGTCTCGCCCATCCGCACCGGGGCGCGGACCCGCTGACCGGGCGGCCCGCGAGCGGGCGCGCCAGCATGTCGACCAGCGGACGGGGGGCTACTCCCCTTCGCCGGGAAGCGTAGCCGAGGCCCCGCGGAGAACGGCTGCGACGGTCGGACGACGGGGCTACCGTGCCGTCCATGCGCCGACATTGATCCGTCCCGAACGCATCGACACCGCCCGCCCGGTCCCTCGCCCGGCTGGCGGTGGGCTGGGCCGCGCTCTCCGAGCTGGTGCCCCTGTACCCGCTGTACGCGCTGCTGTTCCTCGAGAGCGGCCTGACGACGGCGGGCATCTCCGGGCTGTTCGCCGTCTGGTCCATCACCGCGCTGCTCACCGAGGTGCCGGCCGGGATGCTGGCCGACCGGTGGTCCCGGCGCGGTGTCCTGGTCTGCGCCGGCGTGCTGCAGGCGGCGGCCTTCGCCCTCTGGACCGTCGCGCCCGGGACCGCGGGGTTCGCGGCCGGCTTCGTCCTCTGGGGCGGGTCGAGCTCGCTGTGCTCCGGCACCGCCGAGGCGCTGGTCTTCGACGGCCTGCGGGACGCCGGCGCGGAGGAGGCGTTCGCCCGGGTCAACGGCCGGATGACGGCGGCGGAGCTGCTGGTCCAGGTGCCCACCGCGGCCGCGGCCACCGGGCTGCATGCCGTCGGCGGGTTCGCGCTCGTCGGTTGGGCGAGCGCGGCGACCTGCCTGGCCGCCGCGGCGCTCGCGCTGCGCTTCCCGGAGCCGCCGCGAGAGCGGACCGGCGCTCCGCTGGCCACCCTGCGGGCGGCCGCCGGGCAGGTCGTGCGGCACCCGCCGCTGCGGATCGCCGTCGTCGCGGTGGCGCTGGTCGGCGGGCTGGACGCCGTGGAGGAGTACTTCCCGGTGCTCGCCGTCGACCGGGGCGTGCCGACGGGGGCGGTCCCGTTCGTGGTCCTCGTCATCGCGCTGGCCGGCGCCGCCGGCGCCGAGCTCGGCGGTCACGCCGGGGGGTTCCGCGACGGCGCGCTGCCGGCGGCCCTGGCGACGGCGGGGCTGCTGCTGGGCGCGGTGGTCGTGCTGCCCGGACCCGCGGCGCTGACCGCCCTGGCTCTCGGCTACGGGCTGTACCTGGCGGTGCTGGTCGTCGCGGAGGCCCGGCTGCAGGAACGCATCGAGGGCCCGGCCCGCGCGACCGTCACCTCGGTGGCCGGGCTCGGGGTCGAGCTGGCCGGCCTGCTGGTGTTCGCCGCCTGGGCGGTCGGGGGCGCGCTCGCGACCGCCGTCCTGGTGCTCGCCGTCGTCCCGCTGGTGGTGCGCGGCCTGCGGGCGCCGGTCCCCGGCTAGCGCCCGGTCACCGTCAGCCGGGGGAGCAGCGGCTGCACCAGCGGGCCGATGGCGAGTGCGTAGACCACCGTGGCGATCCCGACGCTGCCGCCGAGCAGCCAGCCCGAGACGACGACCAGCACCTCGATGCCCGTCCGCACCGGCCCGACCTTCCACCCGGTGCGGCGGACCAGGCCGGTCATCAGCCCGTCACGCGGACCGGGGCCCAGGCGCACGCCCACGTAGGCGGCGGTCGCGACGGCGTTGATCAGTACGCCGCCGGCGGCCAGTGCGATCCGGGCGGCTCCGGACGACGGCGCATCGACGACCGCGAGCACCGCGTCGGCCACCAGCCCGACCACGATGACGTTGGCGACCGTGCCGATGCCGGGCCGCTCCCGCAGCGGGATCCAGGCGAGCAGCACCAGCACGCCGACGACGATGATGATCGTGCCCAGCGACCAGCCCAGCTGACGGGCGATCCCCTGGTGCAGCACGTCCCACGGCATGACGCCCAGGTCGGCGAGCACCAGCGCGGCGATGGAGACGCCGTAGAGCGCGAGGCCGAGGAAGAGCTGGACCAGCCGTCGCGGCAGCCGCCGCCCCACCATCGAGTTGATCATCGTCGGCGTGCGCGTGCTGCCGGCGTGCCGGGCGGTGTCGCGAGCACGGAGACGATGATCAACTGGGGGAGCGGGCGGGTTGCGGGTCAGCGGGCGGCGCGGCGGGCGACGCGGGCGGCGAAGACGCCGGCCGACCAGCCGTTGTCCACGTCGGTGACCGCGACGCCGGGGGCGGCGGTGAGCATCGTCATCAGTGCGCCCAGGCCGCCGAGGCCACCCGGCCGGCCCGCCGAGGTGGGCACCGCGACGACGGGGACGTCGGTGAGCGCTCCCAGCGCCGCGACCAGCCCCGCGTCCATGCCGGCCACCACGACCAGGCAGTCGACGTCGGGCAGCAGCCCGGGCTCGGTGAGGAGGGCGCGGAACCGGCTGCCGGCGACGTCGTCGTGCCGGACCGCCACGCTGCCCGCGACGCGGGCGACGAAGGCGGCCTCGGCGGCGACCGGCGTGTCGGCGCCCCCGGCCGACAGCACGGCGACCCGGCCGGCCTGCTCGGGCAGCGGGCCGACGGCGGCGGCCATCGCGGCGGCGTCCATGGTCGTGTACGCGTCGTGCTCCGAGGCGAGCGCGACCAGCGTCTCCGCGCTCGCCCGGAGCACGAGCGCGGGGCGGTCGGGGTGCTCGTGGCGCGCCTCGCGGACCAGTGCCAGCACCTGCGCAGGAGTGCGCCCGGTCGCCCAGACGACCTCCGGCTCGGGCAGCCGGTGGATGGCCGGCGGGGTGCTCGCGGGCTCGGGGTCGTCCTGGGCTGCGGGTGCTGCGGGCGCTGCGGGCGCTGTGGGCGCTGCGGGTGCTGCGGGCGGCGGGCCGAGCAGCGGCTCACCCGGCCGGTCCGCGCCGAGCGGCGGGTCGGCGGGCTCGGAGACCACCAGCAGCGGCGCGAAGCCGTCGTCGGCGACGTGCTCGCCGTGCTCGAGGGTTTCCACGACTCCATCGCTCGTCGGCTGCTCGGTCGGCGCGGTCCCGCCGAAGAGCACGTCCAGCGGGCTGCCGCCGGCGCGCTTCTGGGTGACCCCGGAGAGCCGCACCACGCGGTCGCGGCCGCTGCGCTTGGCGTCGTAGAGGACGCCGTCGGCGGCGGCGAACAGGGTGCGCCGGTCGTCGCCGCGGGCGGCCGAGGCGATGCCGACGCTGATCGTCACCGGCGTGCTGAGCCCCAGAGAGGCCCAGTCGTAGCCGGCGACCTTGCGGCGGGTGCGCTCGAGCGCGCGCTCGGCCTGCTCGGCGGTGGTGTCGGGCAGCAGGACGACGAACTCGTCGCCGGCCCAGCGGCAGACCTCGTCGGTGTCGCGGACGCCGGCGATGAGCAGCTCGGAGACCGCCCGCAGGACGGCGTCGCCGCCGGGATGGCCGATCGCGTCGTTGATCGACTTGAACCGGTCGACGTCGACGACGGCCAGCGCCGGGATCCCGCCCCCGGCGAGCAGTCCGTCCAGCCGCGCCTCGGCGTAGCGCCGGTTCGGCAGGTGGGTGAGTGGGTCCTCGTAGGCCTGGCGGCGCAGCTGGCCGGCGGCCCGCTCGGTCTCCAGCAGGCTCTTGCGCCGGCCGAACAGCTCCACCCAGCGGGTGCGCCGCTCGTCCACGCGGTCCAGCTCGTCGGCGAGGTAGGCCTGCAGATAGGGCAGCGCCCGCCCCGCGTCGTCCAGCTCCGCGTGCAGCGTGCACAGCTCGCGCAGGGCCGCGCGGCGCAGCCGGGGCAGGCCGTGCTCGGTGGCCAGCTGGAGGGCCGAGACCAGGTGCTCGTCGGCGCCGGCGGGATCGCCCTGCCGGCGCAGCGTCCGGCCCAGCGCGAGCTGGGCGGAGGCGCGCTGGGCGCGGTGGTCGGCGGCCGAGGTGATGCGGACGGCGGAGCGCAGCGGGCCGGTCGCAGCGGCGTGCTCGCCGAGGCCGACCAGTGCCCAGCCGTGCACGATCTGCGCCGCGACGACGCCGGGTGCCCCCGGGGGCAGCAGCTGCAGGGCCTCCTCGGCGAGCGTGCGGGCCTCGGCGAAGTGCGGGTCCGCCGACTCGGGGAGCCCGTCGTCCTGCAGCCCCTCGCCGAGCTCGGCGCACAGCTCGCCGAGGCGGGTGGCCGCGCCCGCGACGAGCACGTCCGGGTCGCCGTCGCCTGCTTGCAGGAGCGCGGGGTCGGCCGCGGCCCACTGCGCGGCCTCGTGGGCCCGGCGCTGGAAGTCCAGCGCCAGCGGCATCAGCTCGAGGTCCGCGAGGACGCCGGCCAACGTGCCGAGGGTGTCCACCAGCAGCCGGCTCGGGGGCAGGCCGGGGTCGAGCAGGCTGGCCGCCTCGACCGCCTCGTCCATGGCGGCGTCGATCCGCCGGGAGAGCAGCTCGATGCGCGCGTGGCGGGCCAGGCCGGCGGCCCGCTGCAGCGCGTCGTCGGTCGCGTCGAAGGCCGCTTTGGCCGACCGGACCAGCGCGATCGCCAGCGCCGCCCGGGACGCGGACTCCGAGCGGGGGTCGGCGCTCTCGCCGTCCCCGTCGATCAGCTCGGCCACTCCGGCGTGCAGGTCCAGGGCGGGCTCGCGCTCGGACTCGGGGCCACCGGTGGTGACCGGTTCGCCGACCAGCGTGAACCCGGCGACCCGCAGCCGGCGGACCAGCAGTTCGGCTCGCAGGGTGTCGGCCCAGGCGCGGCCCAGGTCGGAGGAGCCGCCGGTGGTGACCGGGTCGGGGTCGGCCGCCTGGTAGGGCGAGGGCTCGGAGTCGACGTCGCCGAGCAGTTGCTCGGCGTCGTCCAGCTGCCAGTTCGTCAGCGCGGCCGTCACCTGCTGGTGCAGGGCTCCGGGTGGCACGAGCGCACTGTGCACCGGAGTTCCGTCACTGTCGAGGACGTCGTCGGGAACGCGCCGTCCGCCGCCCGTCGCGTCCCACCTGTCCCATCCGGCTGCCGTGGTCACGCCCCGGCCCGCCCGTCGGCCGGCCCGCCGCCGGGGGCGCGCACCCGGTTGCGGCCGCTGCGCTTGGCGGAGAACAGCAGCAGGTCGGCGGTGTCGAACAGCGCCCGCCAGCCGACGACCGGTTCGGGCTGGCCCTCACCCACCTCGGGCGCGGTCGCGACGCCGACGCTCACCGTGACCGGTTCGGTCAGCCGCAGGTCGCCCCAGTCGGCCGCGGCCACGGCGGCGCGCAGCCGCTCCATGACGACGACGGCCTGCGCCTCGGTCGCCGTCGGCAGCAGCACCAGAAATTCGTCGCCGGCCCAGCGGAACACCTCGTCCCCGGTGCGGCTGTGCTCGCGGAGCAGGTCGGCCACCCGACGCAGCACGACGTCACCCTGGGTGTGCGAGGCGCCGTCGTTGACCTCCTTGAACCGGTCGACGTCGACGACCGCCAGCGACAGCGGCTCCTCGCCGAACCGCAGGCCGGCGAGCCGGCGCTCGGCGGAGCGCCGGTTGCCCAGGCCGGTGAGCGGGTCCTCGAGGGCGTGCCGGCGCAGCACCGCCGCCTGCCGCTCGGCCTCGCGCAGCCGGCTCCGGCGGACGAACATCTCCGCCCACAGCTCGCGACCACGGGTGTGCGCGCGGCCGGTGTCGGCGCGGTAGGCCTCCAGCCAGTGCAGCGCCTCGGCCGGGCGTCCCAGATCGGCGGTGTTCTGCCCGAGCTCGAGCAGGCACTGCCGGTAGCGGCGCCGGTCGCCGGAGGCGGCGAAGGCGCCGGAGGCGTCGACGAGCAGCCCCACCGCCTCCTCGCCGCGGATCAGGTCGCCGTCGCGTGCGGCGAGGCGGGCCAGCAGCCGGGCGAGCACCAGGTCGGTGTAGCCGCGCAGCCACACCCCGCCGCCGGCCTGCACGTGCCGGTGCACGCGGCGCAGCGGGCCGAGCGCCCCGTCGAGGTCGTCGGTGCAGGTCATGGCCCATGCCTGGACGACGTCGAGCAGGTCGGCCTCGGCCGGCTCGGGCTCGCGGTCGAGCCCGCGGGCGGCGGTGGCGCAGCCGACAGCCTCCTCGGCGAGCTCGGCGGCGCGCTGCTCGTCGCCGCGGCGGTGCAGCGTCTGGGCCAGCTCCACGTGCTGCTGGGCGCTGAGCAGCAGCGTCCGCCACTGGTCGTCGAGGTCGGGGAGCTGGGCGGCCACCCGGTGCGCCCGGCCGGCGTGCGCGACGGCGAGCTCCTCGAGGTCGAGGCCGGCGAGGGTGAGCGACAGCCAGCGGTGCGCCTGCAGCAGTGCGCGCGCGGGCTCCTGCGCGGAGGGCTCCTCGGTCTGCAGGCTGGCGTCGACCGCCATGAGCATCGCGGCGTCGACGTGGTCGGCGGTGACCTCGAGGTGGGCCAGGTAGGCCAGGGTGAGCGCGGTCCACACCGAGGGCCGGCAGCCGTGCAGCGACTCCCGGGCGGCGGCGATCGCCTCGGTCGCCGCGTCGGGATCGCCGTCGGCCAGGCCGCGCCGGGCGGCCAGCGCGGAACGCCAGGCCACCCAGTACGGGTCGGCGGTGGACGACAGGACGTCGTCGACGTCGTCGACCAGGTCGCGGAAGGCGGCGTCGTCCCGGTCGCCGGTCCCCAGGAGACGCCAGAGGGCGGCGCGCAGCCGGTCGAGCTCGACGGGCGACGGCGTCGGGGAGGCAGCGGCTGCCGAGGCGGGGGGCACGCCACCTCCAGTCGCGGGTCATCGTCCGGGCGGTTGCCGGATACTCCGATCAGCGAGGCAGCTTCCCCCGGGTCGCGCACTCGCTGTGACCCGCCCGCACTACCCTCGTCGGATGCCCGGGATGCAACCCAGCACGTCTCCTCCGCGGTTCGCCTATCTCGGGCCCGAGGGTACCTTCGCCGAAGCCGCGCTGAGCAGTGCCGTTGACACCGGCGAGGGAACGCGTACCCCCCGGGCGAGTGTCCCGGCGACCCTGGCCGCCGTCCGTTCGGGGGACGCCGACGCCGGGCTGGTCCCGCTGGAGAACTCGGTGGAGGGCTCCGTGCCCGCCACGATGGACGGCCTGGTCGACGGCGACCCGCTGATCATCACCCGCGAGGTGTTCCTGCCGGTGGCCTTCACCCTGGCGGTCCGCCCCGGGACGACGCTGGACTCGGTGCGCTCGGTGGCCAGCCATCCGCACGCGCTGGCGCAGACCGGCCGATGGCTCGAGGCGCACCTACCCGGGATTCCCCCGCTCCCGGCCAGCTCGACCGCCGGAGCGGCCGCCGCGGTGGCCGCAGGGGAGTACGACGCGGCCGTCTGCGCGGCGATCGCGGCGGAGCGCTACGGGCTGACCGCGCTGGCCGACGACATCGCCGACCACGCCGGCGCCGTCACCCGGTTCGTGCTGGTCACCCGCCCCGGTCCGCTGCCCGCGCCGACCGGCAACGACAAGACCTCGCTGGTCGCCGTCGTCGGGGACCGCACGGGCGCGCTGCTGGACCTGTTGCGCGAGTTCGCCGCCCGCGGCATCTCGCTGACCCGCATCGAGTCGCGGCCCACCCGCCAGCGGCTCGGCGTCTACTCGTTCTCGCTGGACTGCGAGGGCCACATCGCGGACCGCCGGGTGGGCGAGGCGCTGGCCGCGCTGCACCGGGTGTGCGAGGACGTCCGGTTCTTGGGCTCCTACCCCCGCGCCGACGGACGGCAGAACCGCCCCGTGCCGGCCGGGTCGGACGACGCCGCGTTCGCCGAGGCGGGCGACTGGCTGGACGGGGTGCGCTCCGGCGCGGTCTGACGCCCGGAGCGCGCTGCGCCACTGCCCCGCTTCAACGGGGGTCAGGCGCGGGCGGGCCCTTCGCCAGGGCGCTGGGCCACCAGACCTTGTCGCCGATCAGGTGGACGGCGGCCGGCACCAGCAGGGTGCGGACGACGAAGGTGTCCAGCAGGACGCCGAAGCCGACCAGGAACCCGAGCTGGATGAGGATGACCAGCGGGAGCACGGTGAGCGCGCCGAAGGTGGCCGCGAGCACCAGGCCGGCGCTCGTGATCACGCCGCCCGTCACGGCCAGGGCCCGCAGCACGCCGTCCCGGGTGCCGTGCCGCATCGTCTCCTCGCGGGCGCGGGTCATCAGGAAGATGTTGTAGTCGATCCCCAGCGCCACCAGGAACACGAAGCCGATCAGCAGCACCTGAGGATCGCTGCCCGGGAACGAGAACAGGTGGTCGAAGGCGAGCGCCGCGACGCCGACCGTCGCCGCCGTGCTGAGCGCGACCGTGCCGACCAGCAGCAGCGGCGCCACGACCGCGCGCAGCAGCAGGGCCAGCACGACCGTGATCACCAGCAGCACCAGCGGGACGATGACCAGCAGGTCGCGGGCCGCCGTCTCCTGGGTGTCGAGGTCCTGCGCCGAGCTGCCGCCGACCAGGGCGTCGGGATCGATGTCGCTGACCGCCGTCCGCAGCTCGGAGACGGTGTTCTGGGCGGCCTCGCTGTCCGGGGCGTCGGTGAGGGTCGCCTCGAGGCGGACCAGGCCGTCGACCTCGCGCGGCTCGCCACTACCTGCCCCGGGCGGGCCGGCCGGCTCGCCGGTGAACGGCTCGACCCCGGCCACGCCGTCGGTCCCGGCCGCGGCGTCCGCGACCTCCCGCCAGTCGTCGGCCGGCGTGATGATGACGGCCGGGCTCGCGGAGCCGGCCTCGTAGTGCCGGGCGATGGCCTCCTGGCCCTCGCCGGACTCGGTGCCTCCGCGCACGGCCTGCGACAGCGGGATGCCGTCGGAGTCGAAGGTGGGCAGGAAGAGCGCGAGGACGACGAGCGCGCCGACGCTGCCGAGCAGGTACCGGGTGGGACGGCGGCCGACCGAGGTGGAGATCCGCTCCCAGCCCGTGCCGTGCGCGTGCACCTCGCCGTACGTGGGCCGGAACGGCCAGAACGCGGCCCGGCCGAACAGCACGAGCACCGCGGGCAGGAAGGTGAGCGCGGCGAGCATGGCGAAGGCGATGCACACCGCGGAGATCGGACCGAGGCCCCGGTTGGAGCCCAGGTCGGAGAAGAGCAGGCAGAGGACGCCGAGGATGACCGTGCCGCCCGAGGCGAGGATCGGCTCCCACGACTGCTTCAGCGCGACCCGCATCGCGGTGTACTTCGACTCCTCCTGGCGGAGTTCCTCGCGGTACCGGGCGACCAGCAGCAGGCCGTAGTCGGTCGCGGCGCCGACGACCAGGATCGAGGCGATGCCCTGGCTCTGGCCGTTGACGGCGATCCAGCCCTGCTTCGCGAGGACGTAGGCGACCGCGAGGGAGACGACGAGCGCCATGCCGGCGGTGCCGATGACCAGGAACGGCAGCAGCGGGCTGCGGTAGACGACCAGCAGGATCAGCAGGACGACGCCGAACGCCGCGAGCAGCAGCAGGCCGTCGATGCCGGCGAAACCCTCGGCGAAATCGGCGAAGATCGCGCCCGGGCCGGTGACGTAGGCGGTGGTGCCGTCGATCCCGTCCAGACCGCGCAGATCGGCGATGACCTCGTTCAGCGTGTCGCCGAGGTCGGGGTCGAACGGCAGCACCGCCTGCACGGCCTCGCCGTCCTCGGACGGGAGAACGGGGGAGGCCTCGCCCTGCAGCGCGCCGGCGTCCTCGGCGATGGCGACCGCCCGGTCCAGCCGGTCCTGCGCCTGCGCCTGCACGCCCGCGTCGAGGGCGCCGTCCTCGCTCTCCCACAGCAGGATCACCGGCAGCGTGCGCTCGCTCTGGAACTGCCGGCTCAGCTCGGTGACCTGCGTGGACTCGGCGCCGTCGGGCAGGAAGGCGGCGGAGTCGTTCTCCGACACCTCGGCCAGCTTGCCGCTGAACGAGCCCAGCGGGCCGGCCAGGACCAGCCAGGCGACGGCGACGAGCGCCGGGATCAGCCAGCGGAGGGTGCGGGTACGGCGAGGCATGATGTCCCTTGACGGTCGATTATCTCGATCGTCGAGACATTATCGCGGACCAGGACGACGGGCGAACGGGCGGTGCTGGGTGGACGACGAGGCGACCCGGGCCCGTCAGGAGCTGGGCCTCCTGCTGCGCCGGCTGAACGTCGAGCTGGACGCGGTCGGTCAACGGTTCGCGGACGTGCACGGGCTCAACCGCACGGACGTCCGGGCGTTGGTCGCGATCATGGACGCCGCCCGCCGGGGGGAGGCGTTGACAGCCGGCCGACTTGGCGAGGCGGTCGACCTCCGCTCGGCATCGGTGACGGCGCTGGTCGACCGGCTGGAGCGGGTGGGTCACGTCCGGCGGGTGCGCGATCCCGAGGATCGGCGGCGCGTGGGCCTGGAGATGTCCGAGTCCGCGATGGCCGCCGGTGCCGAGCACTTCGGCGGACTGGCGCGCGACCTGGTGGGCGCGATGGAGGACTACAGCGACGAGGAGCTCGCCGTCGTCCACCGCTGGCTCGAGGACATGACCGCCGTCGTCACCCGGCACGCCCGCGGCGAGCGGCCGCCCCCGCCGACCGGGGAGGGTCGGGGCCTCGAGTTCTAGAGGTAGAGGCCGGTCGATTCCTCGATGCGCTCGGCGGCGACGGCGTGGATGTCGCGCTCGCGCAGGATGATCAGGTCCTCGCCGTGCACCTCGACCTCGTGCTGGTCCTCGGGGGAGAAGAGCACCTGGTCGCCGACCTTCACCTGGCGCACGCTCGGGCCCACGCCCCTCGCCTCGCCCCACACCAGCCGCTTGGCCACCTGGGCGGTCGCGGGGATGAGGATGCCGCCGCTGGACCGCCGGTCGCCGTCCTCCTTGCGGAGCGCGACCAGGATGCGGTCGTGCAGCATCTTGATCGGCAGCTTGCCGGAGGCGGCGGCGTCGTCGGGCACGTCCTGGAACGCTACCCGCCGTCGTCTCCCCTGCTTTTCCGCGGAAAAGCGGTCTGCTTTTCCGCGGAAAAGCAGGTGTCAGCGGAGTGTGGCGAAGGCGACCGCCGCTG
>JBBSKB010000006.1:0-57407 GCA_038256725.1 Mycobacteriales bacterium | reverse complement strand
GAGGCGCGCCTGGCGCGCCGGCTTCCCGTTCACCTCGACGGTGCCGCTGGTCGGCTCGATGAGGTTGGCGATCACGCGGAGCAGCGTCGACTTCCCTCAGCCCGACGGGCCGACAAGGATCATGAACTCGCCGTAGGCGATGACCAGGCTGACGTCGTTCACCGCCGGGAATCCGTCGCCGTACTCCTTGACGAAGTTCTTCATCTCGATGGAGGCCATCAGTGCTCGTCCCCTCGGTGGGATGCGGGTCGTGAGGTCGGGATCAGGGGCGTTGTCATGGCGGTCAGCCCTTGACCGCACCGTTGGTGAGGCCGGCGACGATGCGCCGCTGGAAGATCAGCACCAGCAGGACCACCGGGATCGTGACGATCACCGCCGCCGCCGAGATGGCGCCGGTCGGCTCCTCGAACTGCGAGGCGCCGGTGAACAGACCCAGGGCCGCGGGAACCGGCCGGGCCGCCTCCGTGGACGTCAGCGAGATGCCGTAGATGAAATCGTTCCAGGCGATGAAGAAGGCGATGATCGCCGTGGTGAAGACCCCGGGTGCGGCCAACGGCACGATCACCTTCCGGAAGGCCTGCCAGGTCGTGGCGCCGTCGACCTGCGCTGCCTGCTCCATCTCCCAGGGGATCTCCCGGAAGAACGCCGACATCGTCCAGATCGAGATCGGGAGCGTCAGCGACAGGTACGGGATGATCAGGCCCGGCCAGGTGTCGTACAGCCCGATCTGCCTCCACAGGTTGAACAGCGGCGTGACGATCGAGATGACCGGGAAGATCGCCACCACCAGCGCGGTGGACAGGATCACCTTCTTACCGGGGAAGTCCAGCCGTGCGATGGCGTAGGCGGCGAACATCGCCAGCACGCAGGAGATCGCCGTGGCGATCAGGCAGATGCCGAACGAGTTCCGCAGCGCCGGCAGGAACAGGTCGCTCGCTCCGCCGGTGAGGATCAGCTCGTAGTTCTGCCAGGTGAGCGCGCTGGGGAGGAAGCTCCCGTTCGCCAGGTCGCTCGGCGCCTTGAGCGATACCGAGACGATCCAGGCGATCGGGAACAAGCAGTAGAAGAGGATGACCGCCCCGACGACCCACCAGGTGACCTTCTTCCGCGTGGACATCCGCTACTCCCCCCGCGCCTGGGCCAGGTCGATCTTGAAGCCCTTGATGAAGACGAACGCGATCAGCACCACCGCGAGGAACAGCAGGACAGACACGGCCGAGCCGAGCCCGATCTCCAGGCGCGCGATGGTCTGGCGGTAGGCCAGGAACGACACCGTCTCGGTCCCGTTGGCCCCGTTGGTCATGATGAAGATGGTGTCGAACACCCGGAAGGCGTCCAGGGTGCGGAACAGCAGGGCGACCATGATGGCCGCCTTCATGTTCGGGATCGTCACCCGCCAGAGGCGCTGCCAGCGCGTCGCGCCGTCGACCTTGGCCGCCTCCTGCAGCACCTCGGGGACCTGCGCCAGGCCGGCCAGCAGCAGCAGCGAGATGAACGGCGTGGTCTTCCAGATCTCGGCCAGGCAGATGACCAGCAGCGATGTCCACCGGTCGCCGAACCAGTCGGTGGACTCCGAGACACCCGGCAGCCACGCGAACCAGGAGTTCACGAAGCCGGACTGGATGTCGAAGGCGAACTGCCAGGCGAAGGCCGACACGACGGTGATGACCGCGTACGGGATGAGGATCGCTGCCCGGAGCACCGGTCGCAGTGCGCTGAGCGCCTTGACCATCACCAGGGCCAGACCGAAACCCAGCACGAGTTCCACCGCCACCGTGACCACCGTGATGAACGCGGTCACGCCGATCGATTCCCACCACAGGGTGTCGGTGAGGATCACCCAGTAGTTGTTCAGCCCGGTGAACGACCGGTTGTCCGGGTCGGTGAGCCGGTAGTCGAACAGCGACTCGTAGGTGGCCTGCAGGATGGGGTAGGCGGTGACGGCGAGCATCACCAGGAAAGCCGGGCCTGCGAGCAACCAACCCAGCTTCCGCTCGCTGCGCGCCCTGTCGCTGATCTTGCCGTTCGGCGCCGAGACCGGTTCGGTCTTCTCGGTCGGCGGGAGCGTCGTGGTGCTCACAGCAGATCCTCCTTCTCCAGGACCGCGGTGATCAGGGCGTTCGCGCGCTTCCCGATGCGCTCCGGGTCGATCGACGCCGGCGGGTGGTACGAGCGCTGGACACCCACGGAGATCTCGTTGTAGTAGGGCGTCTGCGGTCGGGGCGCGGCGATGTCCAGGGACTCCCGGATGACCGGGGCCATGGGGAACGCCTCCAGCACCTCCGCGTCGTCGTAGACGGCCTCGGAGGACGCCGGGTTGCCGTTGGTCGTGAAGTAGTAGGCCTGGTTCTCGTCGGAGGTGATGCACTCCGCCGCCTCGTAGGCCAGCTCGGGGCTCCCGCTGAACGCCCCCACGCCGAGGTTGATCCCGCCGTAGGGCGGCGCTGCCTCGGTGTCCGCATCGACCCGCGGGTAGACCGTCGCGGCGTAGTCGTCGGGCACCGACGGGTCGAGCGAGCCGGCCTCGGCGGCGTCGAGCGCCCGCGGGTAGACGAAGGGGTAGTTGACCTGGAAACCGCCGTCGTCGCTCTCGAAGCCGGTCGCGGTGGAGTCCTCGTTCGAGGTCGAGAAGGCGGGGCCGGCCGCATCGGACTCGGCGACCATCTTCATGACCTCGGCGGCCCGCCGGCCGGCGTCGGAGGTGAGACCCAGCTCGATCTGCGCGGGGTCCTCGGGCGAGGGGTCGGTGATGATCTCGCCACCCGCGGACTCGATGAGCGCGTTGAACCAGACGGTCAACGACTCGGCGCGGGTGCCCTGTGCGCCGACGAGCTTGCCCTGCCCCTCCGCCGCCTCGACGATCTGGTCCCAGGTGACCGGCTGCGTCATGTCCAGCCCCGCGGCCTCGGCCACCGACGTCCGGTACCAGAGCAGCTGGGTGTTCGCCCAGAACGGGACGGCGACGAGCTCGCCGTCCCACGTCGACCCCTGGACGGCGCTCTCCACGACCCCGTCGGTCACCCGCTCCGCGACGTCGTCGGGCACCGGGGCCAGGAAGCCGGCCTGGGCGAACTCCGGGATGAACGGCGGGTCGAGGCTCATCAGGTCGATCGAGTCATCGTTGGCGGCCAGCCGCCGGATGAGCTGCTCGCGCTGGGAGGCGGCGTCGCGAGGGAGCAGCGCCGTCTCGATCGTGTAGCGGCCACCGGCGTCCTCGGTGCACCGGGCGGCGATCTCGGCCTGGCCCCCGGCGTCGGGGTTGATGTACCAGGTGAGCGACGAGGCACCGCCACCGCCGCTGCCGCACGCGGCCAGCGTGCCAGCGGTGACGAACAGCGCCGCAGCCCCGGCCATCCCGCGGCGGCGCGACCCGCGCCTCGCTCGGAGGGGCACCGGGGTGCCCTCTCGGGCCCGGGAACGGCGTGGTGCGTTCGGCATCGGTCATCGCCTCCGTTGGCGCCTCGCGAGCTGATCAAGAGCGGTCTCCGGAGCGTGGTCCAGGCCACAAACGCTGTCAATTCGAACCGGGGCCCGTGGGCGGTCGACGACCGGATCGTGACCCGACGCGTCGGGCGGAGGGGTCAGCTCTCCCGTCCCAGGCCCGCGATGACCGAGGGCGTGGTGACCTCCTTGGGCGTCTGGGGCAGCACGTTCCGGAGGTAGGACTCCGCTGCCTCGGCGGTCCCGACGTCGCGCTTGGCCTGCTCGGAGAGGAACCAGCGGTGCTCCAGCACCTCGTGGAACACCTCGGCCGGAGCGAGCCGGCCGGCCAGGTCCGCAGGGATCGCGTCCACCACCAGTTGGTAGACCTCCGCCAGCCAGCGGTGCGCCGCGAACGACTCCGAGACCGGCCCGCCGGACTTCTGCTCCAGGTGGGCGCGGAAGGCGCGGATGTCGTTGAGGAGCCGGCGGGCCTGCCGCTCCTGGACCTCCAGCCCGGTCAGCCGGAACAGCTCCCGGCGGTGCTGCCCCGGCTCGGAGACGCGTGTCTCCACCCGGAGCCGCACGCCGTCCCCTTCGGTGACCAGCTCCACCTCCCCGACGTCGAACCCGAGGTCGTTGAGCCGCTGGAGCCGTTCGGTCACGCGCCAGTTCTGCTCGTCGCTGCTGAAGACCTCCTCGCGGGTCACCTCGTTCCACAACGCCTCGTACCGCGGCATCAGGCTCTCGGCCACCTCGATCGGGTCGATGCCGTCGGGCAGGAGTTCGCCGAACTGGAGGTCCAGCAGCTCGGCACCCACGCGCTCGCGGGCGAGGTCGACGTCGTAGGACCGCTGTCCCGGGGAGAGGGTGTGGTGGCGGTCCACGGTCTCGGCGTCGACCAGGTAGGCGGTCAGGGCGCCGGCGTCGAGCCGGAAGAGCGTGTTGGAGAGGGAGCAGTCGCCCCAGAAGACGCCGGCGAGGTGCAGTCGGACCAGGAGCTCGACCATGGTGTCGAGCAGCTGGTCGGCGGAGTGCGCCCCCCTCGGCCGCGAGAACAGCCACCGGTAGGACATCGAGTACTCGAGGTACCGGGTGACCAGGATGGCCTCCTGGTCACCCGGCCGGTCCACGCAGATGCCCAGGACGGAGACGGTCGGCAGCCCCTCCTCCTCGAACTCGGCGAGCAGCCGGTACTCGTGGCGGGCGAGGCGCTCGTTGATCTCCTTGAGCGCGAAGACGTGCCCGCCGGAGGCGACGAACCGCACCACGTGCCGGGAGATGCCGCGCTGGGGCACCTCCAGCAGGAGGTCCGGATCCCACTCGGCCAGCGGCTCGCCCCACGGCAGGCCGAGCAGGCCCGTCGCCTCGGCGGCGGGAGGTCGGAACAGGAACCGCATCGCGCGCTCCAACCCGTGGACGGCGTCGTCGCGAACACCCTCCCACGTCCGGCCGCCTTCAGTCGGCGCCGGTCGGCGCGCCGCTCTCGCCGCGCCACGACGCCAGGCGCCCCGCCCGGCTGACCGCCCGCAGCCGCCGTTCGGCCTCCAGCCGGGAGTGGCGGGCGGCGACGATGAGCGCCTGGTCGCCGCGCATCAGCCGGGTGGCGTCGTCCGGGACGAAGGACCGCCCGCCGCGCACCACGAGCACCACCGCGGCGTCGTCGGGCAGCCGCAGCTCGGGAAGGTAGACGCCGTGCAGCCGGGACCCCGGGGACACGGTCAGCTGCATCAGGTCGGCGTCGAGCTCTCCCAGCGGCGCCGACTCCACCTGCACGTCGCGGGGGGCGAGAGGGGTGGCGATGCGGAGGTGCCGGGCCATCCACGGCAGCGACCACCCCTGCACGACGGTGAAGACGACGACGAGCACGAACACGGTGTCGAAGATCCGCGTCGCCCCCGGGACCCCCGCGGTCAAGGGGATGGTGGCCGCGACGATCGGAACCGCGCCGCGCAGACCGGCCCAGGAGATGAACGCCTGCTGGGACCACGGGAACCGGAACCAGACCAGGCTGGCGACCACCGACAGCGGCCGGGCGAGCAGCAGCAGCGCTCCACCCACGACCAGCGCCGGGCCGACGGCCTCGGGCAGGCGCGCGGGCGAGACCAGCAGCCCGAGGAGGACGAACAGCCCGATCTGGGCCAGGGAGGCCATGCCCTCGGCGAAGCCGACGCTGGCCGCGCGGTGTGGCAGCGCGGCGTTGCCGAGCACGACGCCGCACAGGTAGACCGCGACGAACCCGGACGTGTGCGCCAGGGTGGCCGCCGAGTAGGCGAGGACGCAGAGGGCCAGGGTGGCCAAGGGGTAGAAGCCGGCAACCGGCAGGGCGACCCGCCGGAGCAGCGCGGCGCCCGCGAGACCGATCCCGACGCCGATGACGGTCCCCCCGGCGAGCTCTGCGATCACCACCACGCCGACGAGCCACCACGGCCCCGTCGCCTCGCCGGTGAGCGACGTGGCGAGGGCCGTCACGAGCAGGATCACCGGGGCGTCGTTGAGCCCGCTCTCCGCCTCGAGGGAGGCGGCGAGCCGGCGCGGGAGGGGCAGCCGGCGGAGCGTGGCGAAGACCGCGGCGGCGTCGGTGGAGCTGATCACCGCCGCGAGCAGCAGGGCGAAGCCCCAGCCGTACCCCAGGAGCAGCACGCCGACGGCGGCGGTCACGACGACGCTCACCGCCACGCCGACGGTGGACAGCGAGATGCCGGGCCCGATCGCCCGTCGCACGTCGGCCCACCGGGTGGTCAGCCCGCCCTCGGCCAGGATGATCACGAGGGCCGCGTACCCGAGGGTGTGGGTGAGCTCGAAGTCCTCGAACTGGACGCCCAGTCCGCCCTCCCCGAGGGCGACGCCGAGGGCGAGGTAGAGGAGCAGGCTGGGCAGCCCGAGGCGGTCGGCCAGGCGCAGCGCGACCGCCGCCACGAGCACCACGACGGCGCCGATGCCCAGCGCCAGCGTCACCGTCGTGCTCACCGGCAGCCGACCCCCATGGCAGCAGTCTTCCGGATGCCCCGCGGAACCCGTTTGCCGGTTCGGGGAGAATGGACGGCGTGAGTTCTCCCTCGGCCACCGGCCCGTTCGCCGCGATGCCCCCGCAGGTCGACCTGCCGGAGCTGGAGCAGCAGATCCTGCAGCGCTGGGAGGCCGAGAAGGTCTTCGCACGGACGCTGGAAGGTTCGGCCGACCGGCCGCAGTGGAACGTCTACGAGGGCCCACCCACGGCGAACGGCCGACCGGGGACGCACCACATCGAGGCGCGGGCGTTCAAGGACGTCTTCCCCCGCTTCAAGACCATGCAGGGCTGGCACGTCCCGCGCCGCGCCGGCTGGGACTGCCACGGCCTGCCGGTCGAGATCGCCGTCGAGCAGGAGCTCGGCTTCGCGGGCAAACCCGACATCGAGCGCTACGGCATCGCCGAGTTCAACGCGAAGTGCCGGGAATCGGTCGAGCGGCACGTCGGCTCGTTCTCCGAGCTCACCCGGCGCATGGGCTACTGGGTGGACATGTCCACGGCCTACTGGACCATGGACACCAGCTACATCCAGAGCGTGTGGTGGTCGCTGAAGCAGATCTTCGACAAGGGCCTGCTCGTCGAGGACCACCGCGTCGCCCCGTACTGCCCGCGCTGCGGCACCGGCCTGTCCGACCACGAGGTCGCCCAGGGGTACGAGTCGATCACCGACCCGTCGGTCTACGTACGGCTGCCGGTCACCAGCGGCGAGTGGGCCGGCCGGGCCGACCTGCTGGTCTGGACGACGACGCCGTGGACGCTGCCCAGCAACACCGCCGTCGCCGTGCACCCCGACGTCACCTACGTCGTCGTCCGCACCGAGCACTCGGTCGCTGGAGGCCCGCCCACCCAGACGACCGTCGTCGTCGCCGAGCCGCTGCTGGACGCCGTCCTCGACCCGGACGCGCCCCGCGAGGTGCTGGCCCGCACGACCGGCCGTGACTGGGAGCGGGTGCACTACCAGCGGCCCTTCGAGCTGGTCGAGTTCCCCTCGGGTCCGGATGGACAGGACAGGGCGCACTACGTGGTGCTCGCCGACTACGTCACCACCGAGGACGGCACCGGCCTGGTGCACCAGTCCCCCGCGTTCGGCGCCGAGGACCTCGCGGTCTGCCGCCGGTACGGGCTGCCCGTGGTGGTGCCGATCGACGCCAGCGGCCACTTCCTGCCCGAGGTCCCGCTGGTCGGCGGGCACTTCTTCAAGGCGGCGGACGCCGCGCTCGTCGAGGACCTGCAGGCCCGCGGCGTGCTGTGGCGCGAGCACCGGTTCGAGCACAGCTATCCGCACTGCTGGCGCTGCCACACGCCGCTGATGTACTACGCGCAGCCGTCCTGGTACATCCGGACCAGCCAGATCAAGGACCAGCTGCTCGCGGAGAACGAGAAGACGAATTGGTACCCGGAGAGCATCAAGACCGGCCGCTACGGCGACTGGCTGACCAACAACGTCGACTGGGCGCTGTCCCGTGACCGGTACTGGGGCACTCCCCTGCCCATCTGGCGCAACGATGCCGACCCGTCCCGGCTGGTGGTCGTCGGCTCGCTGGCCGAGCTCTCCGAGCTGACCGGCCGGGACCTGTCCGACCTCGACCCGCACCGGCCGTTCATCGACGACGTCACCTTCACGCTGCCCGGCACCGACGGCACCTTCCGGCGGGTCCGCCAGGTCATCGACGCCTGGTACGACTCGGGCTCGATGCCCTTCGCCCAGTGGGGTGCGCCGCACCGCAACCAGGAGCAGTTCGAGGCCGCCTACCCGGCGCAGTTCATCTGCGAGGCGATCGACCAGACCCGCGGCTGGTTCTACACGCTCATGGCCGTCGGCACGCTGGTGTTCGAGCAGAGCTCGTACGAGAACGTGCTGTGCCTGGGCCACATCCTCGCCGAGGACGGCCGCAAGATGAGCAAGCACCTGGGCAACATCCTGGAGCCGATCCCGCTGATGGACCGGCACGGCGCCGACGCCGTGCGCTGGTTCATGCTCGCCGGCGGCTCGCCGTGGTCGGCCCGCCGTGTCGGCCACGAGACGCTGTCCGAGGTCGTCCGGAAGGTGCTGCTCACCTACTGGAACACCGCGAGCTTCTTCACCCTCTACGCCGAGGCCAACGGCTGGGGCGGGTCCGGTGGGGACGGGACCACACCGGCGCCTGCCCGCGCGGACCGCCCGCTGCTCGACCGGTGGGCGCTGGCCCGGCTGGCGTCGGTGACCCAGGGGGTCACCGACGCCATGGAGGACTTCGACACCCAGGGCGCCGGCCGGCTGCTCGCCGGCTTCGTCGACGACCTGTCGAACTGGTACGTCCGGCGCTCCCGGCGGCGCTTCTGGGAGGGCGACCCCGCCGCGCTCGCCACGCTGCACGAGGTGCTCGACGGGCTCACCCGGCTGATGGCGCCGTTCACGCCCTTCGTCACCGAGGAGGTCTGGAGCCGCGCCGTCGTCCCGGGCCTGGTGGGGCCGGCTGCCGATCGGGCGGTCGACTCGGTGCACCTCTCCACGTGGCCCACGGTGGCCGAGGACGACCGCGACGACGCCCTCGTGGCCCAGGTGGACCTGGTGCGCCGCCTGGTGGAGCTGGGCCGCTCGGCCCGCACGACGGCCAGAGTGCGCACCCGGCAGCCGCTGGCCCGCGCCCTCGTCGCAGCCCCCGCCTGGTCCACGCTCCCCCGCGACCTGGTCGCCGAGGTGGCCGACGAGCTCAACGTGCTGGGCATGGTCGAGCTGTCCGGCGCCGTCGACGGCGACCTGGTCGACGTCAGCCTGAAGGTGGACTTCCGCGCGGTCGGCCGCCGGCTGGGGAAGCAGGTGCAGGCGGTGGCGAAGGCCGTCGCCGCGACCGACCCGGTCGCGCTCACCGCCGCCTACCGGGCGGGCACGGCGACGGTCGAGGTCGACGGCACGCCCGTCGCGCTGGAGGACGGTGACCTGGTGGTCACCGAGATCCCGCGCGAGGGCTGGACCGTGGCCAGCGGCGGCGGGCTCACCGTCGCCCTGGACCTCACCCTCACCCCTGAGCTCGAGCGGGCCGGCCTGTTCCGCGAGGTCGTCCGACTGGTCCAGGAGGCGCGCAAGAACGCCGGCCTCGAGGTCAGCGACCGGATCGAGCTCTCGTGGGCGGCCGAGGGAGAGGTCGCCCGGGCGCTCGAGGAGCACGGCGAGCAGTTGGCCGCCGAGGTGCTCGCGGTGCGCGTGCAGACCGTCGCCCGAAGCGGCGAGGGGATCGAGGGCCCTGATGGCTCCCGGTTCTGGGTGACCCGGGCGGGCTAGTTCTCCGAGGCCGTCCGCTTCGCGCGGACCCGGTCGGCAAGGGTCGCGTCCGGCCGGCAGGTGCCGCACGGGGTGAAGCCGTCGGACTTCGCCTCGTCGACCGGGAGCGGGATCGTGTCCCGGTCGGCGAGGTGCCGGCACCGGGCGACGTGGTACCGCGGGTGCTCGTCGACGACCAGCACCTCGTCCGTCAGGTCGACGACGAGCAGCAGATCGGCGACCTCGACCTCCTCGACCGGCGGCTCCCCGGCCTCCGCGGAGCCGGCAACGGCGTGCCGGCCGGTGCTGGGGCCGTCCGGCTCGGACGGCGTCCGGACGGCGGCGGGCGCGGCGGCGGCAGAGGTGGCGGCAAGACGCGCGGCGGGTGGAGCCGTGACCGCGGGTGCTGACGCCGGCGCTGATGCCGGCGCGAGCGCCGACGCGGGCGCGCTCATCCGCCGGCGGGCGAGGAGCAGCAGCACGGCGGCGACGACGCAGGCGCCGACGCACGCCCAGTAGAAGGTCGCGACCCCGGTGAGCACACCGGCCACGAACAGTCCCAGGCCTCCGAGCACCAGCAGGCCGGCCGCGATGATCACGCCCAGGACTCTAGGGGCACCGCCCCGGCATCGCGCCCGCCACGCTCACCGGATACGACAGGGCCCCGGACCGATGGTCCGGGGCCCTGTCGTGCGCCTGTCGTCAGGCGGAGTGCACTGCCTGCTGGTTCTGCCGCGCGTTGTTCGCGGGCTCCGCAGAACCGCGGCTGTCGAGGTCGCGGAGGTGCGACTCGAGGTAGGAGCGCAGCCGGGTGCGGTACTCCCGCTCGAAGGTGCGCAGCTCCTCGATCTTGCGCTCGAGGCTGCTCCGCTTCTCCTCGAGGCTGCCCATCGCCTCGACGTGCCGGCGCTCGGCGTCCTGGTCGAGGGCCGCGGCCTTGGCCCGGGCCTCGCGCTCCAGGGTCTCCGAGCGGGTGCGGGCGTCGCCGATCATCGAGTCGGCGCGATGCTTCGCCTCGGTGACCATCTGCTCACTCTTGGTGCGGGCATCGGTCATGAGCCGCTCGCTGTTCGTCTTCGCACCGCTGACCATCTGCTCGGCCTGCGTCTTGGCCTCGTTGACGTAGCGGTCGGCCGTCTCGGTGGCCAGGGCGAGCATCCGGGAGGCCCGGGCGCTGTCGTCCTGCGGCGGCTGCACCGGGGGCGCGACGGCGGCCACCGGGGCGGGTGCCGGGGCCGGGGCCTCGGGACGCTCCTCGGCGCTGCTGCCCGCGCCGGAGCGCAGCTCGTTGTTCTCCTCGATGAGGCGAGCCAGCTCGGCCTCCACCACGTCGAGGAAGGCGTCGACCTCGTCCTCGTCGTAGCCCCGCTTGCCGATGGGCGGCTTCTTGAAGACGACGTTGTGCACGTCGGCAGGCGTGAGTGGCATCAGGTCACCTTAGAGGTACGGCGGGTTCGGAGGGCTGCGGACGGCTGGTGGAGGACCGCGTCGGTCCTCCGGCCGTGCAGCCCGGGCGTCGTCGAGGACATTAGCGCGCCAGACCGCCGACGATCCCACGGAGGATGACCACTGCGATGAGGACCACCATGAAACCCAGATCCAGCCGGATGGTGCCCAGGTTCAGCGGCGGGATGACCCGGCGCACGGCCTTCAGCGGCGGGTCGGTGGTGCTGTAGACGAGCTCGAGACCGGCGGCCACCGCACCCGCAGGACGCCAGCTCCGGGCCAGCACCATGACCCAGTCGACCACGAACCGCGCGAAGAGCAGCACGAGGAAGACGGTCAGGACCACGTAGACGATCAACCAGAGAAGTGCCACGGTCCTCGTTCATCCAGGGCACCTGTCGTGCCGCCGTCATGGGGCGCTCGGGCGGTTGCCCGCGCGGGCCTCAGGACTGGTTGAAGAACCCGCCTTCGCGGATCCGCGCCTTGTCCTCGGCCGTCACGTCGACGTTCTGCGGGCTGAGCAGGAACACCTTCGCCGTGACGCGCTCGATACTACCGCGCAGCCCGAACGACAGGCCCGCAGCGAAGTCGACGAGCCGCTTGGCGTCGGCGTCGTCCATCTCGGTCAGGTTCATGATGACCGGCATCCCGTCGCGGAACCGCTCGCCGATCACGCGCGCCTCGTTGTAGGTGCGCGGGTGCAGGGTGGTGATCCGGTACGGCTGCGGCGCCGGGACGGGCGCCGGCTCGGGCACGATCTCGGCCACCGGCTCGCGGACGGCCAGGCCGGCCGCGCCGACGGGTCCACTGCTCATGGCGCTGATCCGGGAGCCACCGCTCCCACCGGCCGACGGCGCCAGCCCGAGGGGGCGGGCCGGCGCGACGCGGCGGACGCTCAGCGGCTCGGGGGCGCGCACCGGCGCCGGCTCCACGGGCTCGTCGTCGGCGTACCCGGCCGGGTAGTCACCGTCCGGGTAGTCCTCGTACCGGTCCTCGTCGTAGCGCGAGTACCGGCGGTCAGCATCGGGATGGTCGGACTGCCGGGCGTCGTACCGGCCGTACCCGCGGGCGTCGTCGTCCTCGACGAGCCCCAGGTAGATCCCCATCCTCCGCATGGCTCCAGCCATCGGACCTCCCCCTCTGCCTCGTGCTCAGCGTGCACGTTCGACGACCGTCGACGGGAGTCACTCCGGGGCTCCGGAGGCCCCTGGGACTGGTGTGACTCGTGTGTCTTGAGGGGAGGCTAGGGGCCGCCGGCCGAACAACGCGGTTCCGACACGCACGATCGTGGCGCCCGCCGCGACTGCCTCCTCGAGGTCCCCGCTCATGCCCGCGGAGAGCTCGACGGCGTCCGGGTGGTCGGCCCGCACACGGGTCGCGAGCTCGGCCAGCCGGTCGAACGCCGGCCCCGGCACCTCGCCGCGCGGCGCCACCGCCATGAGCCCGCGCAGCCGGAGGCCCGGTAGCTCCGCCACGTGGTCGGCCAGGCCGGGCACGTCGGCCGGGGCCGCCCCCCCGCGGGCCCCCAGCTCTCCCGCCGCGCCGCCGAGGTCCACCTGCAGGAGGACGTCCACCGGGAGCTGCGCGGCCTCCCCGGCGCGACTGAGGGCCTCCGCGAGGGGTCTGCGGTCGACGGAGTGGACGACGGCGCCGAGGCGCGCCACGGCGGCCGCCTTGTTCCGCTGGAGCTGGCCGATGAAGTGCCACCGCAGCGGCAGGTCCGTGAGCTCGCCCGCCTTGCCGATCAGCTCCTGGGCCCGGTTCTCGCCGAAGTCGGCCTGGCCCAGGGCGGCCAGCGCCCGGACGTCGGCGGCCGGCCAGGTCTTGCTGACGGCGAGCAGCGCGACCGTCGCCGGGTCGCGCCCGGCGGCGCGGGCGGCTCCCTCGATGCGGGCCCGCACCGCCCGGAGCTGCTGCTCGAGGTCGGTCATGCCGGGTCGAGCCACACCAGGCCGGCCTGGCGGCCGGTCACGCCGTCGCGGCGGTGGGAGAACAGCTGCCGGTCCTCCACGGTGCACCGCGGGTCGTGCACGACCTCGGTCACGCCGGCCCGGCTCAGCGTCTCGGCCAGCCCGGCCCGGAGGTCCAGGCCGGGGGTGCCCCGCCGGGTGCGCACGGCGGCGGCCGGGGCGACGGCGGCGACCTCGGCCTGCATCGCCTCGGGCACCTCGTAGCAGGCACCGCACACGGCCGGCCCCAGCAGCGCGGTGACGTGACGGGCGCGCGCGCCCAGGCTCGCCATGGCCGAGAGGGTGGCGGGCAGCACCCCGCGGCGCACGCCCTCGCGGCCGGCGTGCACGGCGGCGACCACCCCGGCCACCGGATCGGTGAGCAGCACGGGCACGCAGTCGGCCACGAGGACGCACAGGACCAGGCCCGGCGTGGTGGTGACGACGGCGTCGGTCGCCGGTAGCGGGCCGCCCTGCGGGCCGTCCACGATCGCCACCTGCGTGCCGTGCACCTGGTCCATCCAGACCAGCCGGTCCTCGCCGACGGCGAGCTCGCGGGCCACGCGGGCGCGGTTGGCGGCGACCGCGGCGGGATCGTCGCCCACATGGGTGCCGAGGTCGAAGGAGTCGTAGGGCGGCAACGAACGACCGCCCCGTCGGTCGGTGACGACCCGGCGGGGTCGCACCGACGACGAGGCGGTCGGGGAGGTACTCATCGGCTCGACCCTACGGCCGCGCCTGCTCCTGCTCGCGGAGCTACTGCTTGAGGAACTCGGGGATGTCCAGCTCTTCCTCGAAGTCCTCGTTCGACAGCGGCCGACGGCCGTTGATCGCGCTCGGGATCGGCGGCAGCGGCGGCACGGTGATGCCGCCGCCCTGCGCCGGCGCCGGGCGCGCGGCCGGAGCCTGCGCCGGGGGTGCCGGCGCGAGCCGCTCGCCGGAGCCCTGCGGCGCCGGAGCGGCCACCGGGTTCATCGGTGTCATGGCCGGGCGGCGGTGCGGCGACAAGCCGCTGGGCATCGATCCGTTGGACTGGCTGCCCGGGACCGTGGCGGCCGCGCCGTCCTTGCGCACGTTGGGCTTGCCGCTGTCGAAGCCGGCGGCGATCACGGTCACCCGGACCTCGTCACCCAGGGCGTCGTCGATGACGGCACCGAAGATGATGTTGGCGTCCGGGTGCGCGGCGTCGGAGACCAGGGAGGCGGCCTCGTTGATCTCGAACAGCCCCAGGTCGGAGCCGCCCGAGATCGACAGCAGCACGCCGTGGGCGCCCTCCATCGAGGCCTCCAGCAGCGGGCTGGCGATCGCCTGCTCCGCGGCGAGCAGCGCGCGGTTGTCGCCACGGGCGCTGCCGATGCCCATGAGCGCCGACCCGGCCCCCGACATGACCGACTTGACGTCGGCGAAGTCCAGGTTGATCAGGCCGGGCGTGGTGATCAGGTCGGTGATGCCCTGGACACCGGAGAGCAGCACCTGGTCGGCGGTCCGGAAGGCGTCCATCACGCTGACGTTCCGGTCGCCGAGCTGGAGCAGCCGGTCGTTCGGGATCACGATGAGCGTGTCGCACTCGTTGCGCAGCTCCTCGATGCCCGACTCGGCCTGCACCGCGCGCCGCTTGCCCTCGAAGGCGAACGGGCGGGTGACCACGCCGATGGTCAGCGCGCCGAGCTTGCGCGCGATCGAGGCGACGACGGGCGCGCCACCGGTGCCCGTGCCACCGCCTTCGCCGGCCGTCACGAAGACCATGTCGGCCCCCTTGAGGACCTCCTCGATCTCCTCGCGGTGGTCCTCGGCGGCCTGCCGGCCCACGTCGGGCTGGGCGCCGGCGCCGAGACCTCGCGTGAGCTCCCGGCCGACGTCGAGCTTCACGTCGGCGTCGCTCATCAGCAGGGCCTGGGCATCGGTGTTGATCGCGATGAACTCGACCCCCTTGAGGCCGACTTCGATCATGCGATTGACCGCGTTCACCCCGCCGCCGCCGATGCCGACGACCTTGATGACCGCTAGATAGTTGTGCGGAGGTGTCATGCGGCGCTCCCCAACTGGACCCTCATCCTCAAGTTCAGCCTTACAGTTATGTCAACCAGGTCGACATGGATGAAGCTAGGTGGGCGTCGAGAGCCGCTACAAGCACCCCGCCCGCCTCGGCGTGTCGGTAGGGCGGAACACGACCGTGCACTCGCGACCCATCGGTCACATGTGCACCACTTATCGTGACGACTCGCCCTCGATTCGTCTCATGCCGGGGTGCAGACTCCCACCGATCCCAGGAATCACATCCTCGACATTTGTTTCGTCCGCCGGGCGTGTCGCGGCCATGGGCGTGTCGCCTCGTCGGGTCGTTCCGCGCCCTGCGGAGGCGCCCGGCGACGGTGCGCGATGGCGCGTGCCGAACGGGTGCCGGCTCAGCGGAGGACGACGGCCTCGGGGACGCTGAGGTCCAGCTCGGCGGCGGGCGCGAGGGTGCCGTCCGCGATCTCCTGGAGCAGCGCGGCGAGGATCTCCGCCTTCTTCGCCGACGCCTCGGCCCCGCCCCACTGCACCACCGTGCCGTCGGCGAGGGTCAGCGTGATCCGCTCCGGGTCCGGGACGGCGGCGAGGGCCACCTGCTCGCGCAAGGCGCCGGGCAGGGCGCCGACCGCCGCGAGCGCCGCGACGGTCGCGGGGTCGTCCGGACCGGGGTCCCCCACGTCCAGGGGCACGACCCCGGCCGGCGGGTCGCCGGTGACGCTGTCGAAGAGCACGCCCCGCGCGTCCAGCAGCGAGCGACGCCCGGGTTCGCCGACGACCGCCAGCGGCGTCCGCTCGACCACGGTGATGACCACGCGGCTCGGCCAGCCGCGGCTGACCGTGACCGACTCGACCTGCGGCAGCTCCGCGACGGCGGCACGCGCGGCGTCGACGTCGACGCGCAGCAGCGGGGTGCCGTCCGCGACGCCCGCTGCCTCGCGCACCAGGTCGGCCGGCAGCATGGTCGCGCCGTCGACCTGGACCGAGCGCACCGACAGCAGCGGACCGGCCCAGAGCGCCCAGGCGAGCACGCCCAGCACCAGCACGCCGGCGGCGCCCTGCAGTGTGCGACGCCGGCGGGCCGACGTCCCGCGCCGGCGGCGACGGTCGCGCAGTGGCGTGACCGGGGCTGTTCCCCGGCCCTCGGACGGCCGCCGCGGTGCGCCGCGGTCGCGGTCGCGGGTGGTCGTCCCCGTGCGACTCACCGGGAGACGCCCGTCGCGTCGCCCGCCCCGTCCTTCCCGTCCCGGCCGGCCGCGCGGGCCGTCAGCGCCTCGAGCACCTCGGGGCCGACCATCGAGATGTCCCCGGCGCCCATCGTCATGACCAGGTCGCCGGCCCGCGCCCGGCCGGCGAGCGCCGGCGCGGCCGCCGACCAGGACGGCTCGAACAGCACCCGCTCGGCGGGCAGCGGGACGGCGTCGGCGACCATCGCGCCGGTCACGCCGGGCACCGGGTCCTCGCGCGCGCCGTAGACGTCCATGACGACGACCTCGTCCGCGAGGCCGAGGGCCTCGCCGAACCCGGCGGCGAACTCCTTCGTCCGGCTGTACAGGTGCGGCTGGAAGGCCACGACCAGCCGCCCGTCCCCTGCGACCGCGCGCGCCGCCCGCAGCTGGGCGCGCACCTCCGTCGGGTGGTGGGCGTAGTCGTCGTAGACGCGGACGCCGTCCACGACGCCCTTCAGCTCGAAACGGCGGTGCACGCCGCCGAAGCGGCCCAGACCGTCGATCAGCCCGTCCGCCGGCAACCCGAGCTCGAGGCCGGCGAGCAGGGCCGCGGCGCTGTTGAGGGCCATGTGCTCCCCCGGCACGAGGATCCGCACCCGGCCGAGCTCGGTGCCGTCGAGGACCGCGGTGAAACTGGTCGCGTCGCCCTCGACCCGCAGGTCGTCCAGACGGAGGTCGGCGTCGGCGGCGCGGCCGTAGGTCCGCAGCCGCGCCGGGCACGGGACGCCGCGGAGCCGGGCCGAACCGGGGTCGTCGGCGCAGACGACGACGAAGCCCGCCGGGTCCACCGTCTGCAGGAACCGGTCAAAGGCGGCCTCGACGGCGGCGAGGTCGCCGTAGTTGTCCAGGTGGTCGGCCTCGACGTTGGTGACGATCCCGGCGAAGGGGGCGAGCAGCAGGAAGGAGCGGTCGCTCTCGTCGGCCTCGGCGACGAAGACGTCGCCCTCGCCGGAGTGCGCGTTGCTGCCCGACTCGTTGAGGTCGCCACCGATGGCGAAGGAGGGATCGACGCCGCACGCCTGCACGGCGACGGTGAGCATCGAGGTGGTCGAGGTCTTGCCGTGGGTGCCGGCGACCGCCACGCTGCGTCGGCCGGCCATGACCGACGCCAGCGCCACCGCCCGCGGCAGCACCCGCAGCCCGCGGGCGCGGGCCGCGGCGAGCTCGGGGTTGTCGTCCCGGATGGCGGTGGAGACGACGACGGTGTCGGCGTCGCCCAGGTGCTCCCCGGCGTGACCGACCTCGACCCGCGCCCCCAGGGCGCGCAGGGCCAGCAGCGTCGGGGTGTCCCGGCGGTCGCTGCCGGAGACCCGCACGCCGCGAGCGAGCAGGATGCGCGCGATGCCGCTCATGCCGGCCCCGCCGATGCCGACGAAGTGCACCGAACCCAGCTCCGGGGGCGACGGCACGGGGCCCGTCCACGCGGCGACGTCTGCTGCGCTCATCGTCCGTCCCCGGTCCCCGTTGCCACGTCGAGCACGATCCCAGCCAGCCGCTCGTCGGCGTCGGGCGCCCCCGCCGCGGCCGCGTGCCGGGCGTACCCGGCGAGGGCGGCGGCGTCGGTGAGCAGCGGGACGAGGTGCTCGGCGATCCAGGCCGGGGCGAGCTCGGCGTCCTCCACGAGCAGCCCTCCCCCGGCCTCGACGACCGGCAGGGCGTTGCGGCGCTGCTCGCCGTTGCCGATGGGCAGCGGCACGAAGGCGCCGGGCAGCCCGACGGCGGAGAGCTCCGCGACGGTCACCGCGCCGGCCCGGCACAGGGCGAGGTCGGCGGCGGCGTAGGCGAGGTCCATGCGCTCCAGGTAGTCGACGACGACGTAGGGCGCCGGGGCGGGCAAGGAGGTGGCGGTGCGCCCGGGTGCGACGACGTCGGTGTTCTTCGGACCGCGGGCGTGCAGCACCTGGATACCGGCGGCGCCGAGCGCGTCGGCCGCGCCCAGCGCCGCCCGGTTGAGGGTGGCCGCGCCCTGCGATCCGCCGAACACGAGCAGCGTGGGGCGGTCGGCGTCCAGGCCGAAGGCCGCGCGCGCCTCGGCCCGCCGGGCGGCGCGGTCCAGGGTGCTGATCGCGGTGCGCAGCGGCATGCCCACGTGCTCCCCGCGGTGCAGCGGCGTCCCGGGGGTCGTGACCGCCACGCGGGCCGCGAGCCGCGCGCCGATCCGGTTGGCCAGCCCGGGCAGCGCGTTCTGCTCGTGCACGACCATCGGAATCCCTGCACGCCGCGCGGCCAGGTAGGCCGGCAGGGCCACGTACCCCCCGAAGCCGACGACGACGTCGGCGTGCAGCTCGTCGAGCAGGGCACGGGTCTCGGCGACCGCGCGCCACACCCGCCCGGGCACCCGGAGCAGGTCGGGGGTCGGCTTGCGCGGCAGGGGCACCGGCGGGATCAGCCGCAGGTCGTAGCCGCGCGCCGGAACCAGCCGGGTCTCCATGCCCCGTTCGGTGCCGAGGCAGGTGATCCGCAGCCCGGTGCCGGCGGCCGGTGAGCGGCGCAGGGCGTCGGCGAGGGCGAGCATCGGCTCGATGTGCCCACCGGTGCCCCCGCCGGCGAGGACGACCGACAGCGGTCGGGAGGTCGGTGCGCTCACCGCTGTCCCCCGGGCCGGCGGGCGGGTGCGCTGCGGGCGTGCACCACGGTGCGGCCGCTGCCGACGATCCGGCGGCGGGCGTTCCCGTCCTCCGGCCGGCGGCGCGGCCGGACGGGCTCGACGGCGGCCGAGGGCGCCGGCAGCAGGAGCCGCGCGATCCGCCCGCGCTCCCGGGAGCTCAGGGCCTCCACCGCGGCCGGCTCGGTGCAGGCGAAGCGGGCGAGCAGGCCGACGACCGCGAGGGTGAGGATGAGCGACGTGCCGCCCGCGGAGATCAGCGGGAGGGTCACGCCGGTCACCGGCAGCAGACCGACCACGTAGCCCATGTTCATGGTGGCCTGGCCCACCAGCCACACCGTGATGGCGACGCAGGCCAGCTGCACGAACCGGTCCGCGGCCCGGCGGGCGATCCGGAAACCCGCGTAGGCCAGCACCCCGTAGAGGGTGACCACGACCAGGCAGCCGAGGAAGCCCAGCTCCTCGCCGATGATCGCGAAGATGTAGTCCGACTCGGCCTCGGGGAGGATGTTCCACTTCATCGCGCTGTTGCCCAGACCCACGCCCCACAGCCCGCCGCTGGCCAGCGCGTACATGCCGCGGATGGCCTGGAAGCCGCTGTCGGTCGGGTCGGCGAAGGGGTCCATGAACGACGTGAGGCGGTCCCGGCGCTCGGCCGAGACGGTCACCACGACGGTCAGCAGGGCGACGCCGCCGGCGGCCGCCACGCCGAACCAGCGCAGCGGCATGCCCCCGGCCCAGAGCAGCCCGGTGAGCACCAGGCCCAGGCTCACGACGCCACCGAAGTCCGGCTCGGCGATGATCAGCAGCGAGAGGACGCCGAACACCGGCAGCACCGGCACCAGCAGCGAGGACGTCGTCAGGTAGCGCTCGCGCAGCGCGAGCACGTGCGCGCCCCAGAGCGCGAACACGATCTTCGCGAGCTCCGAGGGCTGGAAGAGCGTGAAGCCCAGGTCGATCCACTGCCGGGCGCCGTTGAGCCGGACGCCGATGCCGGGCACGAGCACCAGGAGCAGCAGGACGGCGACGACGACCAGGCCGATGGGTGACCAGCGCCGGATCAGCCCGATCGGCAGCCGCATCGTCACCAGCATCGCGCCGAGGCCCAGGGCCGCCCAGACGAGCTGCTGCACGCCGGGCGCCCAGGCGGGCTCGTCGGCCAGCGCGGCCTCGATCGAGGAGGCGGAGAACACCATGACCAGCCCGATGAGCAGCAGCAGGCCGGCCGCACCCAGCACCAGGTGGCAGCTGGTCATCGGCCCGTCCAGCCAGGCCGGGCCCGACCAGCGCCGGGCCGGCGGCCGCTCCTCGCGCGGGGCGCGGCCGGGACGAGGACGGGTCTGCGTCGTCGTCACGGCCTCAGCCCAGCGCCCGGACCGCGGCGGCGAAGGCGGTGCCCCGGTGGGCGTAGTCGCGGTACACGTCCATGGACGCGGCCGCGGGGGCGAGCAGCACGGTGTCCCCGGGGCGCGCCAGGTCGCGCGCGGCGGCCACCACGCGCGCCGTCGTCACCTCGGCAGTCACACCCGTCCCATCCATCCCGTCATCGTCGCCGCTGGGGACCGTCACGACGGGGACCGCAGGGGCGTGTCGCGCCAGCGCTGCGGCGATCAGCGCCCGATCGCGGCCCAGCAGGACCACGCCGGCCAGCCGCGGCGCGACCGCGGCGACCAGCGGATCGACGTCGGCGCCCTTGAGCAGCCCGCCGGCGATCCACACCACCCGCGGGTAGGAGGCCAGCGACGCCCCGGCCGCGTGCGGGTTGGTGGCCTTGCTGTCGTCGACCCAGTCCACGCCGTCGACGGTGGCCACCCGGACGTTGCGGTGCGCGCCGCCCCGGAAGCCGGCCAGGCCCCGGCCGACGGCCTCGGCGGGGACGCCGACGGCGCGGGCCAGCGCCGCCGCGGCCAGTGCGTTGACCGTGTTGTGCGGCCCGGGCACCTGCAGCAGGCCGGCCGCGAGCAGCACCTCCCCCGCCGGGTCGTCGACGAAGGCGCGGTCGACCAGTGCCCCGTCGCGCACGCCGAGCTGGCCGGGGCCGGGCTCGCCGAGGGTGACCGTCACCGGGTGCGGGTGGGCGGCGGCGAGCGCGGCCGCGACCGGGTCGCCCGCGTCGGCGACGGCGACCGGCGACCGCTCGAGGATACGGGCCTTCGCGTCGCGGTAGGCGGCGAAGGAGCCGTGCCAGTCGGTGTGGTCGTCGGCGACGTTGAGCACCGCGGCGGCGGCGGGCGCGAGGGTCGAGGACCAGTGCAGCTGGAAGCTGGACAGCTCGACGGCGATGGCGTCGAAGGTCGGCGTCCCGTCCGGGTCGCGGGCGGTGACCACCTCGACCAGGGGCCGGCCGACGTTGCCCGCGGCCACCGCACGGCGGCCCGCAGCGAGCAGGACCGCCTCCAGCATGGTGACCGTGGTCGTCTTGCCGTTGGTGCCGGTGACCGCCAGCCAGGGCGCGGGGACGCCGTCGGGGCCGGCGATCCGCAGCCGCCAGGCGAGCTCCGGCTCCCCCACCACCTCGACGCCACGGCGGGCGGCGTCGGTCAGCAGGGGGGAGTCCGGGCGCCAGCCCGGGGAGGTGACCACGAGGTCGATGCCGTGGGGGACGGCCGACAGCTCCCCCAGCCAGGTCGCGCCGGCGGCGGTGAGCTCCGCGACCACGGGGCGCTCGGTGGCGTCGCACAGCGCGACGGTGCCGCCCAGCTCGAGCAGCACCCGCGCCGCGGCGACGCCGGAGACGCCGAGCCCGGCCACGAGCACCGTCATACCGCGGAGGTCGGTCACGTCACAGCCCCGCGAAGGAGAGCCAGTCCGCGTAGAACAGCCCCAGCCCGAACGCCACGGCCATCCCGGTGACCAGCCAGAACCGCACGATCACGGTGTTCTCGGTCCAGCCGGCGAGCTCGAAGTGGTGGTGCAGCGGCGCCATCCGGAACACCCGGCGCCGGGTCGCCCGGAAGAAGGCCACCTGGATGACCACCGAGAGCGTGACGGCGACGAACAGCCCGCCCAGCACGACCAGCAGCAGCTCGGTCCGGGTGACGATGGCCAGCCCTGCGATGAGCCCGCCGAGGGCCAGCGAGCCGGTGTCGCCCATGAAGATCCGCGCCGGGCTGGTGTTCCACCACAGGAAGCCCAGGCACGCGCCCATGGCGGACGCCGCGACGAGCGTGATGTCCAGCGGGTCGCGCACCTGGTAGCAGCCGTCGATGAGCTCGCTGGCGCAGTCGTGGGTGAACTGCCAGAACGAGATGACGATGTAGGACGCCAGCACCATCGCCGAGGAGCCGGCCGCCAGCCCGTCCAGGCCGTCGGTCAGGTTCACGGCGTTGGAGAACCCGGCGATGAACAGGTAGGCCAGGATCACGAACCCGATCGACCCCAGCGCCAGCGGCTCGATGTCGCGGACGTAGGAGACGACGGTCGAGGCCGGCGTGAGCCCGTTGCTGGGGAAGTTGATCGCGAGCACCGCGAAGAGCACGCCGACGAGCAGCTGCCCGACCAGCTTGGCGGTCTTGTTCAGGCCCAGGCTGCGGCGGTGCCGGATCTTGAGGTAGTCGTCGAGGAAACCGACGGTGCCCATGCCGACCATCAGGAACAGCAGCAGCAGGCCGGTGGCGCTGAAGCCCCAGCCGTCGTCGCCGATGAACGCCAGGTGGGCGACGAGGTAGCCGACCAGGGTGGCGCCGACGATCACCGTCCCGCCCATGGTGGGCGTGCCCTTCTTGGACAGGTGGCTCTCGGGACCGTCGTCCCGGATCTCCTGGCCCAGGCCCTGCCGCCGGAAGGCGCGGATGGCGACCGGGGTGAGCAGGATCGACATGATCAGCCCGATGCCCGCGGCGATGAGAACACTCCTCATCGCTCCGCCCCCTCCTCGAGCAGGAGATCGGCAGCGAGCAGCTCGAGCCGGAAGGACCGGCTGGCCTTCACGAGGACGACGTCCCCGGGGCGCAGCACCTCCGACATCAGCTGGCGGGCAGCGGCCCGGTCCGGCACGAGCACCGACTCCTCTCCTGGACGACGCCCGGCTGCGGCCGCTCCGTCGGCTATGCCTACCGCATCGGGGCCGACGGCCACGACGAGGTCGATCCCGGCGGCCGCGGCGTCGCGGCCCAGCCGCTCGTGCTCGGCGGTGGCGCCGGGCCCCAGCTCGGCCATGGCGCCGAGAACCGCGATCCGCCGGGTGGCGGGGAGCCCGGCGAGGGCGGCGAGCGCGGCCCGCATCGACTCGGGGTTGGCGTTGTACGCGTCGTTGACCACGGTCACGCCGTCCGCCCGGCGGTCGACCTCCATGCGCCAGCGGCTGCGCGGGCCGGCGGCGGACAGCGCGGCGGCGACGTCCGCCGGGGCCAGGCCGGCGGCGAGCGCAGCCGCCGCCGCGGACAGGGCGTTGGCCACCTGGTGCTCCCCGACGACCTGCAGCGCGACCGGGTGCTGCTCGCCCCCGGCGACCAGGGTGAACCGGCCGCGGGCCGAGTCGTCGAGGGTGACGTCGACGGCGCGGACGTCCGCGCCCGCCCCGCGCCCGGTGGTCACGACGTGGGCGCGGGTGCGGGGCGCCATGCCCAGCACGCGGGGGTCGTCGGCATTGAGGACGGCGGTGCCACCCTCGGGCAGCGCCTCCACCAGCTCGCCCTTGGCCTGCGCGATGACGTCCGCGCTGCCGAACTCGCCCAGGTGCGCGGAGCCGACGTTGAGGACGACGCCGATGTCCGGCCGGGCGACGCCGCACAGCCGGGCGATGTGCCCGACGCCGCGGGCGCCCATCTCCAGCACCAGGTAGCGGGTGGTCTCACCGGCCGAGAGCACGGTGAGCGGCAGGCCGATGTCGTTGTTGTACGAGCCGGGCGGGCTCACCGTCTCGCCGGCCGCGGCGAGCACCTGGCCGAGGAGGTCCTTGGTCGAGGTCTTGCCCGAGGAGCCGGTGAGCGCCAGCGTGGTCAGCCCGGCCGCCGCCAGGCGGGCGTGCACCCCGGCGGCGAGCCGGCCGAGAGCCGCGACGGGGTCGTCGACGACGACGCACGGCAGCGCGGGGTCGGGCCGGCTCCCGAGGGCGGCGACGGCGCCGGCCGCGGCGGCAGCGGCCAGGAAGTCGTGCCCGTCGACCCGCTCGCCCGCGACGGCGACGAAGAGGTCGCCCGGGGCGACCGTGCGCGAGTCCAGCTTGACGGCGCCGGTCACGGCGGCGGCCCGGTCGCCGCCGGTGAGCGTGCCGCCGGTCAGGCCGGCCACCTCGGCCAGCGTCAGCGCGATCACCGCCGCACCCCCGCGGCGAGGAGCTCGCGCAGCACGGCGCGGTCGTCGAAGGGGTGCGCGGTCCCGGCGATCTCCTGGCCGGTCTCGTGCCCCTTGCCGGCGACCAGCACGGTGTCGCCAGCGCGGGCGAGCGCCACGGCGGCCGCGATGGCCTCGCGGCGGTCGCCGACCTCGTGCACCTCCGCGCGCCGGTCCTCCGGCACGTCGAGGACGCCGGAGAGCATCGCGGCCCGGATGGCGGCCGGCTCCTCCGAGCGCGGGTTGTCGTCGGTGACGACGAGGACGTCGCTGCCGGCGGCGGCCGCCGCGCCCATGGCGGCCCGCTTGCCGGGATCGCGGTCACCGCCGCAGCCGAGGACGGTGATCAACCGGCCGGCCGTCGCCGTCCGCAGGGCGCCGAGCGCGGTGGCGACGGCGTCGGGCGTGTGCGCGTAGTCGACCGCGGCGACGAACGGCTGGCCGGCCTCGACCGGCTCCATCCGGCCGGGGACCACGGTGCTCGCGATCCCCTCCAGCGCCGCGTCGACCGGGACCCCCACGGCGTCGAGCAGGGCGACGGCGAGCACGGCGTTGGCCACGTTGAACTCACCCGGCAGCCGGACGCTCCCCTGCCGGCGCAGCCCGTCGGGGCCGTGCAGCGCGAAGGTGGAGCCACCGTCGGCGGCCGGGGCGACGTCGGTGGCCCGCCAGTCGGCGTGCGCGCCCTCGGTGGAGACGGTGACCGGCCGGGGGCGGCCGGGCCGGTCGAGCAGCAGGCGGCCGTGCTCGTCGTCGACGTCGACCACCTCGACGGCCGCGCGGCCGTCGAAGAGCAGCGACTTCGCCCGGAAGTACTCCTCGAGGTCGCCGTGGAAGTCCAGGGGGTCGCGGCCGAGGTTGGTGAAGCCGGCGGCGGCGAACCGCACCGCGCCCACCCGGCCCAGGACCAGCGCATGGCTGGAGACCTCCATGACCACGCTCGACACCCCCGCCTCGGCCATGGCCGCCAGCAGCGCGTGCACCGCGGGAGCCTCGGGCGTGGTGCGCACACTGGGCAGCGCGGTGACGGCGCCGTCCGCCGCGCGGGTCTGGGTCTGCACCGTGCCGATCAGCCCCGTGGCGCGGCCGGCCGCGGCGAGCCCGGCCTCGACCAGGTACGCCGTCGTCGTCTTGCCGTTGGTGCCGGTGATCCCGATGACCTGCAGCCGCTCGCCCGGTCGGTCGTAGACGCGGTCGGCGACCTCGCCGAGGACGGCACGGGGATCGTCGACGACGCACACGGGCAGGCCGGTGGCGGCGGCCTCCCGGTGCCCCGAGGGGTCGGTCAGCACGGCGACGGCGCCCCGCTCCACGGCCTCCGCGACGTACCGGACACCGTGGGTGCGCGCGCCGGGGAGGGCCGCGTACAGGTCACCGGGGCGGACCTCCGAGGACGCCAGGGTGAGCCCGGAGACGGCCACGTCCGGCGGGTCGCCGGAGGGCCGGCCGACGAGGTCGGCGAGCGACGAGAGCGGCACGGGGTGGGGGGTGCGCGGGCGGCTGCCCACGGGCGGGGGCACCGACCCGCCGTCGGACGTGGTCACGGGGCTCCAATCTACCGGGGCTCCGGGTTCGCACCGTGTTCCCGCGCCCGGCGCCGCTCCGGGGTGGGGGGAGGCGGGGTCCGTCGTCAGGGCGTGGGGGTGAGCTGGAACTCTGGCCGCGCCGTGCCCGACGGGACGACGCCGTCGGCGGTGAGCGCGTACCGGAGGATGTCGCGGAACACCGGCGCGGCGACCTGGCCGCCCTCGGCGGAGCTCGTCGGCCGCTCGAGGTCGACGGCGATGACGTACTGCGGGTCGTCGGCCGGGGCGAAGCCGGCGAAGGTCGTGAAGTAGCCGCCGCCCTCGTACCGTCCCGTCTCGGGGTCGGCCCGCTGCGCGGTGCCGGTCTTGCCGGCGACCCGGAAGCCGTCGATCTGCCCGAGCGGCGCGGTGCCACCGGGGCCGACCACCGCCTCGAGCATGTACGCCATGCCCGCGGCGGTCTCCTCGCTGACCACCCGGGTGGGCTCCGGGCGCTCCGCCCGCTCCACCCGGCCGTCCGGCGAGGTCACCGAGCGGACGATCCGCGGCTCGATGCGCACGCCGCCGTTGGCGATCGCCTGGTAGACCGAGGCGAGCTGCAGCGTGGTCGTCGAGATGCCCTGCCCGATGGCGACGTTGGCGGCCTGGATCTCGCTCCACTCGTCGGAGCTCTGGAAGATGCCCTTGCTCTCCCCGGGCAGCTCGATACCGGTGCGGCTGCCGAGACCGAAGGCCCGCAGGTACTGCTCGAGCTTCTCGTCGCCCACCTCGCGGGCCAGCATGATCGTCCCGACGTTGCTGGACTTGGCCAGGATGCCGGTGACGGTCCAGTCGATCGGCGCGTGGTCGTGCGCGTCGGTGACCACCCGGTTGCCGGCCTGGATGTGCCCGTCGACCGTCATGGCCTCGTCCGGCGTCGCCCTCCCCTCCTCGAGGGCGGCCGCGAGCGTGACCGCCTTGAGCACCGAGCCCGGCTCGAAGACGTCGGACACGGTGGAGTTCTTCAGCTGCTCCGGCGCGGCGCCGTAGTTCCCGGGGTCGTAGCCGGGGCAGGAGCCCATGGCGGCGACCTCACCGGTCCGCACGTCGAGGACCACCGCCGACGCCCGCGTCGTCGCTCCGTCCGCGCACGCCTCGGCGAGCCGCTGCTCCAGGACGTACTGCAGGTCCTGGTCGATGGTGAGGGCGACGTCGCTGCCGTCGGTGGCCGGGAGCGCCTCGTCGATGCCGCGGGAGGGGATGGGGTTGCCCCCGCTGCCCACCTCGACGCGGCGGGTCCCAGGCGTCCCGGCGAGGACGTCCTCGAAGGTCTGCTCGATGCCGGCCAGGCCGGTGCCCTCGCGTCCGACGAAACCGACGACCTGGCCACCCACCGCCCCGGCCGGGTAGCGCCGCATCGGGTCGTCCTCGAGGAAGACGCCGGGCAGCTCGAGCTCCTCGACGACGTCGGCCGCCTCGGGGGGCAGCTGGGCGGCGAGGACGACGTAGCGGCCCTCCGCGGTGAGCTTCTCGGTCAGCTCGCCGACCGGCACACCCAGCACGGTGGTCAGCGCCAGGGCCGTCCGGGCCGGGTCGCCCACCACGGTGGGGTCGGCGACCACCCGGGAGGCGTCGGCGGTGTAGGCGAACGGCCGGCCCTCGCGGTCGGTGATCTCCCCCCGGACGGCGGCGATCGGATAGGTGCGCAGCCGGTCCTGGGAGGCCGCCGTGGCGTAGCGCGCGCCGTCGACGCCCTGGACGACGGCCAGCCGGCCGACGACCACGACGAGCAGACCCACCAGCAGGAGCAGCCCGACCCGGTTGCGCCGGGTGCGCTGGACCAGGGACAGCCCCGCTCCCCCGCTGCGCCGGCTGCCCGGGGCACGGCGCGAGGTGAATGCCCCCGGTCCGGTGCGCGGCGCCGGCCGGCCCCCGTTGCGCGGTCCCGGTCCGGGACCGCGGACGGTGCCCGCCACGGTCAGTTCCCGCCCGCGGGGGGCTCCACCGCTGCCGGCGGCGCGGCCGGGGGCGTCTCGGCCGGGGCCGGGGGCGTCTCGGCCGGGGCCGGCGGCGCCTCGGCCTGGGCCGGCTCGCCGCGGAGGACGGGTGCGCCGTCGCGGTCGAGCACGAGGTAGGCGGCCGGTCCCGCGGGCACCAGCTGGGCGGCGACGGCGGCCTGCGCGATCGCGGCCGGCGTGTTGCCGTCGATGACCTGCTGCTCGAGGCGCTGCACCTCCTGCGCCCGCGAGGCGTTGTCCGCCCGGAGCCGGCTGGCCTCCAGCGAGTCGACCGCGATGGCGGTGTTGAGGACGAGCAGACCCAGAGCGGTGCCGGCCAGCAGGGCCACGACCAGCAGCACGAACGGCGCCCGGCGGGAGCGCAGCGACCGGCGGGGGCTCCGGCGCGGCCGGGCGGCCGGCGGGGCCACGACGCTCAGCTGCGGCCGGGAGGGGCGCGGCGCCGAGCGGGGCACGGGGCGCGAGGGCGCGGTCCGCGGGGCTGTGGCGACACGGCCACTGGGCACGCGGGCGGTGGCTCGGCTGCTCATGCCGCTCTCCGGATGCGCTCGGCCGCGCGGACGCGGGCCGAGGCCGCGCGCGAGTTCGCGGCGACCTCGTCGTCGGAGGCGGCCTCGCCACCACGGGTCAGGAGCCGGAGCACGGGGCCGTGCTCCGGCAGGGGCACGGGCATGCCGTGCGGGGTGTGGTCGGTCGCGCCCTCGGCGAGGGTCTGCTTGGCGATGCGGTCCTCGAGCGAGTGGAAGGTGATGACGGCGATCCGCCCGCCGACGGCCAGCGCCTCGATGGCGGCGGGCAGGGCGCGCTCGAGGACGCCGAGCTCGTCGTTGACCTCGATCCGCAGGGCCTGGAAGGTCCGCTTGGCCGGGTGGCCGCCGGTGCGCCGGGTGGCCGCCGGGATCGCGTCGCGCACGAGCTCGGCCAGCCGGGCGGTGGAGGTGAACGGCTCGCGGGCGCGCTCGCGGTCGATGGCGGCGGCGATCCGCGAGGCGAACCGCTCCTCGCCGTAGACGCGGAGCACCCGGGCCAGCTCCTTGGGCGGATAGGTGTTCACGATCTCGGCCGCGGTGCGCCCGGTCTCGGGGTTCATCCGCATGTCCAGCGGCGCGTCGGCGGAGTAGCTGAACCCGCGGTCGGGCCGGTCCAGCTGGAGCGAGGAGACGCCGAGGTCGAACAGGACGGCCTGCACCTCGGCGATGCCGAGGCGGTCGAGGACATCGGGCAGCTCGTCGAAGACGGCGGGGACCAGGGTGACCCGGTCGGTGTGGCCGGCGGCCTCGATGCGACGGGCGGCCTCGGCGCGGGCGTCGGGGTCGCGGTCCAGGCCGACGAGCCGCAGGCCGGGGTGTGCGTCCAGGAGGGCCAGCGAGTGGCCGGCCAGGCCGAGGGTCGCGTCGACGAGCACGGCATCGGGGGCGGCGCAGGCCGGGCCGAGCAGCTCGGTGATCCGCTCGAGCAGGACGGGCACGTGCACCGGGGGCCGGGGCGCGTCCGGCGCCGCGGCGGATCCGGTGCTGCTCATCGTCGTCTGCCTCTCGGGCTCGGCGGGTGGGGCGGGGTGGAGCCGGTGGGGCGGGGTGGGGCAGGAGCGGCGGAGTGGTGAGGCAGGGCGGTGGTCGGGAGGGATCCGGCCCCCGCGGGGCGCCGCCTGGCGTCGGGGAAGAGCGACAGGTGGTGCCCCGCGGGGCCGGGTGGTCGCCGGTACCGGTCCGCCGTGGAGGGCGGAGCCGGTCGCACCCGCCGTTACGGCGGTCCTCCGGGGAGCGGGACCCAGCAGCGGGGAAGGCGGCTGGGGCCTGATCCGGTCGAGCCGCGGGGAAGGCGGCTCGAACGGTGCTCCCGGGGCCCTGGGAGGGGCGGGTGGGGCGGTCTGGGATCACGACAGCGTCGGCATCCCCTCGCTCTCCATGTCGGCGTAGGCGGCTTCCAGCTCGGCCACGTAGGCCTCCCAGTTGCCGGCGTCCCAGATCTCGAAGCGGGTGTCCACGCCGACGATGACGACGTCGCGGTCCAACCCGGCGTACTCGCGGAGGCTCGCGGGGATGGTGATGCGGCCGGTCTTGTCCGGCTCGATCTCGACCATCGACCCGAAGCTCATGCGGGCGGCCATGCGTGCCCGCGCGGTGTCGGAGGGGGCCATGGCGGCCACGGCGGCGCTCTGCTCGGCGACCCGGGCCATGGTGAGGCCGTAGACGCAGCGCTCCTGGCCCTTCTTGATCACCATGCCGTCGGCCACCTGGTCGCGGAAGCGCACCGGCAGGGCGAGCCGGCCCTTCTCGTCGAGGCGCAGGGGGTAGCTGCCGACGAACACCGGATCACCCCCCGCATCTGTCCTCTACTGGCTCCGCAGCGACCCCTGAGCGGTCCCTGCCTCCCCACCAGGCGACACAGTAACCCACCAGCCCCCACTGGACACCACTTTCCGCCGTGTCGTGGTCGCCCTCCCCACCGCGTCATCCGGCCGACGCCGTCCGGGGCGCGAAGGACGTATCGAGCGCCCCTCCGGAGCGGTCCGATCCACGTACCGTGGGTGGGGTGACGGAGGCGACGCGCACGTCGGACGGGGTGACCGGTCCCCCGGTGGACGTGGCCGCCGAGGCCGGCCGGATCGCGGCGAACATCGGCCGGGTCGTGCAGGGCAAGGACGCCGTCGTCCGCCTGGCCCTGGTGACCCTCCTGGCCGAGGGGCACCTGCTGATCGAGGACGTGCCCGGCGTCGGCAAGACCACCCTGGCGAAGGCGCTCGCGGCCTCGGTCGACGCGACGGTCCGCCGGATCCAGTTCACGCCCGACCTGCTGCCGAGCGACGTCACCGGCGTGGCGGTCTACGACCAGGAGTCGCGGGAGTTCGAGTTCAAGCCCGGCGCGATCTTCGCCAACGTCGTGGTGGCCGACGAGATCAACCGGGCCTCCCCGAAGACGCAGTCGGCGCTGCTGGAGTGCATGGAGGAGCGCCAGGTCACCGTGGACGGCGTCAGCTACGAGCTGGCCCGGCCGTTCCTGGTGATGGCGACGCAGAACCCGCTGGAGATGGAGGGCACCTACCCGCTGCCCGAGGCCCAGCGGGACCGCTTCACCACCCGGGTGTCCATGGGGTACCCGGACCGCACGGCGGAGTTGGCCATGCTCGACGACCGCGCCACCACCGATCCGCTCGCCGACCTCGAGCCGGTGGCCGACGCGGCCTCGGTGCGCGACCTGATCGCGGCGGTCGGCCGGCTGCACGTGTCCGAGAACGTGCGCCGCTACGTCGTCGACCTCGTGGAGGGCACCCGCCGCTCCCCCGCACTGCGGCTGGGCGCCTCTCCCCGGGCCGGGCTGCAGCTGCTCCGCGCCTCCCGGGCCGCGGCGGCGCTGGCCGGCCGGGACATGGTGCTCCCCGACGACGTCAAGGAGCTGGCCGGACCGGTGCTGGCCCACCGGCTGCTGATGGCACCGGAGTCCGTCGGGAGCGGTCGCACCGCCGAGCACGTGGTCGCCGAGCTCGTCGCCACGCTGCCCGTCCCGCGCGGGCGCTGATCCCGGTGCCGGCTCCGGGCAGGCCGCGGACCGCGCTGACGCGCCGCGGTGGGTGGCTGCTCGCCGGCGGGGCCGTCCTGCTGGCCGCCGGCGCGCTGATGGGCGAGCGGCCCGTGGTGCGGCTGGCCGTCTTCGTCCTGGCGCTCCCCCTCGTGTCGACCGTCGTGGTGGCCCGCGAGCGGTTCCGCCCCACGGTCGACCGGACGGCGGCACCGGCCCGGGTGCGCCGCGGGGAGAGCACCGAGGTGACCCTCGAGCTGACCAACGCCGGTCGTCGTCCCGGGGCCACCTGGCTGCTCACCGAGCACCTGCCGCCCGCGCTGGGCCCCGAACCGCGGTTCGCCGTCGGCCGGGCGGGCACCGGCCGGCGCACCGCCCTGCGCTACCGGCTCACCCCCCGGCGCCGGGGCCGCTTCAGCCTCGGGCCGCTGCGCTCGCGCGTCGTCGACCCGTTCGGGCTGGTGGAGCGCAGCAGCGCCGGCACGGGCACCGCGCCGCTGCTCGTCGTCCCTCGGGTGCAACCGCTGGGCCCGACCGCGGCGCTGGACGGGCACGGTGGCGAGGGCTCCCGGCGGGCGATCGCCGTGCACGGCGAGGACGACGTGAGCATCCGCGAGTACCGCCGTGGCGACGACCTGCGCAAGGTGCACTGGCGCGCGACGGCGCGGACGGGCGAGCTCAAGGTGCGCCTCGAGGAGCGGCCCTGGCGGGCCCGGACCACGCTGCTGCTCGACGCCCGCCGGCCCGCACACCTGATCGCCGGCCCGCACGTCGTGGAACCGGCCGACAGCCTGGAGTGGGCGGTCGAGGCGGCGGCGAGCATCGCCGTCGGGCTGGGCCGCCGGGGGCACGAGCTGCGCGTGGTCACCGAGGAGGGCGAGCTGCGCGGCTCCGGCCGGCTGGCGGCCGGGCCGCTCGGCGCCGCCCCCGAGGAGCTGCTCGACCGGCTGGGCGCGCTCGTCCCCTCGGCACGGACCGACCTCGGCCCAGGGCTCGAGGTGCTGCGCCGCATCGGGGGTGACGGGCAGGTGGTCTGCCTGCTCGGCGCCCTGGGCCCCGACGACGTCGCCGAGCTCGTCCGCGCCCGGCCCGGCCCCGCGGCAGGGCTGGCCGTGCTGCTGGACCTGGGCAGCTTCCTGCCCGCCGTCCGCGGGCACCGGCGCGGGTCGTCGGCGGCCGGTACGGAGCTGGCCGACCAGCGCGAGGAGTCCGCGGGCCTCCTGCGGGCGGCCGGCTGGCGGGTCGCGGTGGCGCGCGCCGGGGATCCGGTCGAGCGGGTCTGGGCCGGGCTCGGCGGGCGGTCGGTGGCCGGCCCGTCGGCGATCGGGGCGGTGCGGTGACGGCCGGGGACGTCCGCACCGCACTGGCCGCCGCGACCGCGACGGTGCTCGGCGCGCTCGCCCTCTCCCCCGTCCTGTCGTCGTGGACGTGGGTCCGCCCGGCGGTCGGCGTCGTCCTCGTCGTCCTGCTCACCGGGTTGGCGCTGCGGTTCGCCGGGGCGGCGATCGCGGCCCGCGCGTTCCCCGGTCGCCCCGTTCCCGCCGCGGTGGCCGCCCTCGGGACGGTGCTGGTGCCGCTCGGTCAGCTGGCCGCGCTCGTGGGCTACCTGACGCAGCGCGTCACCGGGGCCGGCGGCCTCCTCCCCACCCCGGGGAAGGTCTCCGAGCTCGCCGTCCTCCTGGGCGACGGGCTGGACGAGATCTCCGAGCAGGTCGCCCCCGCCCTGCCCGTGGCCTCGCTGACCGCGCTGATCGCCGTCTTCGTCGGGCTGGTCGCCGTGCTGGTCGACCTGCTCGCCGTCGCGGCCCGCCAGGGCGCCCTCGCCGGTCTCGCCCTGCTGGTCCTGGTCGGGGTCCCGGTGTTCACCCTCGGCGGGGACGTCGGCCTGCTGCCCGTCGTCGCCCCGGCCGGGGGGTTCGCGCTGCTGCTGTGGGCCGACCAGGCCGGCCGGCTGGAGGCGGCCGGCCGGGTGAGCGGCCCGCGGAGCGTCGGCGGGAGCACCGCCCTGCGCATCGGCGCGGTCGCGGTGCTGGTCGGCGTGCTGGGCGGCGGGATGCTGCCGACCCTCGCCGAGGGCACGGCGAGCGGCGGCGAGGGGTCCGGGTCGACCGGGACGCGACTCGACCCGGTGGCAGCCATGTACGGGCAGCTGACCCGCGACGACCCGGTCGACCTGCTGCGGATGGAGACGTCCGTGGAGGACCCCGGTTACCTGCGGGCGGTCACCGTCGACACCTACGACCTCGTGGCCGGCTGGACGCTGGGCGAGGCGGCGGACCCCGGGCTGCCGGTCGACGAGCGGCTGCCCAGCCAGCCCGAGTCCTTCGGGCGCACGGTCTCGGCCAGCATCGACGCCCTGGGGCACGACGACCGCTTCCTCCCGGTGCCGGCGTCGCCGGTGGAGGTGCGCGTCGAGGGCCGGGACAGCGGCTGGTCCTTCGACCCGGTGACCGGCATCGTCGCCGGTCAGGGCGTCACCACCGAGAACCGCAGCTACGAGGTGACCAGTGCCGAGGTCCGCCCGACCCCGGAGCAGCTGCAGCAGGTACCTCCCCTGGGGCCCGACAACCCGATCCAGCAGCGGTTCACCGCGCTGCCCGACGACCTCGACCTCCGGGTCAGGACCGAGGTCGCCCGCCTGGTCGACGGCCTCACCCCCGAGGACGGGTACGAGCGCGTCCGGCGGATCCTGGACTTCCTCACTGACGGCGCCAACGGCTTCACCTACTCCCTCTCCACCCCGCAGGGCACCAGCGGGGACGACCTGGTCGACTTCCTGACCGAGCGGCGGGGCTACTGCGAGCAGTACGCCGGGGCGATGGCCGTCATGGTGCGCGCCGCCGGGCTGCCGGCCCGGGTGGCCCTGGGCTACACGCCGGGGACCCTGGAGGACGACGGCACCCGCCTCATCAGCAGCGACGACGCGCACGCCTGGGTGGAGGTCTACTTCAACGGGCGCGGATGGGTGCCCTTCGACCCCACCCCCATCGACCCCGGCCGGCGGTCCGAGCTGCCGTGGGCACCGCGGGTGGCCCCCCTGGAGACGCCGGAGCAGGCGGCCCCGGGGTTCGACCTCCCGCCGGACCTCCTCCTCCTCGGTGACCCGGCGAACCCGCTGGTCCAGGGCCCCGGCGCCACCGACGGGCTGGACCCCCGGGCACCGGCCGACGAGGGGTCCCGACCGACCGCGGCCGTCCTGGTGCTGCTCGCCGTCGGTGCGGCCGGGGTGCCGGCCGGCGTCCGGCTGCTGCAGCGGCGCCGCCGGCTGGCGGACGGTTCGGCGCAGGCGCTGTGGGACGAGCTCACCGCGACCGCCGACGACCTCGGTGTCCCCCGGGATCCGGCCTGGACCCCGCGGGAGGCCGGCCGGGTGCTCGCGGAGCGGACCGGCCCCGAGGGCGCTGCCGCGATCGCGCGGCTGGCGCGGGCCGAGGAGCTGGCCGGCTACGGTCCCGCGACCACCGTGCAGGAGGAGGGGCTGGACGCAGCTCTCCGCACGGCGCGGCAGGAAGTGCGCGCGGGCGTGGATCGCCGGGCCCGTCTGCGGGCGGCGTTCTGGCCCGCGTCCCTCCCGGCGACGGTGCGGTCCGGGATGCCGGCGTGGGCGCGCGGATGGGCGGAGATGCGACGCAGCCGTCGTCCCGGAGGACGACGGCTGCGCGTCGGAGATGCGGGGAGCTGAGGGCTACTGGTCGTAGCGGCGGCGGAACCGCTCCTCGAGCCGGCTCTTCAGCGGCTGTCGCCCGCCGCGGTTGCCGCGGCCGGTCCGGGCCGGACCGGCCGCCCCGCGACCGCCGGGCGGTGCGGGGTCGGACTCGACCGCGCCGGTGGCGACCTTGTAGTTCAGGACGGCGAGAGCGGCGCCGCCGAAGGCGACGAGGAACCCGAGCACGCCCAGGATCACCGAGTCGCCGACGGCGCCGCCGACCAGCACGGCGAAGCCGACGACGACGAGGACGACGCCGATCTGCATCCGGCGGCGGGCCTTCAGGCGGCGGTCACCGGTGCGGACGGACGATGCGAACTTCGGATCGTCGTCGACGAGGGCGCGCTCGATCTGCTCCAGCAGCCGTTGTTCGTGCTCGGAGAGCGGCACGTCGACCTCCAGGTGGGCGGAGCCATGGCCGTCGGAGGCTCCCGCCGACGGTGACTTCGAGGATACGAGCCCTTTGCAGGGCGCGAAAGGTGACGATACGGCGAGCCGTCGGCGAACTGCGGGTGATCACCCCTCCGGGTGCCGGACAGCGGGTCGGCCACGGGCTCCGGAGGCCCCTCCGGGGCGCCCCGGGCGGCCGTCGCGGTGCAGCAGGGTGGCCGGGCGCACCGCGCCGGCACCGAACCTGCGGGCGGCGCGGTCGGCGGCCAGTTCGGCGTCCCGCCGGCCGTGCTCGCGGGCACCGAGCTCCAGCTGCTGGGGCGCCGACCCCGCCTCCACCAGCCGTTCGGCGCGCACGCCCACCAACCGGATGCGGGCCCGCTCCAGGCCCAGCGCGTCGAACAGCGACCGGGCGGTGTCGTAGATCTCCTGTCCCACGTCGGTCGGGACGTCGAGGGTGCGGCTGCGGGTGATCGTGGCGAAGTCGGCGAAGCGCACCTTGATGCTCACCGTCCGGGCCAGCCAGCCGCCCGAGCGCAGCCGGCCCGCCGTCCGCTCGGCGAGCAGCAGCAGCTCGCGGTGGATGACCTCGGGGTCGTCGACGTCTGTGCCGAAGGTCTCCTCGTGACCGGCCGACTTCTCCGGCTCGTTCGGGACCACCCGGCGCGGATCGCGACCCCAGGCCAGCTCGTGCAGGTGGCTGCCGGCGGCCTGACCCAGCGCGCGCTGCAACGTCCGCGCCGGCACGTGCGCGAGGTCGCCCACGGTGCGCAACCCCAGCCGCAGCAGCTGCTCCTCGGTCTTGGGGCCGACGCCCCACAGCGCGCCGACCGGCAGCGGGTGCAGGAAGTCCATCACCTCTGCTGGGCGGACGATCCGCATCCCGTCGGGCTTGGCGGAGGTGGAGGCGAGCTTGGCGACGAACTTGCTGCTCGCCACACCGACCGAGCAGGTGATCCCCTGCTCGTCGAAGACGCGGGCGCGGAGGTACTCCCCGACCTCGGCGGCGCTCCCCAGCCTGCGGCCGGCGCCCTGCACGTCGAGGAACGCCTCGTCCAGGCTCAGCGGCTCCACCAGCGGGGTGATCGAGCGGAACAGCGCCATCACCGACCGGGAGACCTCGCCGTAGAGCGCCAGGTCACCGGGGACCACCGTCGCCGTCGGGCACAGCCGCAGGGCGCGCGCGGTGGGCATGGCCGCGTGCACGCCGTAGCGCCGTGCCTCGTAGGTGGCCGAGGTGACCACCCCCCGGTTGCCCGCCCCGCCCACGATCACCGGCGTACCGGCCAGCTCCGGCCGCCGCCGCACCTCGACGCTGGCGAAGAACGCGTCCATGTCGACGTGCAGCACGGTGCAGCCCTGCGCCCGTCCACCCACTCCCACACCGCCTCCCGCCATTCGAACACGTGTTCGGATACCCGGGGTCGACGGTAGCCGCCTCCCGGTCGGGAGTCGCGCCGGCACCGCAGCCGTGACGCACTCGTGACCGCTGCCGCCGGTCGTGGAGGAGAGTGCGCATGTGTCGAACCTCGGCGAGCGAGGTAGACAGCGATCGACAGCCGCCGACCGGCGGCCGCACCCTGACGGAGCGGAGGAGCCCATGGCTCTGGACGACGAGAAGACCAGCGGCGACGGCGGTGCCGACGGCGGCGCGGACAGCGGTGCCCACGGTCCGGCCGACGGCAGCGCGGGCGCGGCCGACCACGGCGCGGCGGGCACCCCCGGCGGCCACGACGGTGGTGCTGACGGCGGTGCCGACGGTGGTGCTGACGGTGGTGCCGACGGCGGTGCCGACGGCGGTGCTGACGGTGGCGCCGACGGCGGCGCGGACGGCGGTGCCGACGGCGGCGCGGACGGTTCGGCCTGAGCGAGCACCCCGCCCCGCAGGGCCGGGCGGAGCAGTTGCTCCGCCCGGCCCTGCGGCGGTGCACGGACACCGACCCGGAGGTCTTCGCGCGCGACCACTGGGGGCACACGCCCCTGCTGACCCGCGCCGCGGACACCGGCAACACCTTCACCGACCTGCTCGACCTCGCGGCGGTCGACGAGCTGCTCTCCCGCCGCGGGCTGCGCACACCCTTCCTGCGCATCGCGAAGGACGGCCAGGTCGTCGACACCAAGCGCTTCACCGGCTCCGCCGGCGCCGGCGCCGAGATCGCCGACCAGGTGAGCTCGGACGCCGTGCTGCGGCTGTTCGCCGACGGCAGCACGGTGGTCCTGCAGGGCCTGCACCGGCTGTGGCCGCCGCTGATCGAGTTCGCCGACCAGCTGGCCGCCGACCTCGGCCACCCCACCCAGGTCAACGCCTACGTCACCCCGCCGTCCTCGCGCGGGTTCGACGCCCACTACGACGTGCACGACGTCTTCGTGCTGCAGGTCGCCGGGCAGAAGCACTGGACCATCCACGAGCCGGTGCTGCGCGATCCGCTGCGCACCCAGGTCTGGACCGACCGCCGCGAGGACGTCGCCGCCGCGGCCGCCCGCGAGCCGGTGATCGACGCCGTCCTCGAGCCGGGTGACGTGCTCTACCTGCCGCGCGGCTTCCTGCACTCGGCCACCGCGCTCGGCGAGATCAGCGCACACCTGACCATCGGCATCCACTCGGTCACCCGCTGGGGCGCTGCCGAGGCTGCGCTCGACCTCGTCCGCACCCTGGCCGCCGACGACCCCGGACTGCGCGGCTCGCTGCCGCTGGGCGTCGACCTCGCCGACCCCGACAGCCTCCGCGAGGACGTCGCCGCCGTCGTCGAGGGCCTGCGGGACTGGCTCGGCCGGGTGGACCCCGCCGAGGTCGCCGATCAGCTCCGCGCCCGCACGTGGGCGCAGGTCCGTCCCGAGCCGGTCGCGCCGCTCGCCACGTCGGCCGCCGCGGCCGCCCTCACCGCCGACACCGCCGTCCGGCTCCGCCCGCGGCTGCGCTGCGTCCTCCGCGACGAGGACGACGGCCGCGTGACGCTGGTGGGCGGGCGGCGGACGCACTCCTTCCCGGGGTCCGTCCGCGCGGCGCTGACCGAGCTCCTGGCCGTCGGCGAGCTGAAGGTGGGCGACCTGCCCGGGCTCGGGCCCGACGAGCGGATCACGCTCGCGCGCCGGCTGGTCACCGAGGCTGTCGTCGTCGTCCCGGACACCGCAGTCGCCGGGCCGTGACTCCCCCGACGCCGCTCCCCCCGGACGACCTGTGCAGCACCGACGTCCCACGCCGCCCGGCCGGGCGGCTGGACGCCGCGCGCTGCTCGGTGCAGGCGCTCGCGCGCGGCGACTCGAGCATCGCGACCGCCTCACCCGCGCAGCGCTGGCTGCTGGTGGAGCAGCCCGGGCCGTGGGGCCGGGACGCCCTGCTGCAGTCCCGGCTCGACGCGCGCGTGGCCCCGCTGCTGGCGGAGCGCGCCCGGCAGGAGGACGTGCGGGTGCTGCTCGTCCGCCGTCCCGGTGATCGGCTCGCCGACGCCGGGGGCCGGTGGGCGTACGCCGACAGCCGCCCCGGGCGGGTGGGGATGTGGTGGTCGGTGCGGACGTCGGACGCCGACCTGCTGACCGCGCCCTGGGACGGGTCGGTCGGCGAGCCGACGACGGGCCCGGCCTACCTGGTCTGCACGCACGGCGGGCACGACGCCTGCTGCGCGCTCCGCGGCCGGCCGCTCGCGCGCGCCATGCCGGCGCCCGGCCCGGCCGACGTGTGGGAGTGCAGCCACCTCGGCGGGGACCGGTTCGCCGCCAACGTCGTCGTCCTCCCCCAGGGCTTCTACTACGGGCAGGTGCCCGGTGACGGCGGGCTGCTGGTGGCCGCCCCCCAGCCGGGGCAGGTGGCGGTGGCGTGGCTGCGCGGGCGGGCCGGGCTGGCGGCACACGTGCAGGCCGCGCAGCACGGCGCCCGCGAGGAGCTCGGGCTGCTCGGCGTCGACGACCTGGCTCCGCTGGAGGCCACCCGGCTGCCCGATCCCGCGCCGGACGTGGAGCGCTGGCAGGTCGTGCTGGCCGGCACCCCGGGGCCGGTGACCGTCGTCGTGGAGAGCCGCCCCTCGGCGGAGGCGGTGCACCTGACCTGCCAGGCGGCCCGCCCCGGCCGGGTGCGCACCTGGCACCGGCTGTCGGTCACCCGCTGAACGCGGGCTCAGGTCAGTGAGGCACCGGTTGCGAGGAGCAGCGGGATGGCCAGCTCGGTCGCGGTGAGCGAGCCGTGGAAGGCGGTCAGCCGGCTGGGCCCGGGTTCGCGCGCGGAGGCCGTGAGCGCCCAGGTGCCGCGGGCGAGCGCGACGACGTCGCCGATGCGGGCGGCCACAGCGGGGTCGACCGGGCCGAAGATGCCGCTGGCGATCGCCTCCTCGCGGGAGACCACCCAGGCCCGCTCCCCCAGCAGTTCCTGCCACCGGCCCAGCACGTCCGCGGCCGCGCCCGGGACGGCGTGCACGTAACGCGCCCGTGGTTCGCCGGCCAGCAGCCGGACGCCGTCGTCGAGGTCCGGCACGGCGTCGAGGTCGAGCCGGGTGCCCGCAGGGACGTCGAGCATGCCGTGGTCGGCGGTGACCAGGAGGGCGGCGTCGCCGGGGAGCCCGGCCACGATGTGCTCGACCATGCGGTCGACCAGCTGGAGCTGCGCCCGCCAGCTGTCGGAGTCGACGCCGCGGACGTGCCCGGTGAGGTCGAGGTCGGCGAAGTAGCCGTAGACGAGGGCGCGCGGCGTGGCCCGGAGCGCGCGCAGGACCAGGGCGGCGAGGTCACCGGCGCCGACCGTGCCGGTGTAGGTGGCGCCGCGGTAGGCGGCCCGGCTCAGCCCGCTGCCGGTGTAGGCGTACGGGGCGACGACGGTGGCGGGGACGCCGGCCGCCGCGGCCCGTCCGAAGACGGTGGGCCGGGGCGCCCAGGTGTCGGGGTCGGGGTCGTCGCGCCACTGGGTGTGGTTGAGGGCCCGGTCCTCCCCCGGCACATCCGTGACGAAGCCCAGCACGCCGTGGCCGCCCGGCGGGAGGCCGGTGCCGAGGGTGGTGAGGCTGACCGGGGTGGTGCTCGGACACGGTGCGGAGAGATCGCCGGCGGGGCGGGCCAGCCCGGCGAGGGTCGGTGCGAGGTGGGCGTGCTGCCGGACGAGGTCGGCGCCGAGGCCGTCCACGAGCAGCACGGCCACCCGTCGCGCCCCGACCAGGGCGGTGGCCAGGCCCAGCGGGTCGATGGGGACGTCGCCGCGGTCCAGCGGGATGCCGAGCGCCACCGCGGCACCCGGCAGGACGTCGGCGAGGGTCGCGGTGCCGTAGGCCGGCCGGCGCAGGTCGGCGGGCACCGGCGTCGTGGCCGGCGGCATCAGGGGCGCGCGGCGAGGACGTGCAGGCCCGTGGCCACCTCGCGGTACGGCGACGTGCCGGCCAGGGCGAGCTCGAGGGCACGGACCGCGCCGGGGTCGGCTCCCGACGAGGCGTCGAGCAGGTCGGCGACGACCGAGACGCCGCGCCAGGGGCCCGGGCGCAGGCCGGCTCCCTCGACGAGCGCGAGGAGGTCGGCGGGGGCGAACCGGCGCCGGGCGGCGGGCCGGGTGCGGCCGGCCGCAGGATCGCGGTCCTCCAGCAGGGCCAGCGCCTCGACCGGGTGCCCGGCGACGGCGCGGGCGAGGACAGCACCGGCGCGGTTCGCCGCGGCGACGCTCACCTGGCCGCCGGGACGCAGCGCACCGGCGATCTCCCGGAGGGTGTGGGCGGGGTCGTCGACGACCTCGAGCACGGAGTGGCAGAGGGCCAGGTCGTAGCCGCCACCGTCCGGGGCCGAGGCGGCGAGCACCTCGCCGAGCTGGTCGCCGTCGCCCTGCACCCCGCGGACGCGGTCGCCGACGCCGGCCGTCGAGGCGCGCCGGGCGAGGGTGGCCAGCGCATCGGCGCTGGGGTCGACGACGGTGACCGAGTGGCCGAGCCGGGCGAGCGGGACGGCGAACATGCCGCTGCCGCCGCCGACATCGAGCACCCGCAGCGGGGTGCCGGCGCCGGTCACCGGATCCAGTGCCGCCCAGACGGCAGCGCTCCGCGGGGGAAGCTGCTCGGCGGGCGAGGGAGCGGACGGGGTCGGCACAGTCGGAGCCTAGTGGCGCGCGACGGCGCCCACCGCTTCCCCGCCGATGGGCGCCGCGCGCGGGTCGCGGGTCGCGGGTCGGCCGGGTCAGGCGTCGGTGCTGTCCGCGGCCCGCTCGATCTCGGCGATGTCGATGCGGCGCATCCGGAGCATCGCCTGCGTCGCGCGCTGGGCCCGGCCCGGGTCGGGGTCGCCGAGCAGCGCGGTGAGCTGGACCGGGTTCACCTGCCAGGAGACCCCGAACCGGTCCTTGAGCCAGCCGCACTGGCTCTCCTCGCCACCTCCCTCGATCAGGCCGTACCAGTAGTGGTCGGCCTCCTCCTGGTCGGTGCAGATGATCTGGAAGGAGACGGCCTCGGTGAACGGGAACTGCGGGCCGCCGTTGAGCGCCGTGTACTCCTGGCCGTCGAGGGTGAAGCGCACGGTCATGACGTCGCCCTCCTTCATCGGCGGGGGCATGTCGGGGCCGTAGCGGGTGACGTCGTCGATGCTCGAGTTCGGGAAGAGCGAGGTGTAGAGCGTCGCGGCCTCCTCCGCCTGGCCGTCGAACCACAGGCACGGGATCTGCTGGGGCATGGGAGAACTCCTCTGTCGCCGTGCAATCGCTGTCGTGGTGGTGACGCGCGCGCCGCCCGGATCTCATCGGCCGGCCGGAGGAAACGGGAGTGCCGTCGCGGACGGCCCGCACCTACCGTGCCGGGGTGCGCGATTCCCCGGAGGTCGTCCTCGCCTGGCGGGGCCCCGTGACCGACGCCGAGATGGTGGAGCTCGTCGCGTCCCACGGCGGGGCTCCGGTGGCCGGCTGGTGGGACCGGATCCGCGGGCACAGCCTCGGGTGGGTGACGGCTCGGGTGGGCGGCACCCTCGTCGGCTTCGTGAACGTCGCGTGGGACGGCGGTGACCACGCCTTCCTCCTCGACACGAAGACCCGGGGCGACCGTCAGCGAGAGGGCATCGGCGCGACGGTCGTGCGGGCCGCGGTCGAGGGGGCCAGGGCGGCGGGCTGCGAGTGGCTGCACGTCGACTACCGGCCGGAGCTGCGGCCCTTCTACGTCGGCGCCTGCGGGTTCCGGGAGACCGACGCGGGTCTGGTCCACCTGCCCTCGCTCCGGTAGGGAGATCGCCCGTTTGGCGGCACCCCGCCGGCGGGCACGAGTCCCTGGACCGTTCGCCGTCCTGAGGAGTTGCCATGACCAGCGCCACCCGCCCCCGCCGTCGCCTGCTCCGGACGACCGCGGCCGCGTTCGCCATCACCGCCGCGTCCCTCACGACCGTGGCCTGCGGGTCCGACGTCGTGGACGACGACGTCGAGCAGAACATCGAAGAGGGCGTCGACGACGTCGAGCGAGAGGTCGAGGACGCGACCGACGGTGAGGACGGCGAGGGCTGAGACCGGACCGGATGGCGGGGCGACCGCGCACTCCCCCCGATCAGCCGGTGAGCCAGCGCTGCCAGTGCGGGCGGACGAGGCCCGCGAGCACGGCGTAGCCGTCGGCTCCCGGGTGGGCGCCGTCGCCGGCGGCCACCTCGGCCCGCCACGTCGGGTCGGCGGCGAGGGCGGCGGCGACCGGGACGTACGGCACGTCGTGCTCGGCGCAGACGCGGGCGAAGCGGTCGCCGAGGTCGGCGATCCGGTCGTTCTGGGTGTCGTCGGCGGTGGCCGGCGGACCGACCACGAGCACCGGCCACCCTGCGGCGGCCGCGCCGCCCAGGATCCGGGTGAGCGCGGCGACCGACTCCGGGGTCGCGAGGCGCAGGGCGCCGTCCTCCTCGGTGGTGTCGTTGACGCCGGTGGACAGGACGACCCGCGGCTCCCACCCGCCTCCGGCCAGGCGGACCCGGCACTCGGCGGCCCACCGGTCGGCGACCTCCGCGGTGGTCTGCCGCCGCACGCCCAGGACGTAGCTGGTCAGCGGCACGCCGTCGCGTGCGCTGCTCCGGGCGAGCCGGCCGGCCCACCCGAGGTGCTCGGGATCGCCGACCCCCGCGACGTAGGAGTCGCCGACGAAGCACACGCGCAGGTCCCGGGTCATGCCGCCCATCCTGCTCAGTGCCCGGAGCTGCCCGGGCTGGAGTGCCAGAGCTTGCGGGGCGGACCCGCTGCCGCGCGTCGGGCCGCTGTTCCGGCGTCGTCGCCGGCCGGCTTGATGTCGGCGTAGGGCGACATCCGGAAGCCGGTGGGGTGCACCAGTACCGGACGCACCACGACCGGCCGCGGCCCGTGGGAGGCCGCCGCCCCGGCGACCGCCTGCTCGGTGTACTCCCCCGGGGCGGCCATCAGCTCGCGCACCGCGTCCAGCCCGCCGGTCTCCCAGGCCTCGTGCAGCGCAGGGAGCTCCCACGCCCCGGTCGCTCGCAGCGAGACCCCGCGCGCTCCGGTGCGGCGCAGGACGCCGCGGATCACCAGCAGCCACGAGTGGAAGACCGTCGCGGCGTAGGGGCCCTGGGCGTCCTCGAAGAAGGTCGAGTCGGTGCAGCCGGTCCCGTCGTCGAGGGTCACGAAGACCACCCGGCGTCCCGACCGGATCGGCGGGGTCTGCGTGGCGACCTTCACCCCGGCGACCAGCAGCTCCGAGCCGCTGCGGCAGCCGAGCAGGTCGTCGGCCGGCACCGCGCCGAGCGCGGCGAGGAACGGCTTGTAGAAGTCGACGACGTGCCGGCTGGCGTCCAGGCCCAGCACCTCGAGCTCGGCGCGCACCAGTTCGGCGTCGGTGAACTCCGGCAGCCCGCTGCCCTCGGCCCAACCGGGACCCGCGCCGAGCCCGCCGGCGCGCTCGTCCTGCCCCGCCACCTCGTCGAGCCCGAACAACCCGTCCTGGCCGGCGCCGTCCTCCTCCATGCCCAGCAGGTCGAGGCTCAGCTGCCCGGCGGAACTCGCCCGCGCGCCGCTGCGGCTCCACCGGTCCAGCTCGCCGATCTGCAGCAGCAGGTCGCGGCGGGTCAGCTGGCGGCGCCGGTGCGCGGGACGGCGCGACTCGCGGTCGCGCATGCCGAAGCCGTACAGCGAGTCGAACCCACCGGCCAGCACCAGCCGCTCCACCACCGGACGGGACACCGACGCCCGGGACCAGAAGTCGGTGAGCGAGCGGTAGGGCTGCCCGGTGACGACGCGGGCGACCTCGTCGTCGGAGATGCCCTTCACGTCGGCCAGGGACAGCCGGATGCCGTACCGGGAGGGGGCGGACATCGCCGCCGGCATCCACTCCGGCCGCCGCCAGCCCCCGACCGAACTCTCGGCCGGGGTTTCGTCACACCCCTCTTCCTGCTCCTCCCGCTCCGGGCGCTCGACCCGGTACGTCGCGCCCGAGGCGTTGACGTCGAGGCCGAGCACCCGGATGCCGAAGTTGCGGGCGTCGTCGAGGATCAGCCGCTTCGGGTACATGCCGGGGTCGTGGGTGAGCACCCCGGCGAGGAACGCCGCCGGGTGGTGCGTCTTCAGCCAGGCCGACTGGTAGGTGGGCAGCGCGAACGCCGCGGCATGGGCCTTGCAGAAGCCGAACGACCCGAAGGCCACCAGCACCTGCCAGACCTGCTCGGCCACCGGCTCCGGGTAGCCGGCGTCCAGCACGCGGGGCATGAACCACGCCCGCACCTCGGGATGGGCGTCCTTCTCTCCCAGCGCCCGGCGCACCTCGTCGGCCTCGGCCAGCGAGCAGCCGGTCATCCGGGACACCACGTGCAGCACCTGCTCGTGGAAGACCACCACCCCCGCGGTCTCCGCGAGCGCGAACTCCAGGTCGGGGTGCGGGTACTCGGCCTCGCGCCAGCCGTTCCGGGCCAGCAGGAACGGGGTGACCATGTCGCTCTTCACCGGCCCGGGCCGGAACAGCGAGATGTCGACGATGATGTCCTCGAAGGTCTGCGGCCCGAACTTGCCGACCAGTTCACGCTGGCCCGGCGACTCGATCTGGAACATGCCCAGCGTGCGGGTGCTGCGGATCAGCTCGAAGGTCGTCGGGTCGTCGCGCGGGACGGCGTCGATGTCGAGGGTCTCGCCGTCGACCCGGGCGACCTCGTCCAGGGCGTGGGCGATCGCCGACTGCATCCGGATGCCGAGCAGGTCGAGCTTGAGCAGGCCGAGCTCCTCGACGTCGTCCTTGTCGAACTGGCTCATCGGATAGCCGAGGTAACTGCTCTCGACGGGCGTGCGGTCGAGCAGGGTGGCGTCGGAGAGCAGCACGCCGCACGGGTGCAGCGCGATGTGCCGGGGCAGCCCGTCGAGCCGGGCGACCAGGTCGAACAGCAGGTCCAGGTCGCCGGAGCCGCCGGCGCGCTTGGACCCGTACCGGCTGGCCCGCAGCTCGGGCAGGTCACGGAGCGCGGCGTGCACCTGGTTGGCGCGGATGTGCGGGAACGCCTTGGCGACGGCGTCGATCTCGGCCTGCGGCAGGCTGAGCGCGGCGCCCACGTCGCGGATCGCGTGCCGCACCCGGTAGGTGTCCATCATCGAGATGCAGCTGACCCGGTCGGCGCCGAAGCGGTCGAGGACGGCGTCGTAGACCTCCATCCGCCGGGCGGACTCCACGTCGATGTCGATGTCGGGCAGCTGGTGGCGCAGCGGCGAGAGGAACCGCTCCATCAGCAGGCCGTAGCGGATCGGGTCGACGTCGGAGATGCCGAGCAGGTAGGTGACCAGGCTGCCGGCGCCGGAGCCGCGCGCCGCGGCCCGAACCCTCAAGCTCTTGATGAGGTCGACCACGTCGGCGACGGTGAGGAAGTAGGAGGGGTAGCCGAGTGAGTCGATCACGGCCAGCTCCTCGTCGAGACGGGCGCGCACCCGCTCCGACGACGGCATCCCGCGCCGGCCCATGCCCGCCTCGCAGCGCGCCCGCAGCACCTCCGACGAGGTCAGCCCCCGCTCGGTGGGCGTGGTGACGACGTCGAGCTCGGGATAGCGGACGCTGCCGATGCCGAGGTCGTCCCGGGGATCGACGGAGCACTGCTCGGCCAGCCGCGCGGTGCGCTCGAGCAGCCGCAGGGCGGCGTCCCGGTCGGGTCCGACGAGGTCCTCGGCGACCTGCTCCATCTCCTTGCCCGACTTCAGGTAGCCCTCGGCGGTGCGCCGGTCGACGTGCCGCAGGTCCAGCGGCACCAGCCGGCGGGCGGCGTCGAGGACGTCGGCGGTCGGCGCGTCCAGGGCGTCGACGTACCGGACGGCGTTGCTGAGCACGGCCGGCACGCCCTGCTCGGCAGCGAACCGGAGCATCGCCTGCGCCCGCTGCCGGTCTCCCCGGCCGCGGTGGTGCACGACCTCGAGGACCAGGTTCGAGCCGAAGACCGACCGCCAGGTGTCCAGCAGTGCTTCGGCGTGGTCGGCGCGGCCGGCGACCAGCGCCCGCCCCACCGCGGAGTCGGGACCGAGCAGCGCGGTGAGTCCGGTGGCGTGCTCGGCGGCCATGGCCAGCGAGCTGACCGGTTCACCGCGGGAGCCGCGCAGGTGGGTGCTGCTGGTGAGCCGGCACAGCGACGCCCAGCCGGCGCCGTTCCGGGCGAGGAAGGTGGTGCGCGGCAGCCGTGCGTCGACGGCCGCGCCACCCCGGGCCGGCGCCCGACGGGTGCCGGCCGGGGCGCCGGGGTGCAGCCGGGGCGGCCGGGCACCGGACGCCGCGCCGCCGAGAGCGCGGGCGAGCGCCGGTGGGGCGGTGGTGTCCAGCGCCGGTGCGACGGCGAGGTCGACCCCGAAGATCGGCCGGATCCCCGCCGAGCGGCAGGCCAGGGCGAACTTGACCGCCCCGTAGAGCCCGTCGCGGTCGGTGAGGGCCAGGGCGCCCATCCCGTGCTCGACGGCGCGGGACACCAGGTCTGCGGGGTGGTTGGCCCCGAACCGCATGGAGTAGCCCGACGCGACGTGCAGGTGGACGAAGGGGTCACTCACCTCGGCGGCTCGGACGAGGTGCCGCCGACGACCCGCGGCCGCGGGTAGGCGGGCCGGGCGTTGACGCCCAGGCAGTTCTCCACGACCGCGAGGAAGGTGCCGACGTCCCGGATCAGGTCGTCGGCCTCCCGGTCGGTGACCGCGGAGGAGAGACCGGCCTCGGCGGCGGCACGCTTGGCCGCGCCGGCGGCGAAGAAGGTGGCCCACTCCCCCAGCTCGGGGGCGACCTGCTCGAGCAGCACCCAGGCGCTGCGCGGTCGGCGCCGCCCGGACTCGGGGCGGGTGCGGGCAGCCAGCACGGCGGCCGCGGCCCGCAGCGCGCCGAGGTGTGCGGTGGCGTAGCGCTGCCGCACATCGCTGCTCGCGGCGGCCTCGATCAGGCCGCGGCGCGCCTGGTCCAGCAGCGTGACGGCGGCGGCGGGCAGCGCCGGGGGCAGGGGCAGCTGGTCGGCCATCAGCGGTCGGGCGCCCATCAGTCGTGCACCCGGACGAGCCACCAGCGGTTCGCGGCGGCGTCCCAGGACAGGTCGAAGACGCCGGCGAAGTCGGTCCGCGAGCGCCCGGCCCGCACCGCCTCCACCCGCCACACCTCGCGCGCGGAGACCAGGTCGGCCGACGCTCCCCCGGCCCCGGCGTCGCGCTGCCACCAGGGGGAGGTCTCCAGCCACGAGTCGAGCAGTTCCCCCACGAGGTAGCGGGACTGCCCGCGCCAGAACTGCACCGGACCGAGGGAGCCCCGCTCCACCTGCACCTCTTCGCCGACCCGTTCGACGGCCTCACCGAGCACCCGGCTCATCGACCGACCTCCCCACGTCTCCGACACCCCGCCGTCCGCACCACCCCGTGGGGAAGGCCGGGGACGGGTGCGGGTGGCGCTGGAACTTCTCGTTCGAACGTCTGTTCGAACACGTCCAGTAGACCGGAGCGGAGGGTGCGCCGTCAAGACGACGCGCGCCCCTCAGATCTGCAGTGCATCGGGCGGCGCGAGCTCCTCGAGCCACGGCGGCTCCGGCTCGGGATCGGGGTACCAGCCGGGCGGACTCGTGCTCCGCGAGACACCCGACGGGGTGCGGACGAGGAGCTGTCCGTCGTCGAGCAGGGAGAATGACCATCCCCGGGCGAAGGTCTTGATCCGGTGATGGCGCCGGCACAGGCAGCAGAGGTTCGGACACGCCGTCGGGCCGCCGTCGGCGAACGGCTCCACGTGGTCGATGTCGCAGCGCCCGGCGCGGCGACGGCAGCCCGGCATCCGGCAGTGCCGGTCGCGGACGGAGACGAACCGCCGTTGCCCGGCGGTGGGGCGGTAACCCCGGTTCGGCGGCGGGGGCTGCAGCCCCGGCCCGTCCGCGGCGTCGGGCCGACCGGCCCCGCCGGCGGCCTTCCGGCGGCGGACACGACGTCTCCCGGCCGCCCGGCGGAGCTCTGCGCGGTGGCCACGGCGATCGTCTCCCCGCTCGCCGGGTCGTCGACCGCAACGGCGATCGAACCGCCGGCCGGGGGTGAGGAGAGGCCCAGCACGTCCAGCGTCGCGAGCAGCTCCCGGCACTGCGCGGCGGAGATCAGCTGCCCGTCCAGCTCTGCCGGCGTGGCCCCGGGCGTCGCATCCGGCCGGAGCGCGGGCAGCGCCGCGTGGATGTTCAGGTGAGCCGTCACCGCCGGACGGCCGGTCTCCCAGGGCCGGAGGATCAGACCGAGGGCGACGGACGAGCGCAGCATGCCCATCGGCCGGTCGTCGCCCTCGGCCCGCATCCACCGGGCGTACTGGTCGACGGCGCCACGGGCCGCGTGCACGGCGGGCAACGGCCCCTCGATCACCAGCCGGCCGAGGTCGTCGGCGGTCCGCTCGACGTGCACGTCGGCCTTCCGCTCGGCCTCCCGGCGGCGGCGCTCCTTGGCCGCACCATCGACCCGGTAGAGGTGGTACCGGGCCCGGTCCCCCAGCCGCGACGGCGGGCAGTCCTCGGCGCCGGGGAGCACCCGCGCCTGCACCTCCGCAGCCACGGCGTCGGACGCGTCGCCGAGCAGGTCGAGCAGGATGCGCGCCTTGCGCACCGTCAGCCGCCCCGCGAACAGCGCCGACCAGGTCGGTGACAGCTTCGTGGTGAGCAGCAGCGACTCCACCGCCAGCCGGGATGCATCCGCTTCGGAGCAGTGCCGGATGACGGCCAGCTCGGAGACGAAGTCGTCGGAGACGTCGGAGACGTCGGAGAGCGCGAGCGGGCGCGCGGCCCGTGCGTCGGGGCCCGCACCGCCCCGTGACCAGATGTCGGCGACGAGCTCGAGCTCCGTCGCGCCCGCCGACGTCACCTCGTGCGGCGCGAACGGGATCGGCTCACCGTCCTCCGGCGGTCCGGGAACTCTTCCGTCCCACATACCTGCACGGTAGGGGTCGGGTACGACAGTTCTCGCAGGTCGACCGGCCACCGGGAACGCCGCGTCGACGAGACCGCGCACGCCGAGACGACGCGGCACGCACGCCTCCGGGACCGGTGGCAGGATCAGGCGCATGTCCCCGCCCGCGCACCCCCGGGTCGCGGCGGTCAGCCGCCTGCTGCAGGAGGCAGGTGCGGCCGGCGAGGTGCGCGTGCTCCCGGCCGAGGTCCGCACCGCCGCCGCGTCCGCCGCCGAGCTGGGCGTGCCGGTGGGCGCGATCGCCAACAGCCTGGTCTTCGTCGCCGCCGGCGAACCACTGCTCGTCCTGACCAGCGGCGCGCACCGGGTCGACGAGAGCAAGGTCGCCGGCCTGCTCGGCGTCCCCTCCGTCTCCCGGGCACCGGCCGAGCTGGTCCGTCGGGTGACCGGCCAGCCGATCGGCGGCGTCGCCCCCGTCGGCCACCCCGAACCCCTCGGCACCCTCGTCGACGTCGAGCTCGCCCGGCATGCTCAGGTCTGGGCCGCCGCCGGCCACCCGGCGACGGTCTTCCCCACCACCTACGACGAGCTGCTCCGGCTCACCGACGGCACCCCCGCCGAGGTCGGCCAGGACGCTCCCGCCGAGGTCAGCGGCACCGACCCCCGTCCCCACGACGTCGAGGAGGCGGTCGGCACGTGACCGACACCAGGCCGGACACCCGGATCACCGAGCTGCCGATCCCGTGGCTGCGCGACCACATGCACGAGGCGCTGGCGATCTACGGCCTCGCGATGGGCTACGACTCCGCGGTCGTCGCGGGGCGGTACGGCTACGCCATCCAGCACACCGACCGTCCCGGATTCCGCGCCGTCGGCGCCTTCGCCGCCACCGGGGCGGATGGGGGCGAGACGGGCGAGCAGCTGGTCGGCTTCGGCTACGGCTACGAGATCGCGCCCGGCCAGTGGTGGCACGACCAGGTGCGGGCAGCGCTGGACCGGCGGACGGCGAAGCGGTGGCTCCCCGGCGCCTTCGAGGTCTGCGAGCTGCACGTCCACCCGGACGCGCAGAGCCGCGGCCTGGGCCGGCAGCTGCTGCACGCCCTGGTCGCCGACCTGCCGCACCCGGTGGCCCTGCTCTCCACCCCGGACGCCGACACCAAGGCCTTCCGGCTGTACCACGCCGACGGCTTCGTCGATCTCGCCCGCGGCTACCACTTCCCGGGCGATCCGCGACCGTTCGCCATCCTCGGCGCGGAGCTCCCCCTGCATCCGCGCGCGCCGCAGCCGGCGAACAGCTGAGGTGAACCCAGCTCCGGACACCGCCGTCGACGTCGTCGTGATCGGCTCGGGCCACAACGGCCTGGTCGCGGCCTGCTACCTGGCGCGGGCCGGGCTGTCGGTCGAGGTCGTCGAGTCCGACGACGTGCTCGGCGGGGCGGTGTCGACCGTCGAGCGCTGGCCCGGCGTCCGCGTCGACCGCGGTTCCAGCGCGCACGTGATCATCCGGCACAGCGGGATCGTCGAGGAGCTCGACCTCGCCGCCTCCGGCCTGCGCTACATCGACTGCGATCCCTGGGGCTTCGCGCCCGCACCCGTGCCTGGCGACGAGGGCCCGGACGGCCGGCCCCTGGTGTTCTCCGTCGACCTGGACGCGACCTGCGCCTCGATCGCGGCCGCCTGCGGGGAGGAGGACGCCGCCGCCTACCGCGAGTTCGTCGCGGTGTGGGGCCCGCGCAGCCGCGCCGTCGTCGCCTCGTTCGGCCGGCGACCGACCGCCGGCGGGCTGGTCCGCTCCTTCTGGCCGCTCGGCGCGCCCGGCGAGGGCCGCGCCCGCACACCCGGGGGCGACCTCGCCGTCGACTTCCTCGGCTCCGGTGACGCACTGCTGGACCGCTGGTTCTCCCATGAGCGGCTCAAGGCGGCCCTGGCGTGGTTCGGCGCCCAGTCCGGGCCTCCGATGTCCGAGCCCGGCACCGCCGCGATGGTCGGCTGGGTCGCCCTGCTGCACGACGTCCCGCCCGGCCACCCGGTCGGGGGTTCCGGCGGGCTCACTGCGGCGCTGCGCCGCCGGCTCGAGGACGACGGCGGCCGGGTCGAGCTCGGGGACGGCGCCGCCCGCCTGCTCGTCGACGACGACGGCACCGGTCCGCGCGTGACCGGCGTCGAGACGGAATCGGGACGCCGGATCCATGCGGGCTCCGTCGTCGCGGCCTGCCACATCGGCGTGACGCGACGGCTCGCCGGCCCGGACGCACCCCCGGCGCTGGCCGACGCCGATCCGCCGGTGGGGAACGGGTTCGGCCTGGTCGTGCGGGCCCTCACCACCGCGCCACCGAGCTATCCGGGCGCCACGCCGCAGGAGTCATTGCAGGGACTGCAACTCCTGTGCACCGACCGCGCGCAGCTCGCCGCAGCCCACGGCGACTGGGGTGCCGGCCGGGTGCCGCGCGAGCCGGTTCCGCTGGCCATGTCCTTCTCCGCCAGCGACGACACGCTCGCGCCACCCGGGCAGCACGTCGTCACCCTCTGGGGTCAGTGGTACCCCTACGCCCTCGCGGACGGCGCCGACTGGAACGCCCTGGCCGACGCCGAGGCGCAGCGCCTGGTCGAGGTGGTCGACCGGTTCGCACCCGGTTTCGCCGACTCGGTACAGCGGCTGTACGTCCAGACCCCGTTGGAGCTCGAGCGGGAGCTGTCCCTCCCCCGTGGCAACGTCATGCACGTGGAGATGGGGCTGGCCAGCATGTTCGGCTTCCGGCCCACGCCGGCGCTGTCGGGCTATCGCGTCCCCGGCCTCCCCGGGCTCTACCTGGCCGGCGCTTCCACCCATCCCGGGGGCGGCGTGTCCGGCAACTCCGGCCGCAGCGCCGCCGGTGTCGTGCTGGGCGACCGGTCGCGGCCTGCCCTCGCCCGCGCGGCGGCAGTGCGCGCGGTGCGCCGTGTGGCGGCTCGGCTGGCGCGGAGACGCCCGTGATCCCGTCGATCGCCGCACTTCCGCTCCCCCGCACCTGGACGGCACGCCAGGCTGCACCCCTGGTGATCGCGCTCGCCCTGATCGGCACCGCGATCGCCTATCCGCTCACCGACGGCGACACCCGCGACGCGGTCAGCTGGGCCATCGTCCTGCTCGGCGCGACGCTGTCGGTGGTGCACACCTCCCTCAGCCGCGGGCTGCGCACCGGGCTCGGCGTGCTCGTGCTCGTCGGCGTGGTCGCGGTGGTCTTCGAGAGCGCCGGACTGGCCACCGGCGTCCCCTACGGCAGCTACTCCTACAGCGACAGCCTGGGCCCGACACTGCTCGGCGTCCCGTTCCTGGTGCCGCTGGCCTGGCTGATGATGGCCTGGCCGAGCTGGCTGCTGGCCGTGCACCTGGCCCGTCCGGTCCGCCCCGGGCGGCGCCGCGCGGCACGCATCGTCTGGGCCGCCGCGCTCTTCGCGGCCTGGGACGTCGTGCTCGACCCGCAGATGGTCGACGCCCGCTACTGGACCTGGGAGCACCCCGCTCCGGGGCTGCCCGGCATCGACACGGTGCCGCTGACCAACCTGGCCGGCTGGCTGCTGGCCGGGCTGGTGCTCATGGCGCTGCTCGACCTGCTCGTGGCGCGGACCGCTCCTCTCCCGGCGATCGGCGACACCGCCCCGCTGCTCGCCATGGCCTGGATGACCCTCGGTGGAGCGCTCGCGCACGCCGGCTGGCTCGGACTGCCGGGCTCGGCGGCCTGGGGTGCCGGGCTGGGCGCTGTGGTGCTGGTCGTCCTCGCGGTGCAGCGGTCCCGGTGAGCGGTCGGCTGGTGCGCGCGCTGGCCGGGCTGTCCGTCGCCGGCGCGGCGCACGCCGCGCTGAACGCCGCCCTGCTGCGCCGCCCCCCGGCCGCGGCGCCGCCGGTGCGGCGCGCGGTCACCGTCGTCCTGCCGGTGCGCGACGAGGCCGCGAACGTCCTCGACTGCCTGGCCGCGGTCCTCGACCAGCGCGGCGTCCCGGACCTGCGGGTGGTCGTGGTCGACGACGGATCGACCGACGGCACAGCCGCACTCGTCGCCGCCACCCCCGATCCGCGCGTGCGACTGGTCTCCGCCCGCGCTCCACGGCCGGGCTGGCTCGGCAAGCCGAACGCCTGCGCGCAGGGCGCGGCGGCCGCCGGAGACACCGACGTCCTGGTCTTCCTCGACGCCGACGTGCGGCTGATGCCCGACGCCGTCGCCGCGGCGGTCGCCGTCCTCGACGACGCCGGCCTGGACCTGGTCTCGCCCTGGCCGCGGCAGCTGACCATGAGCGCGGCCGAGCGACTGGTCCAGCCCCTGCAGCAGTGGCTGTGGACGACGCTGCTGCCGCTGCGGCTGGCCGAGCGGTCGCCGCGGCCCTCGCTGGCCGCCGCGAACGGGCAGTTCCTGGTGGTGCGGCGCAGCGCCTACGACCGGGCCGGCGGGCACGGCGCGGTGCGCGGCGAGGTCATCGAGGACGTCGCGCTGCTGCGCGCGGTCAAGGCCGCGGGCGGGCGCGGCGCCGTCGTCGACGGCTCGACCCTGGCCGTGTGCCGGATGTACGACGGCTGGGCCGGCGTGCGCGACGGCTACGGCAAGTCGCTGTGGGCGGCGGTCGGCGGCTCGCCCGCCGCAGGGCTGGCCACGGCGGGCGCCCTCACCGCCATCTGGGTGCTGCCGGCGGCCGCCGCGGTCCGCGGCTCGCGCGCCGGGCTGGCCGGGTACGCGGCCGGGGTGGTCGGCCGGGCGATCAGCGCCGCCGCGACCGGCGGCCGGGTCTGGCCCGACGCGCTGGCCCATCCCGTCTCCGTCCTGGCCCTGGACGCGCTCATGCTCCGGTCGGTCCTCGGGCACCGCCGCGGCACGCTGCGCTGGCGGGGGCGCGCAGTCGACGCCGGACCGCCCGCGCCGGGCCGGGCCGCTGCGACGAGGATGGCCCGGTGACCCAGCCGGCAGCGCGCGACCGCGTCCACTTCGACCCCGACGCCATGGAGACCGGCGCCTTCTACCGGGTGCTCAACTCCGTCGTCGTCCCCCGGCCGATCGCGTGGGTCTGCACCCGGTCGGCTGCCGGCGTGCACAACCTGGCGCCGCATTCCTTCTACACGGTGGCCTGCGTCGACCCGCCGGTCGTGCAGTTCACCTCGGTGGGCCGCAAGGACTCGCTGCGCAATGCGGAGGCAACCGGCGAGTTCACCGTGAACCTGACCCCCGAGGCGCTGTTCGAGCAGGTCAACGCCACGGCCACCGACTTCCCGCCGGACCACAGCGAGGCCGAGCACGCCGGCGTGCGGCTGGAGCCGGCCGAGACGGTGGACGCCCTGCGGGTCGCCGACTCCCCCGTCTCCATCGAGTGCGTGCTGCACGGCACGCTGCGCCTCGGCGACAGCACGGTGGTGTTCGGTCGGGTGCGGAACATCAGCGTCTGGGCCGAGGCCGTCCGTGACGGGCGCCCGCGCATCGAGCACCTGCACCCGCTGGCCCGGCTCGGCGGCAACGAGTGGTCGACCCTCGGCGAAGTGCGGGAGATAGCGCGCATCCCCTACCGGACGTGGGCGGCCGACCCGACCATCGGCGAGCGGCTGCGCGGCGAGTAGACCGCTCCGGCGACGCTAGGCCGGGAGGTGGGCGTCGATCTCCTCGGCGGCCTCGTCGCCGAAGGCCTCGGCGAAGCGGCTCAGGAAACTGTCCCGCGGCAGGTCGTACTCCTGGGTGCCGATGACCTCGACCGCGGCGGTGGCGACGGCGGAACCCAGCTGGGTGGCCCGCTCCAGGCTCAGCCCCCACATGCGGCCGGCGATGAACCCGGCGCGCAGCGCGTCGCCGCCGCCGGTCGGCTCGACCGGCTTGGTCTCCGGGACGGCGATGACCTCGATCGGCTCGGCGTCGGTCTGGCGCACCAGCACGCCTTCCTTGGCCCGCGTCGTGACCCAGGTGCCCACCCGGGCCAGGACCTCGTCGACGTTCCAGCCGGTCTTCTGCTGGAGCAGGTGGGACTCGTACTCGTTGGTGAACAGCAGATCCGCGCCGTCGACCAGCTCGCGGATCATCGCGCCGTCGGCCCAGGCCAGCTGCTGGCTCGGGTCGGCGGCGAAGGCGTAGCCACGGGTCCGGCACTCCTCGGTGTGCCGGACCATCGCGGTCGGGTCGTTCGGCCCGATGACGACGAGGTCGGGCGCCCCCACGCGGCCGGAGACCGGCGCCAGCTCGATCTGCGAGGCCTCGCTCATGGCGCCCGAGTAGAAGGAGGCGATCTGGTTGTTCGCGGCGTCGGTCGTGCACACGAACCGCGCGGTGTGCTTGAACTCCGACCAGTGCACGCTGGTGGTGTCGACGCCGTGCCGGCTGAGCCAGGCCTCGTAGTCGGCGAAGTCGCTGCCCACGGCGCCGACCAGCACCGGGGACAGACCGAGCAGGCCCAGGCCGTAGGCCATGTTCGCGCCCGCGCCCCCGCGGTGCTGCACGAGGTCGTCGACCAGGAAGGAGAGCGAGACGTTCTCCATCTGGCCCTCGACGAACTGCTCCGTGAACTTCCCGGGGAAGGTCATGAGGTGATCGGTGGCGATCGAGCCGGTGACGACGACGGGCACGTGCTGCTCCTGGGGGTGTGGCTCCGGAGGGGCGCGGGCGCCCGGCTCGCGAGCGGGCCTGGGGAACGGAGGACGACGGGAGGGGTCGAGCACGCACACAGTAGGCGTCGCACCGACCACCGGGCGCCACGAGGTGCGCGCCTCCACCCGGTCGGGCGGCGCTCAGCCGGGGGCGTCGGCGCCCGGTCCGGTGAGTTCCGAGCGCAGCCACCAGCCCAGTTGCACCGTCGCCACCGCACCGAGCAGCGCGCCCACCGCGGCTCCGACGGTCACGGTCAGCACGTCGCCGTCGACGCCCTGCACCTGGAGGCCGGAGACGACCCCCGCCCCGCCGAGGGTGAAGCCGGCCATGACGACCCGGGTGGGCCGTTCCCACAGCGAGATCGGCCCGGTCCGGTCCACGCCCGCCTGACCGGCACGCGCCCGCACGTAGTCGGGCAGCCAGCACAGCGCGCCGAAGAGGACGGCCAGCCACCCGGGGGCGCCCGCGACCCAGAGCGCGGCCGCGTAGGCCACCTCGGTCAGCCGGTCGACGACGGAGTCGAGCACGTAGCCGCGCTGCGAGGCGCGGCCGGCGCCGATGGCGAGCGCGCCGTCGAGGCTGTCGAGCAGGCCCGAGAGCCCGACCAGCAGCCCCGCGACGACCAGCCAGCCGCCCCCGGCCGCGGCGGGCCCGACGGCGGCCGCGGCGACGACGAGCCCGGCGGCCGTGGCCACTGCGGGGTGCATGCCCGCCAGCGGGCGGGCGAGGGTGTGCGCGAGGGTGAGCCAGCCGCGCACCACCGGCGACGACGTGTCGGCGTCGCCGTGCCAGCGCGACCAGGCGGCCAGGTACTCGTCACGGCTCAGCACGCCGCCCATCTTGCGCGACTCGGCTCGCCGTGGCGTCGATCCGCAGATGCAGGTTCCCTCGGGCACCTCTCACCCCACCAGGCACGGCGCTGCGGCGACCTGCCCCACGGACATCGGTACCTCAGGTAGACCGGCAGCCAGCCCGGACGCGAATCCGGGCACCCACACGTGAAGGCGAACGAGGTATGCCGGCGTCGAAGATCCAGGACGAGCAAGAGGTCATCAGGTGGATGGAGGAGGGGCGCACGTACGGCTGGATGGTCGAGGAGTACCGGCGGAAGTACGACATCGAGACGGTCCCGTCCATGTGGGGCAACTTCCGCTGCCGCCGTGGTCCCCAACGGCGCATCGCCCGCGATGCTGAACTCATCCCCTGGTCGGTGT
>JBBSKB010000005.1:0-58523 GCA_038256725.1 Mycobacteriales bacterium | reverse complement strand
GTAGAGCTCGTCGTAGCCGTCGCGGGTGATCGCGGGCTCCCGCGCCGCCGCGTTCTCGTGCTGGTGCTCGTGCTGGTGCTCGCTCATGCCGCCACGCTCCGCTGCGCGGCCACCGCGCGCGCGGTGTCCTCCTCGACCAGGGCGGCGTTGATCATCGCTCCGGCGCGGAGCCCCTGAGCGGCCGCCACGATCACCTGCGCGCTCAGGTCACCGGCGTTGCCGGCGACCCAGACCCCGGGGGCGTCGGTGCGCCCCATCGGGTCGGCCGGGACGAAGCTGCCCAGGACCGCGCCGTGCATCTCCATCGGCACCGGCGTCGCACCGAGGCCGGCCAGCAGCTCGCCGGTGGCGACCATCCGCGTCGTGACGACGACCGCGTCGCGCGCCACCAGCTCGCCGTCGGCGAGCCGCACGTCGGCACCGCCCTCCAGCCCGCGCACCTCGGTCCACACCACCCGGACACCGCGTGCGGCCAGCGCCTCGAGCTCGTCGTCCGACGGCTCCGCGCCGGTGTGCACGAAGAGGACGACGTCGTCGGTCCACTGCCGCCACATCTTGGCGGCGTGCACGCCCATCGGGCCGGTGCTGACGATGCCCACCGCCCGGTCGCGGGTCTCCCAACCGTGGCAGTAGGGGCAGTGCAGCACGGTGCTCCCCCACCGCTCGGCCACGCCGGGGAGGTCGGGCAGGTCGTCGACCAGCCCGGTGGCCAGCAGCAGCCGTCGTGCCCGCACCGCTCCGCCGCCGTCCAGAGCCAGGAGGAAGCCGTCGTCCTCCCGGCGGACCTGCACCACGCGACCGCTCCGGATCTCGCCGCCGCAGCCCTCCACCTCACCGCGACCGATCGCGTACAGCTCGGCCGGCGGGGTGCCCTCCCGGCCGAGGTAGTTGTGCACGTGCCCGGCCGGTGCGTTGCGGGGCTCGCCCGCGTCCACCACCAGCACGCTGCGCCGGGCGCGGGACAGGGTGAGCGCTCCGCTCAGGCCTGCCGCGCCGCCTCCGATGACCACCACGTCGTATCGCTCGTCCATGCCGGTCACTGTCCGCGCCGCGGTGCAACTCTGGCAAGCACCGTTGCCGGTATGGCAAACTCGCGCCATGACAGATGACGACGTCCTGCAGAACGTGGGCACCCGGCTGCGGGCGCTCCGCACCGACCGAGGCTCCACGCTGGGCGACATCGCCGAGGCCACCGGCATCTCGGTGAGCACGCTGTCCCGGCTGGAGTCGGGCGGCCGCCGGCCCACCCTGGAACTGCTGCTCCCCCTCGCCCGGGTCTACGGCGTCGCGCTCGACGACCTCGTCGACGTACCCGCGCCCGCGGATCCCCGCGTGCACGGGCGCCCGGTGCAGAACGACGGCATGACCCTGGTCCCGCTGACCCGGCAGAGCGGCGGGCTGCAGGCCTACAAGATGGAGTACCCGCCGCGCTGGCGGGTGGGCCCGACCGAGCAGCAGGTGCATGACGGTTACGAGTGGCTCTACGTGCTGTCCGGGCGGATCCGGCTGCTGCTCGGACCGCGCGACTTCGTACTGGGCGCCGGCGAGGTGGTCGAGTTCGACACCCGCGTGCCGCACGCCTTCTCCAACCCCTTCCCCGAGCCGGCCGAGGGGCTGGTGCTGTTCGGGCCGCAGGGCGAGCGGATGCACGTCCGCGCCCGGCCCGCCTGACCCCTCCCCCGCTCTTCCGCGGTGAAGCAGCTTGCTCTTCCGCGTAAAAGCAGGGTCAGACGGTGACGACGAGGTCGCCGTCCTGCTCGCGCACCGGGTACAGCCGCAGCGGGCCGGCGGGCCCGGACGAGCCGCCATCGGACCACCGGTAGGCGTACAGGTGCAGCGGGCAGACGAGCACGTCGACGTCGGTCTGCCCGTCGGCCAGCGGCCCGCCGGCGTGCGGGCAGGCCGCCTGGGTGGCGTGCAGCGAGCCGTCGCGCAGCCGGAACACCGCCACCTGGACGCCGTCGACGACGTAGGCCCGCCCCTCCCCCATCGGGATCTCGTCCAGCCGGCCGACCGTGTGCTCCGTCGGCGTGGTGGTCGTGCGCTCGTCGGTCAGGCTCATCGGACCGGAACCATCGGCAGGTCGACCAGCGGCAGCGACGTCCGGAACTGGCCAGGGGTGGCGGGCTCCCCGGTGTCCTGGCCCCACGGATCGGTGTAGGCGTCGATCGAGCGCTGGATGCCGGCGTCGAGGTCGGCGCACGCCTCGTCGTCGGCCAGCACCGCCCGGATCGCCTCCAGCCCGACCCGCGGCACGAAGTCGTAGGTGCGCTCCAGCCAGTTGGCGTTCTCCCGGTAGTACTGCAGGAACCGGCCGGTCAGCGTCAGAACCTCCTGCGCGGAGGAGACGGTGGCCAGCAGGTCGCCCTTGCGCACCGTGGCGCCCGCGGCCCCGCCGACGTAGACCTCCCACGTGCCGCTGCCGACCGCGACCACCCCGACGTCCTTCACGTAGGCCTCGGCGCAGTTCCGCGGGCAGCCGACGACGGCCATCTTGATCTTCGCCGGGCTCTCGATGCCCTGGAAGCGGGTCTCCAGGTCGATGCCGAGCTGGGTGGAGTCGTCCAGGCCGAACCGGCAGAAGTCCGAGCCCACGCAGGTCTTCACCGTGCGCATGCTCTTGCCGTAGGCGTAGCCGCTGGGCATGCCGAGGTCGGACCACATCGCCGGCAGGTCCTCCTTGCGGACGCCGAGCAGGTCGATCCGCTGGCCGCCGGTGACCTTGACCATCGGCACCTCGTACTTCTCGGCGACGTCGGCGATGCGGCGCAGCTGCGCCGGCGTCGTCACCCCGCCCTTCATCTGCGGGACGACGGAGAACGTGCCGTCGCGCTGGATGTTGGCGTGCACCCGGTCGTTGATGAACTCGCCGTCCTTCTGCGGCACGAAGTCCACGCCCCAGATCAGCTTGAGCAGCGAGGTGAGGCCCATCTTCGACTTCGCGTCCTCCTTGCCGCCCGGGGCGAGCGCCGCGAAGACCGCCGAGACGCTGCGCAGGTCCTGCTCCCGGACGGCGGCCATCAGCTCGGACTTGGCCAGCGGGATGCCCGGCACGTACCAGGAGGCGGAGGCGTCCTCGGTGACGTCGCCGTCGGCGGCCCACTCCGCGATCTGCTTGACCAGCGACTTGCAGGAGCCGCAGCCCTTGCCGGCGCGGGTGCGGTCCATGACCGCACCGACGCTGCCGCAGCCGTCGGCGACCGCGCCGCAGATGTCGCCCTTGGAGACGCCGTTGCAATTGCAGACCTGGGAGTCGGCGGGCAGCTCGGCGACCGATTGCCCACCCGAGGCCGCCCCAGTGCCGTCGGAGAGGTCGACCAGCAGCCGGATCCGCTCCTCGGGCAGCGGTGCGCCGCGGTCGAAGGCCTGGGTCAGGAAGGCGACCTTGCGGGTGTCGCCGAGCAGCGTGGCGCCCACCAGCTTGTCGTCGCGGATGACCACCGAGAGGTGCACGCCGCGCTTGGGCTCGGAGATCACCAGGAACTCGTCGTCGTCCCGCTCGGGGGTGCTGACGCCCATGACTGCGACGTCGACGCCGGCGACCTTGAGCTTGGTAGCGGTGCGGCTGCCGGTGTACTCGGCGTCGGGGTCGGTGCCGGTGAGCACGTCGGCCAGCACCTTCGCGTGCTCCCACGCCGGGGCCACCAGGCCGTAGACCGAGCCGCGGTGCTGGGCGCACTCGCCGATCGCGTAGACGTCGGGGTCGTCGGTGCGCAGCTGGTCGTCGACGACGATCGCCCGCTCCACCTCCAGCCCCGACCGGACGGCGACGTCGGTGTGCGGGCGGACCCCGGCGGCGACGACGAGCAGGTCGCAGTCCAGCCGCCGGCCGTCCTTGAGGACCACACCTTCCACGTACTCGTCGCCCAGCACCTCGGAGGCCAGGACGTCGAGGTGCACGGTGATGCCGAGGGACTCGACGCTCTTCTTCAGGATCGCACCGGCCTCGGCGTCCAGCTGCGCGTTCATCAGCCACGGCATCGCATGCACGAGCTCGACCTCCAGCCCGTGGCCCTGCAGCGCCCGGGCCGCCTCCAGGCCGAGCAGACCGCCGCCCATGACCACCGCGCGGCGGCAGCGGCCGGTGGCCTCGAGCATCGCCCGGGTCTCGTCGATGGTCCGGAAGCCGTAGACGCCGGGCAACAGCGAGCCGTCGTCCTTCCGAGCGCCTGCCATCGGGGGGACGAACGAGTAGCTGCCGGTGGCCAGCACCAGGTGGTCGTAGGGGGTGACCGAGCCGTCGTCGGCGTGCACCTGCTTCGCGGCGGTGTCGATCCGCTCCGCGCGGACACCGGCCCGCAGCGTGACGCCGTTGTCGGCGTACCAGTCATGGCTGTTGAGGACGATCTCGTCCTCGTGCGACTCCCCGGCCAGCACCGGCGAGAGCATGATCCGGTTGTAGTTGCCGTGCGGCTCGTCGCCCAGGACGGTGATGCAGAACTGCTCGTCCCCGCCGCGGTCGAGCACCTCCTCGACGAACCGGGCCCCGGCCATCCCGTTGCCCACCACGACGATCCGGCTGCGCGTCTCCAGCTCGTCGTCGACGTGCAGCGACGTCACGCCCTCGGGGCGCCCACCCAGCACCCGCAGGTTCCCCCCACCCATCCCGGCCATCAGACCTCCACCAGCCCGAGGTCGAGCACGAGCTCCCCGGTCACGCCCTCGGGCGCCGCGGCGTGCAGCTCGATCACCGAGCCGCCGGGCAGGTCCTCGACCACGCGCAGCGGCACGTGGGTGTCACCCCTCGCACCGATCGGGAACCAGCGCATCGGCTCGCCGTCGCACAGCAGCAGCACGTAGACCAGCTCGCCGGTGGAGTTGCCACCGCGGAAGTACAGCGCCTGGGCCGAGCAGCCGGAGGGAACGGTGTAGCGCACCGCCGGGTCGACCGGGCCCGGCTTGCTCAACCCCTCTCCGGTGATCGGGTAGACGCCTTGCAGGAAACGGGGTGTGCTCTTCACGGCGGTGCTCCTCTTCCGGGACGGGCTGCGGGGCGCGGTACCGGTCGGTGGACGGTGGGCGGTCGGTCGGGGTTGGGCGGCGGTGTCGGGAGGCGGGATCAGTTCCTCGGGCCCGCCGACGCGGGTGACGGCGACTGCGCAGACCTTGAAGGCGGGCATCTTCGACGTCGGGTCGAGCGCGGCGTCGGTGAGTGCGTTGGCGCTGGACCCCCCGCCCCAGTGGAAGGGCGCGAAGACGACGTCGGGCCGGATCGCGTCGGTGACCTGCGCGTGGAAGCGCGCCCGGCCGCGGCGGGTGGCCAGTTCCACCACGTCGTCCTGCGCGATCCCCAGCTGCCGGGCCAGGTCGGGGTGCAGCTCGGCGCGAGGCGTGGGGGAGATCAGCGAGAGGCTGCGGGAGCGCCGGGTCTGCGTACCGGACTGGTAATGCGCGAGCACCCGACCGGTGGTGAGCACGTAGGGGTACTCGGCGTCGGGCGGCTCGTGTGCCTCGACGTGCTCGACGCGCAGGAAGCGGGCCCGCCCGTCGGGGGTGGCGAAGCGCTCGGTGAACAGCCGCGGCGTCCCGGGGTGCTCCGGCGACGGGCACGGCCAGAAGACGCCCTCCTCGTCGTCGATGCGCGCGTAGCTGATCCCCGCGTAGTCGGCCGTCCCGCCGGCGCTGGCCCGGCGCAGCTCCTCGAAGACCGTCTCGGGGTCGCCGCTGAACAGCGCACCGGCGCCCAGGCGCTCGGCCAGGGTGGCCAGCAGCTGCAGGTCGTCCGGGACGCCGGCCGGCGGGTCCAGCGCCCGGCGCCGGCGGATCACCCGGCCCTCGAGGTTGGTCATCGTGCCGGCCTCCTCCGCCCACATCGCGCTGGGCAGGACGACGTCGGCGAGCTCGGCGGTCTCGGAGAGGAAGAAGTCGCTGACGACGAGGAAGTCCAGGTCGCGCAGCCGGCTGATCACCCGCCGGGCGTCGGGCGCGCTGACCGCGACGTTCGACGCCAGCACCAGCAACGTCCGGACGCCGCCCTCGGTGCCGAGGGCGTCGAGCAGCTCGAAGGCGCTGCGGCCCGGCATCGGCAGGTCGTCGGGGTCGACGCCCCAGACGGCCGCGACGTGCGCGCGGGCGGCCGGATCGGCCAGCGAGCGGTACCCCGGCAGCTGGTCGGCCTTCTGCCCGTGCTCGCGCCCGCCCTGCCCGTTGCCCTGGCCGGTGACCGTCCCCCAGCCGCTGCCGGGTCGGCCGGGCAGTCCGAGGGCCAGCGCCAGGTTGATCCACGCCTGCGCGGTGTCGGTGCCGCTGCGGTGCTGCTCCGCGCCGCGCGCGGTCAGGATGATCGCCTTCTGCGCCCCGGCGAGGGCGAGGAGCGTGCGGCGCTGCTGCTCGACGGGCACGCCGGTGAGCCGCTCGACGCGGTCGGGCCAGTAGGCGGCGACGCCGGCTCGGACGTCGCCGAAGCCGCTGGTCCGCGCGGCGACGTACGCCTCGTCGACCAGGCCCTCGACGATCGCGATGTGCAGCAAACCGTTGGCCAGCGCCAGGTCCGTGCCCGGGAGCGGCTGCAGGTGGAGTGCGGCGTGCCGGGCGGTCGCGGTCCGCCGGGGGTCGACGACGACGTGCTGCGCGCCGCGCTCGCGCCCGGCGTCGAACCACTGCATCGCCGGCGGCATGGTGTCCGCGGGGTTGGAGCCGACCAGGACGACGACATCGGCCTCGGCGATGTCGCTCAGCGGGAACGGCATGCCGCGGTCGAGGCCGAAGGCCCGGTTCGCCGCGCCCGCGGCCGAACTCATGCAGAAGCGGCCGTTGTAGTCGATGGCGCTGGTGCGCAGCGCGACCCGGGCGAACTTGCCGAACTGGTAGGCCTGCTCGTTGGTCAGCGAGCCGCCGCCGAAGCAGCCGACCGCGTCCCGCCCGTGCGTGCGCTGGGTGCGGCCGATCGCGTCGGTCACCCGGCCGAGCGCGTCGTCCCAGGTGCTCTCGACCAGCGGGCTGGTCCGGTCGCCGGGCACCGCGCGGACCAGCGGGCGCAGCAGCCGCCCGGGGTGGTCGAGCAGCTCGACCGACGACCACCCCTTCGAGCACAGGCCGCCGCGGTTGGTCGGGAAGTCCAGCGGCACGAGGGTCGCCGGGCGGTCCCCGGCGGTGACCGCCATGCCGCACTGGAGCGAGCAGTACGGGCAGTGCGTCGCCGTCGTCCGGAGGGTCCCGGCGCCGCGTTCGGCGGACTCGGGGACGACGGCTGCGGGCACGGGACGAGCCTCGGCGGCCGTCGTTTCCCCTGGGTGCACGGCGGCGTCAACGCTGGGTGCACAGGACCTCACACGACCTCGGTCGCGGCGGTGAGCACCTCGGGGTGCACGATCGTCGGAGAACAGTCGCGATCGAGGAGAAGAGGGCAGCCGTGAGCGAGCCCCGCGAGGACGCCGACCCCGACAGCCCGGAGGGGCGTGGCGGAGCGGCCGCCGTGCTGCCGGCCGCGGCTCCCGGATCGGGGCGAGGGGCGCTGGACCGCCGCCGGATCCTCGGCTCGGCCATCGAGTTCATCGACGCCCAGGGCCTGCCCGCCCTCACCATGCGCCGGCTGGGTGCCCACCTCGGCGTCGAGGCCATGGCCCTCTACCGCTACGTCCCCAGCCGGGAGAACCTGCTCGACGGCGTCGTCGAGACGGTCATCGACGAGCTCTACGGCGACCCCGACGTCCACCTCGAGCCCGGGCACGGCTGGCAGGACTACCTGCAGCGGCTGGCCCACGGCGTCCGCCGGATCGCCTTGGCCCATCCCGAGGTCTTCCCGCTGGTCGCCACCCGCCCCCCGGCGGCGCCATGGGTGCGCCCGCCGCTGCGCAGCCTGCGGTGGGTGGAGTCGTTCCTGGTCGCGTTGATCGACAGCGGCTTCAGCCAGGAGGCGGCGGTGTCGGCCTACCGCGCGTACTCCAGCTTCCTGCTCGGGCACCTGCTGCTGGAGGTATCGCAGAAGGGCGTGGCCGTGAACGCCGAGGACCAGCCGGAGGGTGTGCCCGCGGAACAGGAGGCGGTCGACCTGAGCCAGTACCCGACGGTCGTGCGGCTGGAGCCCCTGCTGTCGCTGGACGAGTCGGCGGCGGAGTTCGAGGAGGCGCTGGAGAACCTGCTCGAGCGGCTGGAGCTGGTGCTGCGCGAGGGGCGCACCCCGCGACGGGGTGACACGCGCGACTGACCCGACGCTCCGGCGTTGCGTTTACGCCGTAAACACGCGGGCATGGCCGGACCCGACCCTCGGCGGTGAGCACCTGCCCCCGAGGAGCCACCGCCGTCCCAGCCCTGAACCCGCGAGGAGCGCACGTGATCACCGACCAGCAGCTCAGCACCGTCATCGGCAGCAACGCCGTCGGCGCCGACGGCAAGCTCGGCACCGTCGGCGAGGTCTACCTCGACGACGAGACCGGCCGACCCGAGTGGGCGACCGTCCGCACCGGCATGTTCGGCACCAAGGAATCCTTCGTGCCGCTCGCCGAGGCCGATCTGTCCGGCAGCGACCTCCGTCTGCCCTACGACAAGGACAAGATCAAGCACGCCCCCCAGATCGACACCGACGGGCACCTCTCCCCCGACGAGGAAGCCGAGCTGTACCGCTACTACGGCATCGCCTCCGGCAGCGAGTTCGCCGACACGACCACGACCGGCACCACGACCGGAACGACTCCGGACCGGGCGAACGAGCACGGCACGGTCGGCCACGACACCTCCGGCCCGACCACCGACGACGCGATGACCCGCTCCGAGGAGCAGCTCCGCGTCGGCACCGAGCGGGTGGAGGCCGGCCGGGCGCGGCTGCGCAAGTACGTCGTGACCGAGAACGTCACCCAGACCGTGCCGGTCACCCACGAGGGGATCAGGGTCGAGCGCGAACCGATCACCGACGCGAACGTCGGGAACGCCCTCGACGGGCCGGCCATCTCCGAGGAGGAGCACGAGGTCGTGCTGCACGCCGAGCGCGCGGTCGTGGAGAAGGAGGCCGTCCCGGTCGAGCGGGTGCGCCTGGACACGCAGACGGTCACGGAGCAGGAGACTGTCGACGAGACGGTCCGCAAGGAGCAGATCGAGCTCGACGACGAGACCACCACTCGCCGGAGCTGATCCTCGCGGCGGCGGGGGTCCCGACCCGCGCCGCCGCCGCTCCGCCACCGCCCGCCCTCACCCCTGGAGTCCAGCCATGCCCGCACCCGACTCCACGTCCACCGACACCCCCGGCTCCTCGGCGACCCGGGGCGCGGCGCGCGACGCCGTCGACGCGCAGCGCTCCCGCTACGGCGGCCTCAAGTGGGGGTCCGCCTTCTTCGGCTGGCTGTCCGCCAACGGCCTCGCCGTCCTGCTGGTCGCGCTCCTGAGCGCCGGTGGGGTCGCCATCGGGCTCACCGAAGGCATCTCGTCGGTCGACGACGCCACCGACCGGGCCGACACCATCGGCCTCGCCGGCGGGATCACCCTGCTCGTCGTGCTGTTCCTCGCCTACCTGGCCGGCGGGTACGTGGCCGGGCGGATGGCGCGCTTCGACGGCGCCCGCCAGGGCATCGCCGTCTGGGTCATCGGCCTGCTCGTCGTGCTGGCGCTCGCCGTCGCGGGTCTGGTCTTCGGCTCGGAGTACAACGTGCTCCAGCGCCTCGACCTGCCGCGCATCCCGATCGACGAGGGCACCGCGACGACCGGCGGGATCATCGCCCTGGTCGCCGTCCTCCTGGTGACGCTCCTGGGCGCCATCCTCGGCGGCAAGCTCGGCGACCGCTTCCACCGCAAGGTCGACCGGGCCGGCTTCGACGCCTGAACCACCGAGCACCCCGACGGGGGCCGTCCCTCACCGGGGCGGCCCCCGTCGTCACGTCCCGGCGTGGTCGAATGCCGGGGTGACTCCAGGACCGACCATCCGGCGGATCGACGACCCGGACGACGACGGCCCCGATGTCCGGCCGGCCGAGACGCGCGATGTCCCTCGGATCGCTGCCACGCTCACCATCGCGCTGGCCGACTCGCGCTGGACCCGCTGGGCCCTGCCCGACGACGGCCGGATGCAGCGGCTCACCCGCCTGCACGAGCTGGACGCCGGTCACCGCGGGGTGGCCACCGGCAGCACCTGGGTCACCGACGACGTGGACGCCGTCGCCGCCTGGCAGCCGCCGGCGGGCAGCGCGCCGCTCCCGGACGACGTGGCCCGCGCGCTGGCGCAGGAGCTCCCCCACATCCGCGGGGTCCGTGCGCGGATCGTGGCCGAGACAGACGCCCTGATCGGCGCCGCCCGACCGTCGGAGCCGCACTGGTGGCTGGCCCACCTCGGGGTGCGGCCGTCGGCCCGCCGCCGCGGGCTGGCCGCCGCCGTCCTCGCGCCGGTGATCGTCCGCTGCGACACGATGCAGGAGGTGGCGGCCGCCGCCGTCTTCTCCTGGGCCAACGTGCGCTTCCTGCGCGGTTTCGGGTTCGAGGTCAGCGAGGAGCTGCGGACCGCCGACGACGAGCTCCCGCTGTGGGTGGTGGCCCGGCAGCCCCTGCCGCGCTGACCCCGGACTCCCTAGGGTCGTGGTCATGTTCGAGGTCCCTTCGCGAGACTCGCTGCCCGATGACCTGCGCGCCCGCCTCGACCAGGTCGAGGAGAAGTCCGGCTTCGTGCCGAACATCTTCCTGAGCCTCGCGCGCCGGCCCGCGGAGTGGCGGGCGTTCTTCGCCTACCACGACGCGCTCATGGACAGGGACACCCCGGGGCTCCCCACGGCCGACCGGGAACTCATCGTCGTCGCCACGAGTGCGGAGAACCGCTGCCTGTACTGCGTCGTCGCCCATGGCGCGATCCTGCGCATCCGGGCCCGCAACCCGCGGCTCGCCGACCAGATCGCCACCGACTGGCGCAAGGCGGAGCTCGACGTCCGGCAGCGCGCCGTCGTCGAGGTGGCCATCCGATTCGCGATGGAGCCGTGGACGGTGACGCCTGCCGTCCTGGAGTCGCTGCACGCGCACGGCCTGTCCGAGGACGACATCTGGGACGTCGGGGCCATCAGCGCGTTCTTCGCGATGTCGAACCGGCTCGTGCACCTGACCGGCACCATGCCGAACGAGGAGTTCTACCTGATGGGGCGGGTGCCCCGGTCGCCCGCGGCCGACGGGGACGTCGCGGCCGGCTGACTCCTACCGGGACCGCTCAGGCGCAGATCCAGCCGCCCACGAGGGCCGGCCACGCCTCGACGTCGTTCCCGTCCACGACGTAGGCCGTCGAGAGGTCGTCCGCCAGCCACAGTGCGACCCCGGTGCCGTGCTCCCAGCCGGTCGGGATCGCGCCGCCGGGCAGCTCGGCGTCGGGATCGAACGACCCGTCGGTGCGCTCCGCGAAGACACCGTCGGGGTCGCGCACGAACGTGTGGCCGGTGTTCCCGGCGCCGCCGCCGTCCGGCGGCCAGTGGATCTCCAGGAGCAGAGCGCTGTCCATGTCGCAATGGGTTGCGCCCTGGTAGATCCGGATCACCGACGGCGGCGCGCCCTGGTCGTCGCGTTCCCACCCCGCCTGCAGGCCGTCGCCGTCGTCTCCGGTCAACAGCCGCTCGGCGTCGTCGCCGCCGCACGCGGACGCCGCGAGCACGAGCAGTGCGAGGAGCGGAGCCCAGCCTCGACCGGCCACGGGCTCATCGTGCTGGCCGACCCGCAGGCCGTTCCCGGCCGCAGCCCGATTGCCGCCGAACAGAGACCTCACGACGTGCACTCTTCTCGGCGGGCGGCTCGAAGTAGCCGGCCAGGTCGCCGCGGGGTCCCCAGGCCCCCACTTCTGCCGCTTCCCGCCGGTGCTGCAGGAAAACGGGACCCGGTCGGCACCAGGAGGCGAGCGCACAGCGCCAGAGGACGGGTCCCTGGATGGCGGTCGAGATGTTCACCCGGATCAGTCGCCTGCTCGAGCGACCCGTGTCACCGCGACGCTCATCGACTTGGCACCGTCCGCACGGCTACGGGCTTGGCGTTGGCGATCTGCACGACGGTGTGGTTGCTCTCGCGGCCGAGAAGGCGGTCGGCCTCGAGCGTGCTCTTGGCGGCGTCAACCTGCCGGCGCGTCACCTTGATTCTGCGCTTCGTCGCCATGCTCACCCGCCTCCTCCCGACGGACCAGTTCTACCGTGACCTCGTCCGGTGCACCGATGACGTCGGAGACCAGGACCTCTTCCACGATCTCGGGCTCTTCGCCAGCCTCCTCGGCTGCCTCGATCTGAGCAACGGTAGCGCCTAGCTCTAGCTGCGTCATCCGGTCGAGCAGCTCCCTCACCCGAGGGTTGGGGTTCCCCATGGCGACCATGCCCAGCAGGATCGCCTGACCCTGCGCTGCCTCTTTCTCGTTCCCCCGGCACAGCTCGGCGGCGCGGTCGAGCTGCCTGCGGTCGGCCTCCTCCTCCCACTGCTCTTTGGCGACGGCCGCGTCACGGCGAGCCTGGGCCAGCTCGGTGTCCTTCTGGTCAAGCTCGGTCTTCCTCTGCTGGCGTTCGCTCCGGAGCCGCCAAACGCCGCCGATCCAGCCCCCGATGGCCGTCAGCGCCGGGATGACGATCTGCGCCCACAGCTCCACATGGCGAACCTACGGATCAGGTCGGACCGTTTCACAGGTAAGCGGTCGGACAACCGTCTGGTGAGGCGATCGTGATGCTGCAACTCGCCCCTCGCGCCGCCGTCTCTCCGTGAGCGGCCCATTTTGAGCGTCACCGGTTGCTGACCCATTGCGTCTCGACCGCCCCGGGTCTGCGCGGTACCCGCGATGAAACAACTCCAGCTAGCGCCATTCGTCACCCCGCGTCGGCATGATCGGGACATGGAACGGGCGTCCGACCCTTTTACCCTTCGACTTGTCGGCATTGCGGCTGCGCTCGACCTACCGGATCTCGGACCACGGGTTGAGCAAGCGGTAGCACTAGCGCTCGATCTTCTGGTGGCCGACAGAGCTACACCGGCGACGGTCGCGGTTGCGTCATTGGGACCCGGGGCCACGCTGCGCGACGCCGGAGACGACATACGGGAGATGTTGCGTGAACAAGGGGTAGCGCATCCTCCAACCCTGCCGGGCGCAGACCCTGCCTACACGACTGCCCTGTGGGCTGTCTGCTGCGGCGGCCTGACCGTCGGGGAGTTCAGCGCGGTCTTCTACAACTACCTGCCGGCGTGGGATGACCAGGACGAGGTGCAGCGAAGGATCGTTGTGCTCCTTCACGAGTGGGACCAGGAAAGCGACCCGGAGGCACGCCGACCGATCACGGACAGAATCCGCGAAGCGGCAAGCACCGCGACGAGATGCGCCTAGACGTGGCGTAGGACGAGGAAGAACGCCGCAGGACATGGACAGAGGGCCTGCGCGCGGCCAGAAGCCGTCGCCCTAGAGCCGCCTTCTGGGACACCCGGCGACTGCAGCCCAGCCGGAGAGCAGCCGGCAAGAACAACTGACGGCTCACGATGCCGCCGCAGTCGGCGTCGCGGATGGAGCCGACCGCACGCGGACGGCCAGCCCCGCGCATGCGACGACGGCGAGCCCGCCGAGGAGCGTGCCGGCCGACAGGTGCTCCCCCAGCAGCAACCCGGCCCAGACGAGGGTCAGGACCGGCTGCACGAGCTGCATCTGGCTGACCCGCGCCATCGGGCCGATCGCCAGACCGCGGTACCAGGCGAAGAAGCCCAGGAACATGCTGATGCACGCGAGATAACCGAAGGCAGCCCACTGCCCCGGCGTGCCGGTCGGCGGCTCCTGCATCACCGAGATCAGCGTGAGGCCACCGGTCACCGGCGCGGCGAGCACCAGCGCCCAGGAGATCGTCTGCCACGCGCCGAGCTCGCGGGCGAGCAGGCCGCCCTCGGCGTAGCCGGCCGCGGCCGCCAGGACCGCCCCGAACAGCAGCAGGTCGGCCCAGCGGAGCGAACCGACGTTCCCCGACGATCCCGAGGCGAAGCCCACCGCCACGAGCGCGCCGGCGGCGGTCGCGATCCAGAACGCCGTCGGTGGCCGCTCGGCCGTCCGGACCACGGCGACGACGGCCGTCGCTGCGGGCAGCAGCGCGATGACGACCGCCCCGTGGCTCGCCGGCGTCGTCGTCAACGCGAACGACGTCAGCAGCGGGAAGCCGGCCACGACACCGCCGGCGACGACGGCGAGGCGGGCCCATTGCGCGCCGCTCGGGCGACGCTGCCGGGTGACCGCCAGGGCCGTCGCGGCCAGGCCGGCGGCGACCACCGCCCGGCCCGCACCGATGAAGAGCGGATCGAGCCCGTCGACCGCGACGCGGGTGAACGGCACCGTGAAGGAGAAGGCCAGGACTCCGAGCAGACCCCAGGCCAGGCCGGTCGCTGGGGCGGGTATCGCTTCGGCGCGCAGGCCGGTAGCGCTATCGTGCGTCGTCATGGTCGACGATAGCGGGAGCCGCATCGCCAGCGAACTTCGGGCCTGGATCTCCACCGCACCGCCCGGCGCCCGGCTGCCGCCCACCCGCGTCCTGGCCGCCCGTCACCAGGCCGGCCCGGTGACCGTGCAGAAGGCGCTGCGCAGCCTGGCCGGGCAGGGGCTGATCGAGACCCGCCCGGGCGTCGGCACGTTCGTCCGCGCGGTGCGGGCCGCGCGACCGGCGGACTACGGCTGGCAGACCGCGGCCCTGCGCTCCCCCGCCGCGCCCGCGCCCGGCATGCCCGCCGCGCTGCGCAGCACGCCGAACGACGTGATCGCCTTCCACTCGGGCTTCCCCGACCGGGAGCTGCTGCCCGAGCGGCTGGTGCGCGCCGCGCTGGTCCGCGCGGCGCGCAGCGACGCCGCGCTGTCCCGCCCACCGGCAGCCGGCCTGCCCGAGCTGCAGTCCTGGTTCGCCGCGGAACTGCGCGCGGTCACCGCCCCCGACGTCCCCCCGCCGACACCGAGGGACGTGATCGTGCTGCCCGGCAGCCAGAGCGGGCTGAGTGCGGCGTTCCGCGCCCTGGCGGGTCCGGGGCAGCCGGTGCTGATGGAATCGCCCACCTACTGGGGCGCGATCCAGGCCGCGACCCGGGCCGGCGTGCGGATCGTCCCGGTGCCCAGCGGCGGGGACGGCCCCGATCCGGAGCAGGTGTCCCGCGCCTTCGCCGAGACCGGCGCCCGGCTGTTCTACGCGCAGCCGAACTACGCCAACCCCACCGGCGCCCAGTGGTCGGCCGAGCGCGCCCGGCAGGTGCTCGACGTCGTCCGGACGCACGGCGCCTTCCTGCTGGAGGACGACTGGGCGCACGACTTCGGCATCACCACCACGCCCACCCCGCTGGCCGCCTCCGATGAGTCAGGGCACGTCGTCTACCTGCGCTCACTCACCAAGAGCGTCTCCCCCGCCCTCCGCGTCGCCGCCGTCGTCGCGCGTGGCGCGGCCCGCGACCGACTGCTCGCCGACCGGGCGGCCGAGTCGATGTACGTCAGCGGGCTGCTGCAGGCCGCCGTCCTCGACGTCGTCACCCAGCCGGCGTGGGAGCGCCACCTGCGCGGCCTGCGCGCCCAGCTGCGCGCCCGCCGGGACCTGCTGGTCGCGAGCCTCGCCGAGCACGCACCGCAGGTGCTCGTCGAACACGTCCCGGCGGGCGGGCTGCACCTCTGGGCACGCCTGCCCGACGACACCGACCTGGCCCGGCTGATCGCCGACTGCGAGGCCGCCGGCGTCGTCCTGGCGCCCGGGACCGAGTGGTTCCCGGCCGAGCCGACGGCGCCCCACCTCCGGCTGAGCTTCGCCGGCCCCGAGCCGGCGCGCTTCCCGGAGGGGGCGCGCGTCCTGGGCGAGCTCCTCGGCCGCGGCTGACCCGGGCGATCTGCGCGGCCATCGGCAAGAACCGGGCCGGCGAGGAGGTTCCCGTGCACCTCGAGCAGCGGCTCAGCTGAACGGGAGAGTTTCCGCGGGAACGTCCGCGCACTACGTTCGGCGCCCATGACGGTGCAGGAGTGGCTGCTGGACGGCGATCCGGCGATCCGCTGGCAGGTGCTGCGAGACCTGCGCGACGCGCCGGCCGACGTCGTCGCCGCGGAGCGGGCCCGGGTGGCCACCGAGGGCTGGGGTGCCCGCCTGCTCGCGCTCCGGGACGCCGACGGCCAGTGGGCCGGCGGCGCCTGCTTCCCCGCCGCGGGCTGGGAGCGGGCGGAGGACGAGGGCCAGCCGTGGACGGCGACCCTGCCCACGCTGGTGCTGCTCCGCGACCTGGGCCTGGACCCGCAGTCGACCGCCGCCCGCGAGACGGCCGCGCTGGTGCGGGACAACTGCCGCTGGGAGTACGACGCCGAGCGGTTCTTCGACGGCGAGGTCGAGTCCTGCATCAACGGCCGGACGGTGACCGTGGGCGCCTGGCTGGGCGAGGACGTGGACGGCGTCGTCGCCCGGCTGCTCGGGGACCAGCTCGACGACGGCGGCTGGAACTGCTGGGCCGAGCACGGGTCGGTCCGGTCGTCGTTCCACTCCACGATCAACGTGCTGGAGGGCCTGCTGGCGCACGAGCGGGCGGGGCACGGCAGCCCGGCGGTCGCCGTCGCCCGGCGGCGGGGTGAGGAGTACCTGCTCGAGCGCTCGCTGTTCCGGCGGCGCAGCACCGGTGCGGTGGCCGACCCGGCGTTCCTCACCTTCGCCTTCCCACCCCGCTGGCACTACGACGTCCTCCGCGGGCTCGAGCACTTCCGCGCCGCCGGCCACGAGCCGGACCCTCGGCTGGGCGACGCCGTCGCCCTCGTCCGGAGCAGGCGTCAGCCGGACGGCACCTGGCTGCTGGAGAACACCCATCCGGGCGCGGTCCACTTCCCGCTGGAGGACGGCGACGGCCGGCCGAGCCGGTGGAACACGCTGCGTGCCCTGCGGGTGCTGCGCTGGTACGGCGGCTAGTCCCAGCCGCCGCGCTGCTTCTTCAGCTGGCCGCGCTGCTTCTTCGCCGAGATCCGCCGCTCCTTCGAACCGCGGGTCGGCTTGGTGCGACGCCGGGCGGGAGGCGGAGGGGCGAGCGCGGCCCGCAGCACGGCGGCCAACCGCTCGCGGACGGCCTGCCGGTTGCGCAGCTGCTGGCGGTGCTCGCTCGCGGCGATGGTGAGGACGCCGTCGACCAGCCGGTCCCCCAGCCGCTGCGCCAGCCGGTTGCGCTGGGGATCGGTGAGACCGGGCAGCTCCAGCGGTGCGATCGAGAGCTCGACGCGGGAGTCGGCGGTGTTGACGCCCTGCCCGCCGGGCCCCGACGAGCGCGAGAAGCGCCACGAGAGCGCGGCCGCGGGCACGACGAGGGACGCGGTGACCGGCAGGTCACCGGCGGCGTCATCGACGGCGGGCATGCGCACAGTCTGACCGACCGCCCCGCCGACGCCGCGGGCCTCGACCGGCGCGCTCAGCCGATGACCGAACGGAGACGCTCGTCGAACGCTCCGCCGAGGCTGCGCGCGTAGGTGGCGGTGAGGTGGTCGGTGTCCCGGTAGACGATCGTGCCGCCGATGACGGCGGGGCAGCGATCCGTGGGGCAGATCCACGGGGTCAGGTCGAGCACGTGCGCGCCGTCCAGCCCCTCGGCGGCGACGACCTCGGGGCCGCCCTCGTCCAGCATCTGGTCCCGGTCCATGGCGCACTCGGTCAGCCGGTCCGGGTGCATCGCGACGCAGTCCGGCACGGGGACGCCGGGGCGCGGGGTGTCCCGCACGCTGACGACCTCGACGCCGGCCCGGATCAGCGGAGCCCACGCCTCCCGGAAGCCTCGGACCATGAGCGGCCGGCTGTCCTCCAGGCTCACGACCCCGTCGTCGCCATGGACGGCGTACCGACTGGTGCCGACGACCACGACGTCCGGCGGATCCGCCAGCAGCTTCTCGGTGACCTCGGCGTTCCGCTCGTCGCAGTTGGTGGCGGGCACGCCGTTGATGTCCACGGTCACGGCCGCGAAGGGGCAGCCACTCATCGTGGAGATGTCCAGCCGCCAGCCGTTCGCGACGGCGGCCTCCTGGACGCCCGCGGCCAGGTGCTCGGCGTGCGAGTCCCCGACCAGCGCGATCCTGGTCGATCCCTCGAGGTTCGCCAGCGCGCAGTCGATGCTGTTGCCCCGGCTGAAGTCCGGCGTGCAGCCGGGACGGGTGGTGGAGAGCCAGTCGACCGCCGCGCTCAGCGGCGTCGGGATCACCGAGGGGAACGAGTCCACCGGCTTCCCGTTGGCCGGATCCCAGAGCAGGGCCACCGCACCCGGGTTCGCCGACGAGTCGAGGCCCGAGGCCGCACCGGCGCTGCCGCCTGCGACGCCGCCGTCGGACGCCGCGCCGGCGGCCGCCGCAGGGTCGGACTTCCCGAGTACGCCCTGCTGGAGCAGGAACCCGCCGACCAGGGCGATCAGCATGCACAGCGCGCCCAGCTGGAGGGTCCGTCCGTCGTCCGATCGCAGCTTCGGCGCGGAGAGCGCCGGCTTCTCGACCAGCCGCAGGCTGAGCCAGGCGGGAACGACCGCGAGGACCACGAGGACCAGGGCGTACCGGGTGAGCAGCTGACCGCCCGCCATCGCCGTGGCGATCACGAGGACGGGCCAGTGCCAGAGGTAGAGGGAGTAGGAGAGCCCGCCGACCCAGCCCATCGGACGGCTGCACAGCAGCGGGTTCTGGGCCCGACGCTCTCCCGACAGCCCGGCGAAGAGGACCGCCACCGCCCCGACCGTGGGGAGCAGTGCCGCCGAGCCCGGGAAGGCGGTGGCCTCGTCGAAGGTGAGCGCCGCGTAGCCGATCAGGGCCAGGCCCGCCCAGCCGACCACCAGTGCCGACCTGCCCCGGACCAGGACCGTGGCCGGGACGACGGCGAGGGCGGCGCCGAGGGCGAGCTCCCACATGCGGGTCGTCGTCACGAAGTAGGCCGGGCCCGGGTCGACGGTGGTCAGGTGCACCGACCACGCGAGGGACGGCAGGGCGATCAGCGCCAGGGGGAGCCAGAGGTGCCGGCGGCTCATCCCCTGGCCCGCCCGTCCCGCGCCGGGCCACCAGCGCCGGGCGGCGCGCACGAGGACGACGACGAGCAGGATCGTGAGCGGCCACAGCAGGTAGAACTGCTCCTCCACGGCCAGCGACCAGAAGTGCTGCAGCGGGGAGGACGCCTGCCCGCGGGCGGAGTACTGGACGGACCGGTCGGCCAGGTCCCAGTTCACGACGTAGAGGGCGCTGCTCAGGATGTCGCGGCCGACCTGCAGCCACCTGGTCTCGGGCAGCAGGACGACGGTGGCCGCGGCGACCGCGACCAGCGTCACCGTCGCTGCGGGGAGGATGCGGCGCGCCCGGCGCGCGTAGAAGCCGGTGAGCGAGACGGTGCCGCGCGACTCGAGTTCGCGGACCAGGCCCTGGGTGATCAGGAAGCCCGAGATGACGAAGAAGACGTCGACGCCGACGAAGCCGCCGGTCAGCCCGGGCAGCCCTGCGTGGTACAGCACGACGAGTCCGACGGCCACGGCCCGCAGGCCCTGGATGTCCGCCCGGTGGACCGGAGGCTGGCTCCGCGCCACCCGCGGGGCGGCGGGGTCGCCGGGCACCGCCGGCATCCGGACCGTGGCGTCGGCTTCGCCGGGCGGCACCAGGACGCTTCCTCGCATGGACTTCCTCGGTTGCTGGCGCGGGCCCACCGCGGGAGGCGCATGGGGATCGGTCGACGGCACCGGGACTGCAGGAACCCGCTGGACCGACCGGACGCACAGCCTCCGACTACGCGGGGGCAGCGCTGACGAACCGAACGTATGCGAACCCCGTGGGTTTCGGTGCGCGGCGACACCACGCACGACACAGCCGCCCCAGGGTCCCCAGCGGCTCCGTGCGGAGGCCTGGCCCCGGGGTCAGGACGGCGGAGCGGCCGGCGGCCCGGGTGCGAGGTGCTCGGCGGTCCACTCGGGCACGCTGGCGGCCCAGTCCCCCCGCTCGTCGGGGTGCACGCCACGCAGGATCCGCCGCCAGGTGAGCGCCCGGGCCAGGGGCGCCACGCGCAGCGCCAGGTCGCACTGCGCACGCAGCTCCCGCGGGCTGCCGACGTCGGACCAGGGCTCGAGGTAGGCGTCGCGGAGCCGCCGCCGGACCGGTGACCCCGCGGGCAGCCCGAGCACACGGGTGGCCGAGGCCAGCGCCACCAGCAGGCTCAGGAAGGGGTGCGCGACCGAGGCGTCGCCCCAGTCGAAGAACCGGTAGCGGCCGCCGGACACGAAGACGTTGCCGTCGTGCAGGTCGTCGTGCTGGACGGTGGCCGGCACGCCTCCGGCCAGCTCGCGGCAGGCGGCTGCGTAGGCGGGGAGGTCGGCCCGCACCCGCGCGCGGACCGCCGGGTCCAGGCCGCCGGGCCGACCGGCGAGCTGCGCCTCGTCGTCGTCGAGGAGGTCGGCGACCAGCTCCGGGAGCGCGGCGGGCCGGAGGTCGGGCACCCCCAGCTCGAGCAGCACGTCCGCGTGCTGGACCAGTTCGCGCTGGAGCACGGCGTAGGCCTGCAGCAGCGCGGCCCAGGTCGCGGCGTCACTGCCGTGGGTGCGCAGCCGCTCCCCACCATCGGGCAGGAGCAGCAGCCGGCGCGCGGGGTCGGTAGCCAGCGGCACCAGGACCGCGTCGGGCACCCAGCGGCCGAGCGCTCCGGAGAGCGGGACCTCGGAGGCCGAGCCCGCGCCGGGCGCCTTGAGCCACGCCGCTCCCCCGCCCCGCAGCGGCAACCGGAAGGCCGTCGACCAGATGCGGAGGTGCGGCTGCTCCGGTTCCCCGTCGACGGCGAGGCCGGCCGCGGCCAGCTGGTCGGCCGCCCAGCCCAGGGCGTCCGCCCGCCAGGCGGGGTCGCGCCAGGTGGCCAGCCCCGTCGTCGCCGCCTCGCCGGTCACCTGGGGGATCGGCTCGCCGCCGGGGAGCGCGGGGGCAGGCCGGTCGGGTTCAGGCGACCAGGGCCGGGGTCGCGGCCGGCGCCGGCCGCTGCCAGCGCATCTCGAACCGGCGGCGACCGGAGCCGTCGACGACGGACACCCAACGGCATTCCGGGCAGCTCTGCGCGCGCATCGTGTGTCTACTTCCTGTTCACCTGCTGTTCACCTTCGACCTTTCTACCGGACTTCTCCCGATCCGCAACATTCCGTCACTCCCGGGGCCGCCACGGGTCCGCACGGCACGGGGTCGTGGGAACGTCCGGGCCGTCGGGCACGCTTGTCCCCCTGATGACCGAGATCGCCGCATGACCGGGACCGTTGCTCCTCCCCTGCTCGACGACGTCGACGACCTGGCCGCCCTGCGCGCGAAGGGCGCCGACCCCGACGAGCTGTTCGCCGACTTCGCCGCCTGGGCCGAGGCGAACGGCACGACGCTCTACCCGGCGCAGGAGGAGGCGCTGATCGAGCTGGTCAGCGGTGCGCACGTCGTCCTCGCGACGCCGACGGGTTCGGGCAAGTCGCTCGTGGCCACCGGGGCCCAGTACGCGGCCCTGGCGGCCGGCCGGCGCAGCTACTACACCGCACCGATCAAGGCGCTGGTCAGCGAGAAGTTCTTCGCCCTCTGCGGGGTCTTCGGCGCGGCCAACGTCGGCATGCTCACCGGCGACGCGAGCGTCAACGCCGGCGCACCGATCATCGCCTGCACCGCGGAGATCCTGGCCAACATCGCGCTGCGCGAGGGCGGTGGGAAGGACGGGATCGGCGACGTCCTCGTGGTGATGGACGAGTTCCACTTCTACGGCGACCCCGACCGCGGCTGGGCCTGGCAGGTGCCGCTGCTGGAGCTCCCGAAGGCGCAGTTCCTGCTGATGAGCGCCACGCTCGGCGACATGACCTCGCTGCGCGAGGACCTCACCCGCCGCACCGGACGCGCCACCGCACTGGTCGCCAACGCCGAGCGCCCGGTGCCGCTGCACCACTACTACGCGACGACGCCGATGCACGAGACGATCCAGGAGCTGCTGGACACGAAGCAGGCGCCGGTCTACGTCGTCCACTTCACCCAGGCCTCGGCACTCGAGCGGGCGCAGGCGCTGATGAGCGTCAACGTGTGCAGCAAGGAGGAGAAGGCCGCGATCGCCGACATGATCGGCGGTTTCCGGTTCACCTCCGCCTTCGGGACGACGCTGTCGCGGCTGGTCCGGCACGGCATCGGCGTCCACCACGCCGGGATGCTGCCGAAGTACCGGAGGCTGGTGGAGCAGCTGGCCCAGGCCGGGCTGCTCAAGGTCATCTGCGGCACCGACACCCTCGGGGTCGGCATCAACGTGCCGATCCGCACCGTCGTGTTCTCCGCGCTGTCCAAGTACGACGGCATCCGCACCCGGCTGCTGCAGGTGCGCGAGTTCCACCAGATCGCCGGCCGCGCCGGCCGGGCCGGTTACGACACCGCGGGCACCGTCGTCGTCCAGGCGCCCGAGCACGAGGTGGAGAACCTCAAGCAGTTCGCCAAGGTCGCCGACGACCCGAAGAAGCGCCGCAAGCTGGTGCGCAAGAAGGTGCCCGACGGCATGGTGCCGTGGAGCGAGGCGACGATGAACCGCTTGGTCGAGGGCGAGCCGGAGAAGCTGACCAGCAACATGCGGGTGTCGACGGCGATGATCCTGGACGTCGTCGACCGGCCCGGGAACCCGTTCACCGCGATGCGCCGGCTGCTCACCGACAACCACGAGCCGCGCAAGAAGCAGCTGAAGCTCATCCGCGAGGCGATCGGCATCGCGCGCTCGCTGCTGCAGGCCGGCGTCCTGGAGCGGCTGCCGGAGCCCGAGCCCGACGGCCGCCGCTACGACCTGACCCTGGACCTGCCGCCGGACTTCGCGCTCAACCAGCCATTGTCGACGTTCGCGCTCGCTGCGATCGACCTGCTGGACCCCGACAGCGACACCTACGTGGTCGACGTCGTCAGCGTCATCGAGGCCACGCTGGACGACCCGCGGCAGATCCTCGCCGCGCAGCTCAGCAAGGCCAAGGGCGAGGCCGTCGCGCAGATGAAGGCCGAGGGCATCGAGTACGACGAGCGGATGGAGCTGCTCGAGGAGGTCACGTACCCCAAGCCGCTGCAGGAGCTCCTCGATGCAGCGTTCGAGGTGTACGTGCGCACCAACCCGTGGGCGGCTGATGCACACCTGTCGCCGAAGGCCGTCGTCCGCGAGATGTGGGAGCAGGCCTTCACCTTCCGCGAGTTCGTGAACACCTACGGCCTCACGCGCTCGGAGGGCGCGGTGCTGCGGTACCTGTCCGACGCGTTCAAGGCGCTGCGCTCGGGCGTGCCCGCGGACGCCCGCACCGAGGAGGTCACCGACCTCGTCGAGTGGTTGGGCGAACTGGTGCGCCAGGTGGACTCCTCGCTGCTGGACGAGTGGGAGTCGCTGACGAACCCGGACGACGGCCCGATCGCCGAGGTCGCCGTACCGGCGCGACCCCGGCCGCTCACCGGCAACGAGCGCGCGTTCACCGCGATGGTGCGCAACGCGCTGTTCCGCCGGGTCGAGCTCATCGGCCGCCGCCGCTGGTACGACCTGGGCGAGCTGGACAAGGGCTCGGGCTGGGACGCCGAGCGCTGGGAGCCGGTGGTGCGCGGCTACTTCGCGGAGCACGCCGAACTCAACACCGGCGGAGACGCCCGCGGCCCCGCGATGCTCATCTGGGACAAGTCCGAGCCCGGCGTCTGGAAGGTGCGGCAGATCCTCGACGACCCGGAGGAGAACCACGACTGGGGCTTCGACGTCGAAGTCGATCTGGAGGCCTCCGACGAGGAGGGCTCGGCCGTCATCCGCGTCGTCGACGCCGGCCGCAAGGACTGATCCGCCGCGTCACGATCGGGCATCGATGCTGGTCGGCGGCGTACCGGTAGCCCTAGGGTCCCGCTATGAGGACCCTTGTCGGCAGGGCAGCAGCGACGCTGACCGTGCTCCTGGTCGTCGGCTGCGGCGGTTCGTCGGACCAGTCGAGCGGCGCGGAGGGCGGCGGGAGCGCGGGGGCGGTCGCCGACGAGGCCGCCCCGGCAGCCGACGCCGACCGGCAGGTCATCACGACTGCCACCGCATCCCTCGTCGTCGACGATCCGGCCGACGCCGCGCAGCAGGTGAGCGAACGGGTCGAGTCCGCCGGCGGACGGGTCGACGAGCGCACCGAGTACGCGGCGACCGGGGACGACGAGGACGAGGGCTCCTCCGCCGACCTCGTCGTCCGCGTGCCGTCGGATGCGTTGACCGACGTCGTGGCCGACCTCAAGGACCTCGGTGAGGTCTCCAGCGTCTCGGTGTCCCGCTCCGACGTGACGGGGCAGACGGTCGACCTGGACGCGCGCATCTCGGCACTGCAGACCTCCGTCGTCCGGCTGCAGGCCTTGCTCGACGAGGCGCCCAGCACCGAGGCGCTGCTCGCCGCGGAGGGCGCGCTGTCCGGGCGGCAGGAGCAACTGGAGTCGCTGCAGTCGCAGCGCGGGTTCCTGGCCGATCAGGTGGAGCTGTCCACGCTGCGTCTGCACCTGCAGCAGCCCGGTGTCGCGCCACCCGGCGGCCCGGACGACTTCGTCGACGGGCTGAGCACCGGCTGGAACGCTCTCGTCACAGCCGGCGGCGCCGTCGTCATCGCCCTCGGCGTCCTGCTGCCGTGGCTGGTCGTCGGCGCCGTCCTCGCTGCCCTGGTGCTGGTGCCGCTGCGCCGGTTCCGCCGCAGGACCGCGGTGGAGCCGTCGGCGCCGGTGGCCGACGCGTGAGGTTCGCCGGGTCCCGGGCGCTGCTGGTCGTCCCGGCGCTCGTGCTGGCCCTCGCGGGCTGCACCGCCGAGCCGGAAGAGGTGGTGCGCACCAGCGGTGTGCTCGCCGACGGATTTGAGATCGAGCCGGGATCGGGCTTGGTCGGAGCGGTGTTCCCGCTCGGCTACGGCGGAGGCCACCAAACCATTCTTCGTATCGACGGCGACCTGCCGGAGGTCTTCTCGGGCTATGTCCGGCAGGCGGACGATCTCGGCTATCCGGTGCAGGCGCCGCCGTGGCGCCGACCCGGCGAGTGGTGCAGCAATCCCAGCGAGGGAGCCGATGACGACCCGAACGAGCCTTTCACGATCGAGTGCGAGGCCGCCGGCTACGCAGTGAACGAGTGGCAGGTGTCCGTGCGAGGTCTCGCTGCGCCGGACGGCTCCGGCTACATCCACCTCCGCGCCGCCCTGGATTACGACGCCCGGAAGCCGGACGTGCTCGCATCGGATGGCCCGGTCGCGCCGGCCACGGGAGAGCAGCTCGCTCCTGACCTGACGCCGTCCACGGACGACCCCGCTGTCCGCGTCGTGGAGGGCAGCGATTTGCTGTCCGAACCGTTCCCGGCAACGTGCATCACCGGCGGCTACGTCGCGGTACTCGTGGTCACCGACGAGCTCATGCCGGTCATGCGCGGATATCTGGCGCAGTTCACAGCCATGCACGCCTTCACCACCGAGGGGCTCGTCGGGGAAGCCGATTCACCCCTCCTGCAGGCCTCGGCGGCCGGTGGCGGCGACCTGACCGCGGTCGGCGTGGCGGGCGACCCCTCGTACGTGCTGGTCGAGCGCTGCAACGACTGACCGCGGAGGAGCCCGCGAGCGCGGTGACCGCGGGCCCCTCCGAGCGGCCGGCGGGTTCAGCCGGCAGGCAGCAGCCCGTGCGCCGCGTACCAGGTCGTGAGGTCGAAACCGGGAGCGCCGGCCTCGGCCCGTGTGGGGCTGGTGTCGCCCGCCAGGATCCGCCGGGCGAGGACGTGGTCGCCCGGCCGGTTGATCGTCTCGACCGCCACCAGCCGGTCGTCGCGGAAGCGCAGCACGGTCCTCGCCCGGTCCTCGGACGGCGACAGCTCCACGCTGTCGTCCGCGCCGGCTGCGAGCCCCGCGATCTGGATCTTGAGATCACCCTGGTCGGACCAGAACCACGGCAGCGCGTCGAAGTCGATCGACGCGCCCATCAGCCGGGCCGCCACGTGGCGCGCCTGGTCGACGGCGTTCTGCACCGACTCCAGCCGGATCCGCCCACCGGTGTGGCTGCTCGGGAAGCTGACCGCGTCACCGATGGCCGAGATGTCCGGGTCACTGGTGAGCAGGCGGGGATCGACGCTGATCCCGTTCTCGATGACCAGCCCGGCCCGTTCGGCCAGCTCGGTCTCCGGGACGACCCCGATGCCGTAGACGACCAGATCGGCCGGCAACAGCCGTCCGTCGCTGGTCTCGACACCGGTCACGTGGCCTTCACCGTCGATGGCGGTCAGCGCCTGACCGAAGTCGAAGCGCACGCCCCACCCCTCGTGGGCCGCCTGGATCGCTCTCGCCAGCGACTCGGAGACCGCCCGCGCCATGGGGCGATCGGCCAGCTCGAGGACGTGCACCGACGCGCCGTGCGCGGCGGCCACCGCCGCGAACTCCAGACCGATGAAGCCCGCGCCGGCCACCACCACCTGCACGCCGGGCCGGAGGCGGCCCGCCAGCTCGTCGGCGTCCGCCCGGGTGCGCATGCCGATGACGCCCTCGAGGTGGGCGCCGGGAACCGGCAGCTCGCGATTGCGCGAGCCGGTGGCCAGGACCAGGTGGCCGTAGGGCAGCATCCGGCCGTCGGCCAGCTGGACCTGGCGCTCGGCGCGGTCGACGGCGACCACGCGGTCGACCACCAGGTCCACGCCCTGCTTCTCGTACCAGTGCTCCTGCCGGAGGAGCAGTTTCCGGGCCTCGAGCTTGCCCAGCAGGTACGCCTTCGACAGGGGTGGGCGCTGGTACGGCAGGCCGGGCTCGCCGTGGATCAACGAGATCGATCCCTCGAACCCGGCCTGCCTCAACGACGCGGCGGTCTGGGCACCCCCGGCGCCCGCGCCGACGATGACGACGGACGACGGAGTCACAGATTCCCTGCTCAGTTGCGACGCGGGATGACGACGGTCATCGCCTCGTAGCCCTTGATGAAGTGGTTGTGGGTGCGCGTCGGCTCCCCGACCACCGTGATCTCGGGGAAGCGGGCCAGCATCTCCTCCCAGATGATGCGCAGCTGCAGCTCGGCGACCTTGTTGCCCAGGCAACGGTGGATGCCGAAGCCGAACGAGAGGTGGGAGCGGACGTTCTTGCGGTCGATGATGTACGAGTCCGCGTCCGCCACCTTGGCGTCGTCCCGGTTGCCCGACACGTACCACATCACCACGCGGTCGCCCTTCGGGATGACCTGCCCCCGCAGCTCGACGTCCCTGGTCGTCCGGCGCGCCATGTGGGTCAGCGGCGTCTGGAACCGGATCGTCTCCGACACCATCGAGGGGATCAGCTTCGGGTTCGCCCGCAGCTTCTCGTTCTCCGCCGGGTTCTGGTTCAGGAAGTACACCGAGCTGGTGATCGTGTTGCGCGTCGTGTCGTTGCCGCCCACGAGCAGCACGACGCTGTCGCCGAACAGCTCGGCGTCGGTGAAGTTCGTCGAGTGCGGGCTGTGCGCCAGGAGCGAGGCGAAGTCCACCCGCGGCTCCTCGCTCCGCCGCTGGGTGACCAGCCCCGCCATCGTCATGTAGAAGTCGCGCACTGCCAGGTCGTGCTCCTCCTGGGTCTCCGCGGGCATGCCCGGACCGGCAGGGGTGGTGATGACGTCGGACCAGTAGGTCAGCTGGCGGCGCTTGTCCTGCGGGTAGTCGAACAGCGTCGCCAGCGTCATCGCGGTCAGCTCGATGGAGACCTTGTCGACCCAGTCGAACTCCTCGCCGATGGGCAGCCCGTCGAGGATCGCTCCGGCCCGCTCGCGGATGATCGGCTCGAGCGCCTTCAGATTCGCCGGAGCGACGCCCTCGGACACCGCGCCGCGGTGGATCTCGTGGTCGGGCGGGTCCATGCTGAGCAGCGAACGGATGCCGTTCTGCTGGCGCTCCTGCATCTCCTGCTCGGTCATCGTGCCGTCGTTGAACGCGGCCGCCGCCTGCTCGGCGGTCTGCGGCCGGTTCAGCGTGATGATCCCGTCCGCGGAGTACAGCTCGTGGTTGGTGTCCGCGGCCTGGATGTCCTCCCACTTGGTCAGGGACCAGTAGCGGCCCATCTCGCTGTGCTCCTCGGTCGTGAGGTGCACCGGGTCCTCGGCGCGCAGGCGCTCGAAGACCCACTGCCACTCACCGTTGGGGAAGTGCTCCGGGTTGCCCGGGTCGAGCGACTCGAGAGGAGCGGCGTAGATGCGCTCCCGCGCCTCGACCTGTTCCGGGGAGAGCTCCGTGGTCGCTCGTGGCATTGCAGTGGTCATGCGACTGCCCTTCCAGTTCCGTGCGTGGATGGTGGCCGAACCAGCGATCCACGACGGCGTGGTCGCTCTCTTCCTCGCGTGCTGTTCCGCAGGCTGCCGGGAGGCCGCGCCCGCCCGGTCAGCTCCCGACGACCTCGACGGACAGCCCGTCCAGCTCCTCGGAGGTCTGGATCTGGCAGCACAGCCGGCTGTTCTCGCGGACGCCGAAGGTGCTGGCGAGCATGGCCTGCTCGTCCGGGGTGCGCTCACCGGTCGCCTCTCGCCACTCGGGAGCCACGTACACGTGGCAGGTGGCGCAGGCCGCCTCTCCGCCGCAGTCGCCGTCGATGCCGGGGACCGCGTTGTCGACGGCGACCTCCATCACCTTCCAGCCGGGTTCGGCCTCGACGATCTGCGTCGTCTGGTCCTGCAGCACGAATGTGACCTTCATCAGTCTCCCCAGGTTTTCTTGCGGCTGTGACGTAGGCTACAAGTGACACAGTGTCCAGTCAATGACACCTCGTCGGACGCGTGGCCGGGCGCGGGAGAGGCAGACGTGGAGGAGAAGAACATGGATCTGTACCTGAACTGTCCGTGCGGCGAGGTCGTGGAGGGCGCCGACGAGGACGATCTCGTGGCGAAGGCCCAGGCCCACCTCGAGGAGGCGCATCCCGGGCGTACCTACACCCGCGAGCAGATCCTCTTCATGGCGTCCTGACCCTGCCGTGCCACGGGTCGCCGGACCGAGCCGGTCCTCCGGATCACCGGCCGGGGACGCCTATCGTCGCGCCGTGGGCGCGCAACCGGACGGCGGAACTCCCCCCAGCACCACGGTGCGGGAGGAGCTCCGCGAGGTGACCCGCCAGCGGTTGATGTCCGCGGCCGAGGGTGTCTTCTCCCGCGACGGCTACTCGGGGGCCACCGTCGGCGACATCGCCGCCGCCGCCAACGTCAGCAGGGCGACGTTCTACCTCCACTTCACCGACAAGTCCGATGCCCTGATGGCCGTCATGGGGGCCAACCTGGCCGACACGCCGGAGTACTGGCACGAGGTCGACGTCGCGCTCGTCGGCAGCGACCGCGCCGCGCTCCGCGCCTCCCTGGGCAACACGCTGCGCTGGTACGAGCAGCACGCGGGGCTGCTGAGGCCGGTGCGCGAGGGGCTGGCCGCCAACCCTGCGCTCGCCGCTCAGATCGGGAGCCCCTTCGCGGGCTTCGCCGACGAGATGTCCGGCTACCTCCAGCGCGTCCGGCCGCAGGACCGGGCGCGGGCACATCTACGGCTCCAACTGCTGATGATCCAGCTGGACCAGCTCGCCTACCGATTGATCGTGCTCGGTCACCGGGACCTCGACCGCGAGGTGATGCTCGATGAGATCACCGACATCTGGCTCGCCGTCCTCCCCGTCGCCCGGCGGCCCGGCTGATCCGACGGGCGCGCTGAGGCGCCACTCCCCCGGAATTCCCGTGCCGGCAGGCGTGCGAGGCTCGCCCGGATGCGCGCATGAGCGGGTGGGAGATGGTCGCGGTCCTCGCTGCGGGGCTGGCGGCCGGCGGGATCAACGCCGTCGTCGGGTCCGGAACGCTGGTCTCCTTCCCCGTGCTGCTCGCCGTCGGCATCCCGCCGGTGCCCGCGACCATCAGCAACTCCCTCGGCCTGATCGCCGGCAACGCCTCGGGTGCCTTCGGGTACCGCCGCGAGCTGCGCGGCCAGGGTCGGCGGCTGCTCGGCCTGCTGCCCGCCTCCATCCTCGGCGGCCTCACCGGTGCGTTCCTGCTCCTGCACCTGCCTGCGTCCACCTTCGAGGCCGTCGTCCCGGTGCTCATCGCGCTGGCCGTCACCCTCGTCGCCGTCCAGCCCCTGGTGCAGCGGGCTCTCGCGCGCCGCCGCTCCGCCGACGACGTCGAGCAGCGCGTCGGGAAGGGCCGGATGGCCGCGCTGTTCGGCGGCGCCTACCTGACCGGCACGTACGGCGGGTACTTCGCGGCCAGCCAGGGAGTGCTGCAGATCGGCATCTTCGGGCTGCTGCTGCGCGAGTCCCTGCAGCGGCTCAACGCGCTCAAGAACGTCCTCACCCTCGCGGTGAACACCGTGGCCGCCGGCGCGTACGTCGTCGTCGCCACCGACCGGGTGGACTGGACGGCGGCCGGGCTGCTCGCCGCCGGCTCCCTCGTCGGCGGGGCGGTGAGCTCGCGGTACGGCCGGCAGCTGCCCGAACGCGTGCTGCGGACGGCGATCGTCGTCCTGGGCCTCATCGCGATCGGGGTGCTGCTGGACCGATGAGCCCCCTGGAGTTCGGCCTCCTCGTGCTCGCGGGCATCGGCGCAGGCCTCACCGGCAGCATCGCCGGGCTCGCCTCGCTGGTGAGCTACCCGGCACTGCTGGCCACCGGCCTCCCGCCGGTCACCGCCAACGTCACCAACACCGTCGCGCTGGTGCTCAACGCCGTCGGCTCGGTGAGCGCCTCACGGCCCGAGCTGCGCGGGCAGGGGCGGCGGCTGCGGCCGCTGCTCGCCGCCGCCGTCCTCGGTGGTGCCACCGGCATGGCGCTGCTCCTGCGCACGCCCACCGAGGCCTTCGAGCGGATCGTCCCGTGGCTGATCGCCGGCGCGTCGGCGGCGATCCTCGTCCAGCGCCCGCCGCGCGAGCTGGCCGCCGAGGGCGCGGCGCACCCGGTGCGCGACGCGCGCTGGCTGCCGCTGGGCACCTTCGCCGTCTGCGTATACGGCGGCTACTTCGGCGCGGCCGCCGGCGTGCTCCTCCTGGCGATGTACCTGCTCAGCACCGGCGAGGGCCTCCCCCGCGGCAACGCGATGAAGAACGTCGTCCTCGGCGTGGCCAACGGCGTCGCGGCCATCGGGTTCGTCGTGCTCACCGACGTCGCGTGGTCGGCGGCGCTGCCGCTGGCGCTGGGCTTCCTCGTCGGCGGCCGGATCGGGCCGAGCGTGGTGCGCCGCGCACCGCAGAAGGCACTGCGCACGCTCATCGCCGTCGCCGGGCTCGGGCTGGCCGTCCACCTGGGCATCCAGGCATACGGCTAGCCCCGCGAGTGCGCGTTGAGCGGGCTTCCGGGGTCAGGGGAACCCCGCTGGGCGCGCAGTCGGGAGGTCAGCCCCGGCCGACGTAGGCCGACAGCACCAGCACGACGATGCTGCCGAGCATCAGCAGCCGCGCAGGGGTCAGGCCGTTCACCAGCCCGGCGGTCGCCTCCACCCACTGGGGGCGGACGACGGCGTCGCGGGCCTGCTGACGCACGATGCGCACCTCGTCGGCGAGCAGCGTGCCGGCGGTGCCGAGCATGCCGAGGCCGAGCACCACGAACACGACCGAGAGCCGCTGCTCGTAGCTCTCCGCCACGCCGCCCAGCACAGCGGCGACGATCCCGCCCAGCACGAGGCCGAGCAACCCGCCGGCGACGGGCGCCCAGGGGCCCATGACCGTCAGCGGGCCGCGGCGCGGCATGCGCGGCGACGGGCGCACGCTGACCGGCGCGGTCGGCTGGGCGCCCGGCGGCAGCTCCCGGTCCGCCGGGGCCGGCTCGGGCGCGGCCGGGGCCTCGGCGACGTCGACCGCAGCTCCCACCGGAGCACCGGCGTCGGGCGCGGGCGGAGCCGCAGGAGCGGCTGCCTTCGCGGCCTTGCGAGCCGCTCCGCTCTTCGGCGCGGCGGACGCCCCGCCGGGGCGCACCACGGGGATCTCCGCGGTGCCGGGGCCGGTGGTGGTCGTTCCGTTGCGTTCAGCCATGTCTGATCACCTCCCGCGCCACGCTAGGCGCGACCGCCCCACCGGGCCGGGAGGCCGCCCCGGTCGCCCGGTGACGCACAGTGATGCCGCGCCGGGACGACGACGCCGACTTCTTCGAGCACCCCGCCCGGCGACGTCCTCATGGCCCGCCGGCTGACCTGACCGGCCGGGTCAGACCAGCCGGCGGCTGTCCGCGCCGACCACCCGCAGCCACCGGTAGCCGTAGCCCTCGAGCTGGAGCTCCACCCGCCCTCGCTCGTCCAGCGGCGCGCTGCCGGGCTGCAGCAGGTCGACGAGGCGGTGGTCGGTGCCGCAGTCCTCCAGGGTGAGCGGCACCGTCCGGGGCTCGGGGCAGAGGTTGTGCAGCGCCACCAGGGCGCCGTCGTCCCAGCTGCACAGGTGCGCGAGCACCTCTGGGCACGGCTGCTCGAGCACCGTGAAACCACCCCAGCCGAGCTCTGGCGACTCCCGGTACCGGCGGATCAGCAGCTTCATGAACGACAGCAGGGAACTCGGGTCGTTGCGCTGGTCGGCCACGTTGACGAACTCCGGGGCGAAGCCACCGCTGACCACCGGTCCGGGCAGCTTCCGGGGCTCGGCGGGTGAGAACCCGCCGTTGCGGTCGGACGTCCACTGCATCGGCGTCCGGACGGCGAGCCGCCCCTCGGCGTCGAGGTCCTCCCCCATCCCGATCTCCTCGCCGTAGAACAGCACCGGCGTGCCCGGCAGCGAGAACAGCAGGCTGTAGACCATCCGGACCCGCCGCGGGTCGCCGTCCAGCATCGGCGGCAGCCTGCGCCGCAGCCCGCGGCCGTAGACCTGCATCGACTCCTCGGGGCCGAACGCGGCGAACACCTCGGCGCGTTCGTCGTCGGTGAGCTTGTCGAGGGTCAGCTCGTCGTGATTGCGCACGAAGGTGGCCCACTGCGAGTCGGGGTGCAGGGTCGGCCGGCCCCCCAGCGCTCCGGCCAGCGGTCCGGCGTCACCCCGCGCCAGCGCCAGGTAGAGCGCCTGCATCCCGAGGAAGTCGAACTGCATGGTCAGCTCGTCCCCGTCGGTGCCGCCGAAGAACTGCAGCTGCTCCTCGTAGGGGAGGTTCACCTCCCCGAGCAGCACCCCGCTGCCCGAGCGCCGGCCGACCAGGGAGCGCAGCGCGCGCAGGTAGTCGTGCGGCTCGGGCAGCGCGCCGCCGTCGGTGCCCGCCGTCTCCAGGAAGAAGGGGACGGCGTCGACGCGGAAGCCGTCCAGGCCCAGCTGCAGCCAGAAGCCCATGATCTTCGCGACCTCGTCCCGCACCCGCGGATTGGTCACGTCGAGGTCGGGCTGCTCCTTGTAGAACTTGTGCAGGTACCACTCCCCCGTCTTCTCCGACAGCGTCCAGATGCTGTCCTCCTGATCGGGGAAGACGACCTGGTCGGAGGTGTCCGGCGGCGGGTCGGAACGCCACACGTAGAAGTCGCGGAACGGGGAGTCCTTCGACGACTCCGCCGACCGGAACCAGGGGTGCTTGCGCGAGGTGTGGTTCACGACCAGATCGGCGATCACCCGCATGCCCCGGTCCTTGGCGGTCCGCAGCACCTCGACGAAGTCGCCGTGGGACCCCAACCGCGGGTCGACGCCGTAGAAGTCGGTGATGTCGTACCCGTCGTCGCGCTCGGCGGTCGGGTAGAAGGGCATCAGCCACAGGCAGGTGACGCCGAGGTCCGCCAGGTGGTCGATGCGCTGCGCCAGGCCCTCGAAGTCGCCGATGCCGTCGCCGTTCCAGTCCATGTAGGTCTCGACGTCGAGGCAGTAGACGACGGCGTTCTTCCACCACAGGTCGCTGGTGTCGGTGATCCTCACGCCCGCACCGCCGCGACCGGGCCGGCGGCGGTCACGCCGAGCTGCGGGAGGACCTTCGCACCGAAGGCGTCGAGGAACGGCCGCTGCTCCTTCCCGACGTGGTGCAGGTAGATCTCGTCGAAGCCGAGGTCGAGGTACTCCTGCAGCCAGGCGGTGTGCTGCCCCAGGTCCGCCGAGACCCGGACGGAGTCGGTGACCCCCTCCGGCGTCACGTGCGCGCTGGCCTGCTCGAAGGCCGCGGGGCTGTCGAGATCCCAGCACAGAGGCGGCGGGAAGACGTTGCTGCGCCACTGGTCGTGCGCGATGCCCAGCGCACGGTCCGGGTCAGGATCCCAGGAGACGTGCACCTGGATGGCCGACGTGCCCTGCCCGCCGGCGTCCCGGTAGGCGGCGATCATCTCGCGCAGGTGGTCGTGCGGCTGGTTGATGGTGACCAGCCCGTCTGCCCAGTCCGCGCCGTTGCGCGCGGTGGCCACGCTGACCGCAGGGGCGATGAGCGCGGGCTGGATCTCGGGCAACGTGTGGATCATGGCGCGGTCGACGGTGACCAGCCCGTCGTGGCTGACCTCCTCCCCGGCGAGCAGCGCCCGGATGACCTCGACGCACTCGCGCAGCCGGGCGTCGCGGACGTCCTTGCGTGGCCAGGGGTCTCCCGTGACGTGCTCGTTCATCGCCTCGCCGCTGCCCAGGGCCACCCAGAACCGGCCGGGGAACATCGCACCCAGCGTCGCGATCGCCTGCGCGACGATCACCGGGTGGTAGCGCTGCCCCGGAGCGTTCACCGCGCCGAACGGCAGCGACGTCGTGGCCATGGCCGCGCCGAGCCACGACCACGCGAACCCCGACTCGCCCTGCCTGGGGTTCCAGGGCGCCAGGTGGTCCGAGCACATGGCTGCGGTGAACCCCACCTCCTCGGCGTGCTGCACCGCCTCCAGCAGCTGCGCGGGATGGACCTGCTCGTGCGAGTTGTGGAACCCGATCACCGGCATCGGCGGTGCCTACCCGGCCGGTCCGCGCCGTATGCAGGCTCAGCGCGCGGAGACCACAGCTGTGTCCCTGAGCCGACCAGGGTGACCCCGGTGACGCGAGGTCATGGGCGGCTGCTGTCCCGGAATTGTCGTACCCCCGTCCTAGCGTGTGGGTGTGCCTCGGATCTCCGGCTCCTCGATCGTCGAGGGTGTGCTGATCGACTGGTCGCTGGACCAGCCGGTGAGGGCACCGCGGCTGCCGGTGGAGCTGCTGTCCAGGGAGCAGGTGGCCGCCGAGCTGCAGCGGCGTGAGCGTCGGCGGGCCATGGACGCCGCCTACGAGGCCGACCTGATCCTGCGGATGGCCGAGCTGACCTCCGACGAACACGACCCGCAGCCCGGCACGCCCGGGGCGCGCACCCCCGGCTGGGGATCGGCTCCCGACCGCGCCGGGGTGAGCGAGTTCTTCGCCGGGGAACTGGCGCTGGTGCTCAACCGCGGCCGGGCCACCGCCAACCACCGGTACAACCGTGCGCTGGCCTGGCGGGACAACCTGCCCGCCACCTACGCCGCCCTGCGGAGCGGGGAGCTGGACGAGGCCCGTGCCGCCGCACTCGCCCGCGTGCTCGGCACCACCACTCCCGAGCTGGCCGCCGCGGTCGAGGCCCAGCTGCTGCCGGATGCGGCCGACATGTCGGTGACCCGGCTCGAGGAACGCGCGTGCGAGCTGCTGTTCGCCCTGGACGCCGAGGACGCCGAGGACCGGCGGGAGGAGGCGAAGAAGTCCGCTGATGTGTTCCTGCAGCCCGGCACCGACGGCCGGGCCACCCTGGGTGCGGAGTTGGACGCCGACGAGGCCGCCGAGGCCTACGCCGTGATCGACCAGCTCGCCCGGCTCGCGAAGGCCGACGGCGACGACCGGCCGATCGCGCAGATCCGCACCGAGCTGTTCTCCCTGCTGCTGCGCCGCCCCGGTGGCCACGACCAGCCCGACGTCACCGCGCACCTGGTCATCACCGCCACCCTCGACGGCCTCACCGGCGACTCGTCGAGCGCCGGAACCGTGAACGGGCTGGTCATCACCGCCGCCCACGTCCGCTCGCTGCTGGCCCGGATCGGCGCGCTCGGTCTGGAGGCGCCGGCCGACGGGAGCCTGGCATTCGCGCTCACCGACGCCGAGGGCCGGCTGCTGGCCACGACCACGGTCGCCGAGCTGCTGCGGGCCGCGAAGAAGACGTGCACCGAGCATCCCGACGGCGGCGACCACACCGCCGGTGGCTGCGGCTGCCCCGTCCTCGGCCCGCCTCCGGCCACCGACCGGTACACCCACACCGCCGCCCAGGAACGCTTCGTCACCACCCGCGACCGCACCTGCCGGATGCCCAACTGCGGGCAGCGGATCGGCTGGACCGACCTGGACCACGTCGTCCCGCACGCCGAGGGCGGCGCCACGACCTGCACCAACCTCTGCTGTCTGTGCCGCTCCCACCACCGGCTCAAGACCTTCGCCCGCGGCTGGACATTCCGCATGGACGCCGACGGCACCCTGCGCGTCACCACCCCCAGCGGCGTTCCCCGCACCACCCGACCACCCGGCCTCCGCAGACCACCACCCGAACCACCGCCGCCCGCCACGGACCACGACCCGCCACCCTTCTAGGGCCGCACCCGCAGACTGACCGCGTGCTGCCACCGCCCGGAACGCCGGGAATCGACCTGCCGGTCCGCGCCGCGCTGCCCGCGCTGACGGACGCCCTGGCCGCGCACGGCAGCGCCGTGCTGGTCGCCCCACCCGGCACCGGCAAGACGACGCTGGTCCCGCTCGCCCTGGCCGGCGCGCTGCCCGGACGGATCGTCGTGGCCGAGCCGCGGCGGGTCGCCGCCCGGGCCGCCGCCCGCCGGATGGCCGCGTTGCTCGGCGAGGCGGTCGGCGGGCGGGTCGGCTACAGCGTCCGCGGCGACAGCCGGCGCAGCGCCGCCACCCGCGTCGAGGTGGTCACCACCGGGCTGCTGGTCCGCCGGCTGCAGGCCGACCCCGAGCTGGCCGGCGTCTCCGCGGTCGTCCTCGACGAGTGCCACGAGCGGCACCTCGACACCGACCTGGCGCTCGCCTTCGCCCTCGACGTCCGCGGCGCTCTCCGCCCGGATCTGCAGCTGCTCGCCATGTCCGCCACGGCGCAGGCCCAGCGGCTGGCGACGCTGCTGGGTGCCGACGGTGCGCCGGCGCCCGTCGTGGAAGCCGCCGGGACGCTCCACGACGTCGACACCGTCTGGGTGCCGCCGACCGGCCCGGTCGACCCGCCGCACGGACTGCGCGTCGATCCCCGGCTGCTCGCCCACGTCGCCGCCACGGTCCGCCGGGCGCTGGCCGAGCGCACCGGCGACGTCCTGGTGTTCCTTCCGGGCGCCGGCGAGATCGGCACGGTCACCCGGCAGCTGAGCGGGCTGGACGCCGACGTCCTGCCGCTGCACGGGCGGCTCCCGCCCGCCGCGCAGGACGCCGCCCTGCAACTCGGCCCCCGGCGCCGCGTCGTCCTCGCCTCCGCGCTGGCGGAGAGCAGCCTCACCGTGCCGGGCGTCCGCGTCGTCGTCGACGCAGGCCTGGCCCGCGTTCCCCGCGCCGATCTGGCCCGCGGCCTCGGATCGCTGGTCACCGTGCGCGCCTCGCGGGCGGCGGTCACCCAACGGGCCGGCCGCGCCGGGCGGGAGGGCCCGGGCGCGGTCTACCGCTGCTGGACGGCGGCCGAGCAGGACCGGCTGCCCGCGCACGACGAGCCGGAGGTGGCCGTCTCCGACCTCACCGCCTTCGCCCTCCAGCTGGCCTGCTGGGGCGCACCCGGTGGAGCCGGCCTCGCGCTGCTCGATCCCCCGCCACCGGCCGCCCTGCTCGTCGCGGGCCGGACGCTGCGCACCCTCGGCGCGGTCGACGACGCCGGACGGGCGACCGCCCGGGGGCGTGCGCTGACCGCCGTCGGCGTGCACCCGCGGCTGGCCCGCGCGCTGCTCGACGGCGCCCCCCTGGTGGGCCGCCGACGCGCCGCGGAGGTGGTCGCGCTGCTGTCGGCGGACCTGCCCACCCGCAGCGACGACCTGCTGGCCACCTGGCGGGAGCTGCGCTCCGGTACCGACCGCGGCGCGACGGCGCGCTGGAAGGACGAGGCCACCCGCCTCGAGCGCTCCGTGGCCGACGTCGCCCCGCCGCGCATCCCCGACGACACCGCGGCGGGTCTCGTGGTCGGCCTCGCCCATCCCGAGCGGCTGGCCCGGCGCCGGCCGGACGGCGGCACCTACCTGATGGCCGCCGGCACCGGCGCGGAGCTCGCCCCGGGGACGGCGCTGTCGGGGGCGCCGTGGCTGGCGGTCGCCGTCGCCGACCGCTCCCCCGGGCGCCGGGACGCACGGGTGCGGTCGGCCGTCGCGATCGACGAGGCGACCGCCCTGGAGTCCGGGGGCCCGCTGCACACCGACGGCGACGAGGTGACCTGGCGCGACGGCGACGTCCGCAGCGCCCGGGTGGAGCGGCTCGGCGCGATCGTGCTGTCCGAGCGTCCGGCCCGCGACCCCGATCCCGCCGCCGCGTCGGCCGCGGTGGCGGAGGGGCTGCGCCGGGAGGGCCTCGGCCTGCTCACCTGGACGCCGGCAGCCCGGCGGCTGAAGGAACGGCTGGCCGCGGCGCACGCCGGCCTCGGCGAGCCGTGGCCCGCGGTCGACGACGAGGCCCTGCTCGCCGGCATCGATGTGTCGGGCGCGCGGAGCCGCCGCGACCTGGCGCGGATCGACGTCGTCGCAGCCCTGCGGGCGCTGGTTCCGTGGCAGGTGTCGGGTGACCTCGACACCGTCGTCCCCGACGCGGTGACCGTCCCGACCGGCTCGCGGGTCCGGCTCGACTACGCCGATCCGACCGTGCCGACCCTGGCGGTCCGGGTCCAGGAGGTGTTCGGCTGGGCGGCCGCGCCGCTGGTGGCCGGCCGCCCGCTACGTCTCGAGCTGCTCTCCCCCGCCCGCCGCGTCGTCGCCACCACCGCCGACCTCGCCGGCTTCTGGGTCACCGGCTACCCGGCCGTGCGCAGCGAACTCCGCGGCCGCTATCCCCGCCACCCGTGGCCGGAGGACCCGGCCGCCGCGCGGGCGACCACGCGGACGACCGCTCGGGACCGTCGCCGGGAGTGAGTCGGGATCAGGCGACCAGGGCGGGCACCCCCGTGGCCAGACCGTGCCGCCACACGGGGCTGTCCGCCTCGCCGAGGAGCGGGTCGCCGGCCAGCCAGACCTGGTCGCGGCCCGCGCGCTTGGCGAGATAGAGCGCGCGGTCGGCCTCGTTCAGGGCCTCGTCGACGGTCCGGTCGGGGCTGACGACCGCGAGGCCTGCGGAGAACGTGACGCCCAGGCCCTCGGCGGTGAACGACTCGCGGAGCCTGGCGGTCAGCTGCCTGCCGCACCGGTCCTGTTCCCGGCAGCGCAGCAGGGCCACCATCTCCTCGCCCCCGGACCGCGCGGCCCGGTCCCGGGTGCGCAGCTGCTGCCCGAGGTGGCGGCCGAAGGCGGACAGCACGAGGTCGCCGTAGGCGTGCCCGTGCTGGTCGTTGACGTCCTTGAAGTGGTCGAGGTCGAACACGATGACGACGTCGCCGGCCTCGGCTTCCGCCAGGAACCGCGTCATGCCCCGCCGGTTGGCCAGACCGGTCAGCGGATCGACGTGCGCGTCGGCCTGCAGTTGCGCGACGAGGACGTCCTGGCGCCGGCGCATCCGGTTGAGCAGGTGCGCCAGGGTCAGCCACACGCCCGCCACGAAGCCGGCCCGCAGGGCCACCTCCGCGGTCACCTGGCCGATGCTGACGAGGTAGGCGGCCATGGCCGGGGCCAGGAGCACGACGCCGCCGCGATCCGGGAGGAACAGGCCGGTGTAGGCGAAGCACAGGACGAAGTAGCCGACCGACACGCCGGCCAGGCCGGGTGCTGCGAGGGTCGTCAGCGCGAGACCGAGGACCGCGAGGACGGGGAAGACGAGCAGCGACCACTCCGACCCCGTCCGCTTCGGGAGCACCGCGCCGAGCCAGGCGGCGCCGATGTGCAGTGCCCCGACGGCGGCGAGCAGCGGCCAGTGCACCGGCGAGGGGCGCAGCACCAGCAGCGCCAGCCCCGCGACCAGCAGCGAGCCGAGCCCCAGCAGGCGCCCGTAACCCACGCCATCGCCGCCACGCCACCACCACCCGGGCAGGAGCGTCGTGTGGTCACGTCTGTCGGGACCGTTCCAGTGCATGGTGAGAAGGTCGGCGCCCGGCGCCCGCCGCTGAACGCCGTGGATCGGCGGCACCCCCCGGAGGGGTGGGACAGGTCGCGGACGCCCGATCTGCGGGCGGCTCCTCCCCCGGCGAGGATCACCCGGTGACACGCACACCGACGACGGACGACTGGGGCATCGATGCGAGCTGGCTGGACGCGCTCGACGAGGAGCACGAGGTAGCGCAGGAGACCATCGACCGGCTCCGCGAGATCATCGGGAAGCCGCCGGTCGACCTGGAGGAGCGCGCACCGATCGTCGCCCGGCCCGGCGACGCGCTCGAGGTCGACGCCATCGACGTCATCTGCGAGGACGGGCAGGTCCGGTCCGTCGACGGGCACCTTCCGGAGGACTTCCCGCTCGGTTACCACTGGTTCCAGTCGGCCGAGGGCCGCCGTCGCCGGCTGATCGTCTCTCCCGGCCGCTGCTGGCTGCCCGAGCGGCGGAGCTGGGGCTGGGCGGTGCAGCTCTACGCCGCCCGCAGCCGGGAGAGCTGGGGCATCGGCGACCTCGCCGACCTGCGCAGCATCCGCCGCATGGCCGCCGACCAGGGCGCCGGCTTCGTGCTCATCAACCCGCTGCACGCCGTGGCGCCCGTCCCGGAGCAGGAGGCCAGCCCCTACCTGCCGGCCACCCGGCGCTTCCTCAACCCCATCTACCTCCGCGTGCCCGAGGTGCCGGGGGCGGAGACCGTGGACCTCGAGGAGGACGCCGGGCGGGCGCTGAACGACGGCGAGCTGATCGACCGCGACGCCATCTGGGCCCGCAAGCGCGAGGTGCTCATGCGGATCTTCTTCGCGCACGGCGGCGGCGAGGCGTTCGGACGCTGGCGCGAGGGGCAGGGTCAGCCCCTCCACGACTGGGCCACCTGGGCGGCGATCACCGAGGAGCACGGCGCCGACTGGCACACCTGGCCCGACGAGCTCCGCCGCCCGGGCAGCCCGGCGCTGACCACCTACGTCGAGCAGCACGGCGCCGTCGTCGCCTTCCACGCCTGGCTCCAGTGGGCCCTGGAGCTGCAGCTCACCGCCGCCACCGACGGCATGACCGTCATCCAGGACCTGCCGATCGGCTTCGCCGGCGGCGGCGCCGACGCCTGGACCTGGCAGGACGTGCTGGCCGACGGCGTCAGCGTCGGTGCGCCGCCGGACGCGTTCAACAGCCAGGGGCAGGACTGGGGCTCACCGCCGCTGATCCCGTGGCGGCTGCGCGACGCCGACTACGAGCCGTTCATCCAGTCGATCCGCGCGACCCGCGCCGGCGCCGGCGGTCTGCGGATCGACCACGTGATGGGCCTTTTCCGGCTCTGGTGGGTGCCGCGCGACGGCACGTCCGCCGACGGCGCCTACGTGCGCTACCCGGCGGAGGACCTGCTCGACATCGTCGCCTTGGAGAGCTCCCGGGCGCAGGCGCTGGTCGTCGGCGAGGACCTCGGCACGGTCGAGGACGGCGTGCGGGAGGCCATGGCCTCCCACGGCGTGCTCTCCTACCGGTTGCTGTGGTTCGAGGACGACGAGCCCGCCACCTGGCCGGCCGAGGCGATGGCTGCGATCACCACCCACGACCTGCCCACGGTTGCCGGGCTGGTCGGCGGGGCGGACCTGGCGGAGCAGCGGGAGAACGGCACCGGCACCGAGGAGGAGCTGCAGCGCGGCCGCTCCTCGCTGCTCGAGCACCTCCCGGGCGTGGACGACGACTCGTCTGCGGAGGAGGCGGTCGAGCGGGCGCACCAGCTGCTCGCGCAGGCGCCGTCCCTGCTGCTGTCGGCGACCCTGGACGACGCGGTGGGCGAGCCGCGCCGGCCCAACATGCCCGGTGCCGGTGCGCGGCCGAACTGGTCCCTGCCGCTGCCGGTACCGGTCGAGGACCTGCCCGGGCACCCGCTGCTGAAGGCAGTGGTGCGCACCCTGGCCGAGGGCGTGGCGGGCACCCGCGACTGACGACACGCCCGGCCCGGATCGAACGCGTGTTCGATCCGTGTCATGCTGATCCTCGTGGCCGGAGGGATGCAGCGGGGCGGTTCGGGGCGGTCGCTGGCCGAGCGCGCGGCGCTCTCCGGCGCCGTACCCAGCGCCCCCGTGCCGCCCCCCGCAACTCCTCCTGCGCCTGCCGCCGGGCGGGGCGGCGAGGGGCGGCACTGCTGGGTGCACGATCCGCCGGACGCACCGGGTACCTGGCCGGGACTGCTCGTCGAGTGGCGGCAGCGGGACGGCGTCTGGCAGGGCCGGGTCACCTACGCGGTGCCGGGTCCGGCCGGCCCGATGCTGGTCGAGAGCTGGCTGGCGGCGGCCCGGCTCGAACCGCGCTGACCAAGCAGTGCGATGACCTCCCCCGCCCTGGCGGAGATCGACCCGGACGGGCGGTGCTGGGACCATGGGCACCGTGACTTCCGACCGACTCCGCTGGGGCGCCCTCGCCTGGCTCCTCACGCTGCAGTTCTTCGTCGTCGAGACCGTGGTGCAGCTGCGGGGCGAGGGCTACTCCCGCACCGACGACGTCATCAGCGACCTGGGCGCCACCACCTGGCCGGGCCACCAGGCGATGAACGCCTCCTTCGTGGTGCAGGCGGCGCTGATCCTGAGCGGTGCCGTGCTGCTCCTGCCCACGCTGCGCGCCGGCGCGGGCCGGGTGGCCGCCTACCTGTTCGGCCTCGCCGCCGTCGGCGTGCTGCTCGTCGGCGTCCTGCCTTCCGACCGCTCCGGCACCTGGCACGGCGTCGGGGCGACCATGTACCTGGTGGGCAGCGCGGTCGGGCTGATCGCGCTGGCCTACGCGCTGCGCCCGCGCTCGGAGCTGCTGGGCTCGATCCTGGTCGTCCTGGGCCTCGTGGGCACCGCCGCGACGGCCTTCTTCCTCACCGGCGTCGAGGTCCTCGCCGACGGCGCGACCGAGCGCGCCGCCGCCTACGTGCTGCCGATCGGGCTGGCCCTGGCGGGGGCCGCCCTGTGGCGTTCCCGCACCCCCGGGCCGACCTCGGCAGCGGACGAGGACGCCGGCAAGCCCTCCCGCCGGGAGATCCGCGCCGCGGCCCGTGCCGTCGCCGCCGAGCGGGCCCGCGAGCGCGACGCGGCGCTGGAGGCCGCCGCCCGCGGGGCCGAGGGCAAGGCCACCGCGGACGACTTCGACGCCGACGACCCGTGGGCCTCCACCAGCCGTACCGACTGACCGGGCACCGGCCGGCCGGCGAGGCTCAGCCGGCCGGTGCGACGGTGAGCACCTCGGCCACCGCCCGCCGCCCGCTGGCAGCACCGGCGGCCGTCCCCTCCCGCGGGTAGCCCATCCGCAGCAGCATCTGCGGGTGACCGACGAGCGAGAGCCGCGAGCGCAGGCGGGTGCGCGTGGCCGGCCAGTCCAGCGCCTGGGTGAGCGGCGAGGCGGCGACGCCGTCGGCGGTCGCCAGCAGCAGCACCCGGCCCAGCGCCCGCCCCGCCTGCAGCCAGTCGTACCGGTCGTCGCCGTCGGTGCCCATCAGCACGACTGCAGGCCGTTCGACCTCCGGCGGCGGCGCGTCCGGGTCGACCGGCGAACCGCCCCCGTGCGGACGGGTGCCGACGACGAAGTCGCGGATGGACCAGTTCGACGGACGACCGTGCGGGTCCCCAGCGGGCACCGCGCCGACGGGCACGCCGTCGACCGCGGCCGGATCGGTGCGCACCCACCGCTGCAGCTCGGCGAGGTAGGCGGGGTCGCCCTGCTCCATCTCCTCGGCCCGGTCGATGAGGAAGACGGTGGCGACCTCCTCCTCCGAGCGCGTCACCGGCTTGAACCAGGTGCCGAAGGCCGCCGCCTCGGCCTGCAACCGGTCCAGGAGGTCGGCGGGCACGACCCGGGGCTCGAACGGGTCGCGCACGGTGTGCCGGTGGCCGATCGCCGCGGCGAACGCGTGGTCCTCGTCGGTGGGCACGATCGCGCCGATGACCCGCACGGTGGCGAGGTGGTCGGGATCGGCGTCGTCGGAGAGCAGTTCCACCTCGCTGAGCACTCCGGCCGCTGCCAGGGCCACGACGGCGAACTCCACGGCGATGCCGCAGCTGATCACCTGCTGGCGGTGGGTCGGATCGAGCACCGGCAGTCCGCGGGCCCGGTCGAAGAACACGTCGAGCTGGTCAGCCGTGGCGGTGAACCGCCACGGCTGGGTGTTGTGGATCGAGGGCGCCCGCGTAGCCGCCTCCACCACCGTCGCCCACTGCTGCTGCTCCACCGTCGTACCTCCCGGTCGTCTGCGTGGTGCCTGCCTACCCCATCCCCACGACGCGACCCACGGCGGAGGTCAGCCGGTGACGGAGGTCAGCCGGTGACGGAGGTCAGCCGGCGGCGGAGGCCGCGGGGGCCCGCAGGTGCTCGGCGTACGTGCGCAGTCCGCGGGCTCCGCCGCCCGGCAGCGCCGCACCGTCCCGCAGGACGGAGCTCAGCCGGCCGGGCACCGGCGTCGCCACCACGTGCGCGTTCGGTGCACACGCAGCGGCCCACGCGCGGGCCAGCTCGGCGGCGGTGAGCGCCTCCGGCCCGCCGAACTCGACCACGCCCCCCGACGGCGGGCCGGCGCAGAGGCCGCCGATGTGCGCGGCGACCTCGTCGATGTCCACCGGCTGCAGGCGCCAGCCCATGGGCACCGGCAGGACCGGACCGCGCCGGGCCGTGTCGAGGAGTTCGTCGACGAAGTCGTGGAACTGGGTCACCCGCAGCAGGGTGACCGGCAGCCCCGAGGCGAGCAGCACCTGCTCGGCGGCGAACTTCGCCCGGTAGTAGCCGAACGGGATCCGGTCGACGCCGACGATGGAGACGTAGACCAGGTGCCGCAGCCCTTCGCGGCCGACCGCCTCGACCAGCCGCCGGGTGCCCGCGACATCGACCTGCCACGGATCACCGCGCGGAGCGCTGGCGGCGTGCACGACGACGTCCGCACCGGCCAGCGCCGCCCGGAGGTCGAAGCCGGTGGCCAGGTCGCCTCGCACCCCGCCCGGCCCGGTGCCCCGCCGGGACATCTGCCGCACGACGGCGCCGTCCTGCCGGAGCCGCGGGACCAGGCGAGCGCCGAGCCGGCCGGTGCCACCGGTGACGAGGACGTCCATCCACCCATCCTGGCCCGGAAAGTCCCCGGCCGGGACCCGGCACGGCGCGGCCTCGCTATCTCACAGACGAGATAGCGTGCTCGGGTGACGGTGACCGAGCTTCCCCCTGACACCTCGATGCGCCGGATCGGCGCCCTGGTGCGTGACGCCCGGCGGCACCGCGGCATGACCCAGCAGCAGCTCGCCGACCGGCTGGGCACCAGCCAGAGCGCCGTCGCCCGGATCGAGCAGGGCAACCAGAACCTGACCCTCGAGTTCCTGGGCCGGCTCTCCGCGGCCCTGGAGAGCGAGCTGATCAGCGTCGGCCCGGCCGGCCCCACCCACCTGCGGGTCACCGGCGGTCGGCTGCTCAGCGGCAGCGTCGAGGTGAAGTCGTCGAAGAACGCCGCCGTCGCCCTGCTGTGCGCCGCCCTGCTCAACCGGGGCCGGACGACGCTGCGCAACGTGGCCCGGATCGTCGAGGTCGAGCGGATCCTGGACGTGCTCCGCTCGGTCGGCGTCTCCGCGACCTGGGACGACGCCGGGCACGACCTCACCCTCCTCGTCCCCGACGAACTGGACCTGGTCGGGATCGACGCCGACGCCGCCCGGCGCACCCGCAGCATCATCATGTTCCTGGGCCCGCTGCTGCACCGGGCGCCGGAGTTCGAGCTGCCCTACGCCGGCGGCTGCGACCTCGGCACCCGCACCGTGCAGCCGCACATGATCGCGCTGCGGCCGTTCGGCCTCGAGGTGGAGGCGCGGGCCGGCGAGTACCACGCCACGGTCACCCCCATCGGCGCCACCAGCCGCACCATCGTGCTGACCGAACGCGGCGACACCGTCACCGAGAACGCGCTGCTGGCCGCCGCCCGGGCCGAGGGCACCACCACCATCCGCAACGCGAGCTCCAACTACATGGTCCAGGACCTGGTCCTGTACCTGCAGCTGCTCGGGGTGGAGATCCAGGGCCTCGGGACGACGACGCTCACCGTGCACGGCCGCCCGGTGCTGGACGCCGACGTGGACTACACGATCAGCGAGGACCCGGTGGAGGCGATGAGCCTGCTGACCGCCGGCATCGTCACCGGCTCCGAGCTGACCGTCCGGCGGGCGCCGGTGGAGTTCCTGGAGATAGAGCTGGCGGTGCTGGCCGAGATGGGGCTGCGCTACGAGGTCTCCTCCGAGTACCTGGCGGACAACGGGCACACCCGGCTGGCCGACATCACCATCCACCCCTCGCAGCTGCGGGCGCCCATCGACAAGATCCACCCGATGCCGTTCCCGGGCCTCAACATCGACAACCTGCCGTTCTTCGCGGTGATCGCCGCGCAGGCCGAGGGCTCGACGATGATCCACGACTGGGTCTACGACAACCGGGCCATCCACCTCTCGGACCTGACCCGGCTGGGCGCCGACGTGCGGCTGCTCGATCCGCACCGCGTGCTGGTCGACGGGCCGACCCGGTGGTCCAGCGCCGAGGTCGTCTGCCCGCCCGCGCTGCGCCCGGCGGTCTGCATCCTGCTGGCGATGCTCGCGGCGAAAGGCACCTCGGTGCTGCGCAACGTGGACATCATCGCCCGCGGCTACGAGCACCTCTACGAACGGCTGGTCGAGATCGGCGCCGCCATCGAGGTCTTCCACGACTGAGGCGCCCGCTGCGGCGGGGGCCTAGCGTTCCTGGTCGGTGGGGCGTACGAGGAGCTCGTTGACCGCGACGTGCGGCGGCTGGCTGACCATGTAGACCACCGCGCGGGCGACGTCGTCGGCCAGCAGCGGCCGGATGCTCGCGTGCATCTGCTCCGACGCCGCCCTGGCGGCGGGCTGGGTGATGTGCGACGACAGCTCGGTGGTGACGGCGCCCGGTTCGACCAGCCCGACCCGCACCCCGCGGCCGGTGACCTCCTGGCGCAGCGACTCGCTGAACGCGTTCACCGCCCACTTGCTGGCGTTGTAGACGCCCGCGCCCTTGCGGGCCGTCCGCCCGGCGACGCTGGAGACGTTCACGACGTCGCCGGAGCCCTGCGCGACCATGCCGTCGATCGCCGCGTGGGTCATCTACATGACACCCAGGACGTTCGTCGACAGCATCCGCCGCCAGTCCTCCGGGTCGGCGCCGACGATCGTGCCGAGCAGCATCACGCCGGCGTTGTTGACCAGCACGTCCAGGCCTCCGAGCTCGGACCGGGTGCGGGCCACGGCGTCGGCGCAGGACCGCTCGTCGGTGACGTCGAGGTCCAGCTGCAGCGCCGTGGCGCCGTCGCCGCACCGATCCCCGACGAGGCGCCGGTGACCAGGGCGACCTTCCCCTGCAGCGGACGTGCGGGCTCGGTCATGCGGGGTCCTCCTGGTTTCCGGGGATCGGGCTCACAGCAGCGCGTCGAGGCCGTCGTCCGGCGGCGGCGCCATGCCCGCCTCCAGCGGCGGGCGGTGCGGCTGGTCCAGCCCGCTCATCCGCGCGGCGTGCAACGCCAGCAGCAGGTTCAGCCGCAGGTGCGGGTCGCTGGTGAACGGGCCGAGCATCCGCTCCAGCTTGCCGATCCGGTAGCGCATCGTGTTGTAGTGGAAGTGCAGTCGGCGGGCGGACTCCGCCACGTTGAGGTTGGTCTCCAGCAGCACCAGCAGCGTCTCCCGCAGGTCGGCGGAGTCCGCGTCCGTCGCGTCGGCCAGCGGGCCGAGCACCTCGTCGACGTAGGACCGCAGCTCGGTGCTGTCCGGGATCAGCGACAGCAGCCGGAACACGCCGAGCTGGTCGAAGTGGGTGACCGACGCGCCACCCTGGATCTCCTGGCCGACGCCGAGTGCGCGCTGCGCCTGGCGGTGCGCCTCGGCGAGCTCCGACAGCGATCCGGCCGGGCGGCCGATGCCGGTGCCCAGGACGCGGCCCAGCCGGCGCAGTCGTCCGTTGACCCGGGAGCTGACCGCTGCGACCAGCGCGGAGACCTCCTCGGGCGTGCGGCCGTCCAGCGGGAGGAGGGTGACGATCTCGGTCGCCAGCCCGGCGACGGCGGCTCCGGCGACCTCGGACTCCAGCGCGGACCGCCAGCCGTCGGCCAGCCGGTCCAGCACGTCGAGGGCGCGGGTGGGGTCCCCGGCGGCGTCGGCCACGGTCTCGGTGGCGGTGACCAGCACCGCGACGGGACCGTCCAGCCGCCAGCCGAACGAGCGGGTGTAGGCCAGCGTCCGCTCGGTGTGGCCGACCGACCCGCCGACCAGCCGCCGCACCAGGTCGCCCTGGAAGCGCAGTTCGACGGAGTGCACCGCCTGCAGCCGGATCACCGACAGGGCGGCGATCACCGCCGCGCGCTCGAGCACGCCGCCGGCGCCGACCATCATCGCGCCGGTCCGGTGCACCGCGACCAGCCAGCCGTGCCGCTGCTCGCCGGCCATGATCGGGGCCACGGCGTACTCACCCACGCCGCCGGGCAGCTCGTGGTGGCCGGGGACGAGCAGGATGCCGTCGGCCGGGGAGAGGTCGGCGTCGGCCAGCACGTCGGCCGGCGTGACCACCGTGCGGTCGGCCCGCACGCCGGCCAGCCGACGGGAGGGCGTCAGTTCTGCCAGGGCGTCGTCCGCGGCGGCGTCCAGCAGCCACAGCCAGTCGCTGATCTCGGCGACGTCGTCCCGGGGGCCGGCGCTGGTGACCACCTCGCGGTCGGGCCCGAGACCCAGCACCGCGGCGCCGTCGAGCATCACGGCCAGCCGCTGGGTCACCTCGGCGAGGCCGCCACCGGTCAGCGCCACCTCCATGAACTGGTCGTCCATGCGGGAGGACAGCGCGAGGGCCTGGCCCTGCTTGGTGACGACCGCACCCAGCACCTCGGAGACGATCTCGTCCAGGCGGACGGACTGCGGGAGGGCCAGCACCGGCAGGCCACGACGATCGGCCTCGGCGAGCACCTCCGCGGGCACCGGCGGCGGCCCCTCCGTGCGCCGGTAGGCCAGCGCTGCGGTGCCCATGGAGTCCAGCCGCTCGACCAGCGCGCGGCAGTTGGCCGGATCGGCCGGGGGCAGTCGGGCGCCCAGGACGACGAGGACGTCGACCCCGGCGGCGGCCAACGGATCGGCCGGGTTGTCCACGACCATGTGGCGGACAGGGCGCGCGAGCCCGCCGGCGCCGGCGACGACCGACGAGCCGGCCAGCCCGGGGAGGTCGAGCACGTCCTCGATAGTGAGTCCCATGCGCTCCTGCCAGCTGCCGCGCTCGGTCCGGGACGGGTCGGTGCGCGCCGGCTCCTCGACCGCCCAGTTGCGACGAAACGGCACGGTTCCGTCACGCTGCGTGGGCGACATCGCCGAGGTCTCACTCTGGGTCACGACGCGTCCCTCTCTGATCGCCAACGTGGCCGTCGAGTCGCGGAGGTCTGTCAGGACTCCTTGAACGGCGACATCCATTCTTGGCGAGTTCCGCCATAAGAGGGCGTGCGACGCGCCGCATACGTTCGAAGCCCGCTCACCCGCTCGCAGCGATGCTAGGCCGTCATCGAGAACCCGGCGGCACCTGCCCTCTGCGGACGACAGCGAGCGGAGCCCGGACGGGGCCGCTCCGACCTCGTCCGACGCCCCTCCGGCGAAGGGCCACCATGCGCATCAGCGACGGGACCACCGGGCGCGACAGCCGCTCGCATACGACCGCGGCGCCCGGTCGCGCCGCACGAGCCGGTGTCCCCACCATCCCCCTCCCCCGCGGGTCGGCCGCAGCAACCCCGCACCCGGCGCATCCGGCGCGGCAGACCACCCCCGTGCCGGCGGCGGCCAGCACCGGCGTGACCGCACTGCTGCGCGGGCCGGTCCGCCGCGCGCGCATCGTCGCGAGCACCCCGACCGGCGTGTACCTGCACGTACCGGGTGAGCGCGACGGCGACGTCGTCGCCGTCCTCACGAGCGACGCGGCACGCCACCCGCTCGGCTGCGTGCTGTTCCGCCCGAGCTCCGGGCATCCCCTCGTGGCGCCGAACGCCGCGGCCGAGGTCGGGGGCGGCCGGATCGTCGTCGGCGACCTCACGGTGAGTGCCGCGGCGTGGTGGGACCCGCGTCCACGGCTGCCCAGCGCGCGTCCCGCACTCCTCCCCGAGGGCGTGCGCCAGCTGCGCACCACCCTCTACGGGGAGGGCGTCCCGCACAGCGCCTTCGCGCTCCCGGGGCTGCCCACCGGCCCGGGCGGGCCGCTGGCGGCGCTGCGCGGAGCGGTCCGCCGCGCCGACCTCGACGCCGCGCTGCGCACCGCGACCCGGCTCATCGGCATCGGCCCGGGCCTCACCCCGGCCGGCGACGACGTCATGGCCGGCACGGTCGCCGGTCTGGTGCTGCTCGGGCACCCGGCCGCGCCGCGCTTCGCGGCCGGCGTCACCGCGCTGGCCGCCTGCCGCACCACCGAGCTGTCCCGGGCGCTGCTGCGGCACGCCGCCGCCGGGCGGGTCAGCGGTGAGTACGCCGCGGTGCTGCACGCGCTGGTCGGAGAGGGCGCGCTGGCTCCGGCGGTGGAGGCGTTGCTGACCTCGGGTGCGACGGGCAGCCGCGGCACGGCCCTGGGCCTGTGCACGGCGATCGACCTGGTCGAGCGCACCACGCGGGGGCGCTGAGAGGTCGGGGGTCAGCCGGCGGGGGCGGGCACCACGGGGACCAGGCTGTCCCACTGCGCGATGCGGCAGCCGTCGATGCGGGAGAGCGCCAGGTCCACCGGCTCGCCACCCCAGCGACCCTGCACGCGGGCGGTCTCCGGGCCGCCGTACACCTGGGTGCACATCTCCTCATCGGGCAGCGGGGCGAACGGGCGCTCCATCCCGGCCAGGTGATCGCACGCGGCCTGCGCCGCCGGGTGGCTGCCCTCGACGAACCCGACGCAGGTCAGCGTCCAGGTCTGCGCCGCGCTGCCGTCGCCGAGGTCGATCTCCAGCTGCAGGTCGTTGTCGGCCTGGCTGATCCCGCCCGCAGCCGGGTCGGGTGCGGTCGTTCCGTCCGTCGCCGGGCTCGTCGGGGCGGCCGCGTCGTCGCCGTTGCTGGTGGATCCGCAGGCCGAGAGCGCCAGCACGGCGACGGGCACGAGGAGCAGCAGCAGTCGGCGCATGTCCGTCCTGACGAGCGGGGGCACCGGAAAGTGCCGCGGGGTCAGAGCCGGGAGGCGTGGATGCTGGTCACCAGGATCGCGCGGGCCCCGAGCTCGTAGAGCTGGTCCATGATCTGGTTGGTCTCGCTGCGCCGGACCATCGCCCGCACCGCCGACCAGCCGCCCCGCTGCAGGGGGCTGACCGTCGGCCCCTCGATGCCGGGGGTGAGGGCGGTCGCACGGGCCAGGATGTCGTCCGGGCAGTCGTAGTCGAGCATCACGTACTGGCGGGCGACCAGCACGCCCTGGAGCCGGCGCCGCAGCTGGGCCACCGCCGGGATCTCCTCGGCGCCCTCGCGGCCCACGAGGATCGCCTCGCTGGCCAGCACCGGCTCACCGATGATGTGCAGCCCCGCCGCGCGCAGCGTCGTCCCGGTCTCGACGACGTCGCACACGGCGTCCGCGACACCCAACCGGCAGGCGGTCTCGACGGCGCCGTCGAGCTTGACGACGTCGGCCTTGATCCCCGACTCCTCGAGGTGGTGCTGCAGCAGCACCGGGTAGGCGGTCGCGATGCGCTTGCCGGCGAGCTGGTCCACCTGCTCGATGCCCGAGCCCACCGGCGAGGCGAACCGGAAGGACGAGCGGCCGAAGCCGAGCGGCATGACCTCGACCGCGGCCGGGCCCTCACCGTCGAGCGGAGCGGTCTCCAGCAGCATGTCGCGGCCGGTGACGCCGACGTCCAGGGTGCCCGACGCGACGTAGACCGCGATGTCCCGCGGCCGGAGGTAGAAGAACTCGGTGTCGTTCTCCGGGTCGTAGATCACGAGGTCCTTGGTGCTGCGCCGCTGCCGGTAGCCGCTCTCGATCAGCATCTCCGCGGCCGGCTCGCTCAGGACGCCCTTGTTGGGCACGGCGATGCGCAGCACAGGAAGACTCCTCGGAGCAGGTCGGGACGCGGGAAGATCAGAGGTGAGCGTAGACGTCGTCCAGGGTCAGACCCCGGGCGAGCATCAGCACCTGCACCCGGTAGAGGAGCTGGCTGATCTCCTCGGCCGTCCGCTCCTCCCCCTCGTGCTCGGCGGCCATCCACGACTCGGCCGCCTCCTCGACGACCTTCTTGCCCGCGGCGTGCACGCCGTCGCGCACGGCGGTGACGGTGCCCGAGGCGGCGTCGCCCTCGGCGACCTTGGCCGTGAGTTCGGCGAACAAGGTGTCGAACGTCTTCACGACCGGCCTCCGGCAGGGGTCACGCTGAATCCGGTGGTGTGCTGCGGACGGCGCACCTCGCGCAGGGTCAGGGCCGTGGCCAGGGCGGCGATCGCGGCCTCCCAGCCCTTGTCCTCGGCGGAGCCGGGCAGCCCGGCGCGGTCACGCGCCTGCTCCTCGGTGTCGCAGGTGAGCACGCCGTTGGCGACGGGCGTGCCGGCGTCCAGCGCGACCCGGGTCAGGCCCGCGGTCACCGCGTCGCAGACGTACTCGAAGTGCGGCGTCCCGCCCCTGATGACCACCCCGAGAGCGACGACGGCGTCGTGCCGCTCGGCCAGCGCCTGGGCGACCACGGGCAGCTCGACGGCACCGGGCGCGCGCACCACGGTCGGGTCGGCGACCCCGCTGGCCCGGGCGCCCTCCAGGGCGCGCGCCAGCAGACTGTCGGTGAGCTCGGCGTGCCAGGTGGTCGCGACGATGCCGAGCGTCAGCCCGACCGCGTCCACCGGCTCGACGACGGGCGCCCCGCTACCGCTCATGAAGGCTGCTCGTCGACGCGCAGGGGGACGTTCTCCGGGATGGGGTCGGCGTGCACGGGCTCGCCGGCGACCTCGATCCCGGGCTCGATGATGTCGAGCAGGTGCCCCATGCGGTCGCGCTTGGTCCGCAGGTAACCGAGGTTCTGCGCGGTGACGTGGCTGGGCAGACCCACCCGGCCGAGCACCTTGAGTCCGTAGCCCTCCAGGCCGGCACGCTTGGCCGGGTTGTTGGTCAGCAGCCGCATGGTGTGCACGCCGAGGTCGACCAGGATCTGCGCACCGGTCCCGTAATCGCGGGCGTCGGCCGGCAGCCCCAGGTTGAGGTTGGCGTCCACGGTGTCCGCGCCGAGGTCCTGCAGCTGGTAGGCCTGCAGCTTGTGCAGCAGGCCGATGCCCCGGCCCTCGTGCCCGCGGATGTAGAGCACGATCCCGCGACCCTCGTCGGCGACGGCCTGCAGGGCGGCCTGCAGCTGGGGGCCGCAGTCGCAGCGCAGCGAGCCGAAGACGTCGCCGGTCAGGCACTCGGAGTGCACGCGGACCAGGACGTCCTCGCCGTCGGCGATGTCGCCGTAGACGAAGGCCACGTGCTCGCGCTCGTCGTAGGAGCTGCGGTAGCCCACGGCGGTGAACGTGCCGGGGGTCAGCGGGACGACGGCTTCGGCGACCCGCTCGACCAGCTTGTCGAAGCGCTTGCGGTAGGCGATCAGGTCCGCGATGGAGACCATGACCAGGTCGTGCTCGTCGGCGAAGACGCGCAGCTCCTCGCCGCGGGCCATGCCGGTCGGGTCCTTCTCGCTGACGATCTCGCACAGCGTCCCGGACGGCGAGAGCCCGGCGAGCACGGCGAGGTCGACGGCCGCCTCGGTGTGCCCGGGCCGGCGCAGCACGCCGCCGTCCTTGGCCCGCAGCGGGACGATGTGCCCCGGGCGGGAGAGGTCGCGCGAGGTGGCGTCGGCGTCGGCCAGGGTGCGGATCGTGGTCGCGCGGTCGGACGCGGAGATGCCGGTCGTGACGCCCTCGCGGGCGTCGACGGTGACGGTGTAGGCGGTGCCGAGGCGGTCCTGGTTCACCCGGTGCATCGGGGGCAGGTCCAGCCGGTCCGCGTCGGACTCGGTGACGGCGACGCAGATGTAGCCCGAGGTGTACCGGACCATGAACGCCACGAGGTCCGGCGTCGCGAGCTCCGAGGCGAAGATCAGGTCGCCCTCGTTCTCCCGGTCCTCGTCGTCGATCACGACGACCGGACGGCCGTCCTTGATCGCCGCGATCGCGGTCTCGATGCTGTCCAGACGGGTCAAGGGTGCGGTCACCGACGTGCCTCCAGCAGTCGCTCGACGTGCTTGGCGATCACGTCGACCTCCAGGTTGACGGGGTTCCCCGAGGCGCGCGCACCGAGCGTGGTCTCGCGGAGGGTGGTGGGGATGAGGCTGACCTCGAGCCAGGGCTCGGGATCCGTGGCGGAGCTGAGCCCGCTGACGGTGAGGGAGACGCCGTCGACGGTGATGGAGCCCTTCTCGACGACGTAGCGGGCCAGCCCGGCGGGCAGCCCGATGCGGACGACCTCCCAGTGCTCGCCGGGGGTGCGGGCGAGCACGGTGCCGACGCCGTCGACGTGGCCCTGCACGATGTGCCCGCCGAGCCGGGTGTGGGCGGTGACGGCGCGCTCCAGGTTCACCGGGTCGCCGGCGGCCACGTCGTCGAGGCTGCTGCGCCGCAGCGTCTCGGCCATGACGTCGGTGCTCCAGACGCCGTCCTCGACCGACGTGACGGTCAGGCAGACGCCGTTGACCGAGATGGAGTCACCGAGGGCGACGTCCTCGAGCACCTTCTGCGCCCGGATCCGCAGGACGGCGGAGTCGCCCTGGGTCTCCCGGTCGACGAGGGTGCCCACCTCTTCCACGATGCCGGTGAACACCTCAGCTCCCTTCCCTGACGGACTGTCGTCCCCCAGTGTGCCGGGTGGGCCTGAGCCGGAGCTGCACGTCCCCACCCGACGGGAGGATCTCGACGGTCTCGAAGGACAGCGCATCGGCGATCGATGTGATTCCCAGGTCGCCCACCAGGGAGGGGCCGGCGCCCAGCAGCTTCGGCGCGAGGTGGACCACGACCTCGTCGACGACCCCGGCGCGGAGGAACGCGGCAGCCAGGGTGGGGCCGCCCTCCAGGAGCACGCGGCGGACGTCGCGCCCGTACAGCTCGGCCAGCAGCTCGGCGGGCCCGGCGGCCCGGCTGACCAGGGTGGGCGCGGCTCCGTCCAGGACGCGGGCGGTCCCGGGCAGCCGGCCCCGGCGGTCGACGACGACGCGCAGCGGCTGGCGCTCGGCGTCCCGGCCGTCGGCGTCGCGCACGGTGAGCTGCGGGTCGTCGGTTCCCGCCGTCCCGGAGCCGACGACGACGGCGTCGCAGGTGGCCCGCAGGCGGTGGACGGCGGCGCGGGTCTGCTCGCCGGTGATCCAGCGGCTGCTGCCGTCGGCGGCCGCGACCCGGCCGTCGAGAGTGGCGGCGACCTTCCAGATCACCTGGGGCCGGTGCGCCCGGACGCCGGTCAGCCAGGGGGCCAGGGCGCCGAGCTCGGCCTCGTCCTGCTCGACGCCGAGCTCGACGTCGATGCCGGCGGCGCGCAGCCGCTCGGCTCCCCCGCCGGCGAGCTCGGTCGGCTCGGGGACGGCGACGACGACGCGGGCCACCCCGGCGGCGATCAGCGCGTCGGCGCAGGGGCCGGTGCGGCCGGTGTGCGCGCACGGCTCGAGGGTGACGACGGCGGTACCACCGCGGGCCCCCTCCCCCGCTGCCACCAGCGCCTGCACCTCGGCGTGCGGACCACCGGGAGGCCGGGTGGAGCCTTCGCCGACGATCGTGCCGTCGGCGGCCAGGACGACGGCGCCCACCGCGGGGTTCGGGCTCGTGGTGCCCAGGACCGCCGCGCCCAGCTCCCGGGCACGGGCCATCGCCCGGAGCTCGGGTCCGGTCACCCGCGCATCGCCACGGCGGCCTGCGCGCGCAGGGCGGCGATGGCCTTGGACGGGTCGTCGGCGCCGTAGACGGCAGAGCCCGCGACGAACATGTCGACGCCGGCCTCGGCGGCCTGCTCGATGGTGTCGGCGTTGATGCCGCCGTCGATCTCCACGATCAGCGTGAGGTGCCCGGCGTCGACGAGGTCGCGGGCCGTGCGCACCTTGGTCAGCACGTCGGCGATGAACGACTGGCCGCCGAAACCGGGCTCGACGCTCATCACGAGCAGGGTGTCGAAGTCGGGCAGCACGTCGAGGTAGTCCTCGAGCGGGGTGCCGGGCTTGATCGCCAGGCCGGCCAGGGCGCCGGCTGCCTTCAGGTCGCGAGCGACGGCGCGGGGGTCGGTGCAGGCCTCGGCGTGCACCGTGACGTTGCGGGCGCCCATCTCGGCGTAGCCCGGCGCCCAGCGCTCGGGGTTCTCGATCATGAGGTGGCAGTCCAGCGGCACCGGGCTGACCGCCTGGATCGCCTGGGCGACCGGCAGTCCGAGGGTCAGGTTCGGCACGAAGTGCGCGTCCATCACGTCGACGTGCAACCAGTCGGCGTCGGCGACCCGCTGCACCTCCGCAGCGAGGTTGGCGAAGTCGGCGGAGAGCAGGCTGGGGGCGATCATCGGCTGCCGGGACACGCAGGGAGTCTAGGTGTCGGCGCTGGTGGAACCGGACCCGATCGCCGGACGTGGAACTGACAGGGCAGCGGCGTCCGCCGCCGCCCTTCTCCGCCCGGGAGGAGCTGCCGTGTCCACGCCCGTCTTCGTCGCACTCGTCGTCCTGCTCTGGGTCGCCGTCGGCGCCGGAGCCGCCCTGCACCTCGGTCGCCGGGGATACCGCTCGCCCCAGTGGTACTTCCTCGGCGCCGTGCTGGGTCCGCTGTTCGTGCCGATCGCCCTCGAACGCGCGCAGCGCGAGGACCGGGCCGTCGAGCGCACGCCGGGCACCGTCGGGGCGACGCGCGGAGAGGGCACCGTGACGGTCGTCGTCGGCGTCGACGGGTCCCCCGAGTCCGACCGGGGTGTGCGCGATGCCGTGCGGATCCTCGCCGGCCGGGCTCCCCGGGTGGTGCTGGTCATGGCGATCGACCCCGACGTCGTCGAGTTCGGCGACCACGCCGAGCAGGACCGGTGCCGGGACCTCGTCACGGAGCGGGCCGGCTGGTTCGCCGATGCGACACCGGCGGTCGAGGTGATCGGTGGGCAGCCCGGCCGGGTGCTGCTCGACGTCGCCCGGCAGGAGCAGGCCGACATCGTGGTCGTGGGCCGGCGGGGCCGGGGACTGAGCCATCGTCTGCTCGGCAGCGTCGCCGAGCACGTCACCCGCCACTCCCCGGTCCCCGTGCTCCTGGCGGGTCCACCCGCCGGTCGCTGACCCGCCGGGCACACCGCGCGACCGACGTTTCCGGACGTGTCCGTGGTGCGCGACCGGTTAGGGGCCCAGCCATGGCTTCCGACACCTCCGCCCCGACCCGCTACGACGGCTTGGACCGGATGCCCATCGCCGGGACCTGGCGCCGGTCGTGCGGGCGAGACGGTGACCGACACCGACCCCTACACCGGCGAGACCCTGACCGAGATCCCGCTGGCGAACGCCGACGACCTCGACGAGGCGTACGCGCGGGCGAAGGAGGCGCAGCGGGACTGGGCGGCGCGGCTGCCGAGCGAGCGGGCCGAGGTGATGCGTCGCGCGGGCCGGATCATGGAGGCCCGCGAGGACGAGATCGTCGACTGGCACATCCGCGAGTCCGGTGCCGCCGCCCCCGCCGCGGAGTTCGAGTACGCCATCACGCTGCGCGACTTCCACGAGGCGTCCTCCTACCCGTACCGCGTCGAGGGCCGGATCCTGCCCGCCGACGTCGAGGGCAAGGAGAGCCGCGTCTACCGCCGTCCCGTCGGCGTGGTCGCGGTCATCAGCCCGTGGAACGTCCCGATGCACCTGTCCAACCGCTCGGTCGCACCGGCGCTCGCACTCGGCAACGCCGTCGTCCTCAAGCCGGCCGGTGACACCCCGGTGACCGGCGGCCTGCTGCTGGCCAAGGTGCACGAGGAGGCGGGGCTCCCCGAGGGCCTGCTGTCGGTGGTCATCGGTTCCGGCAGCGACATCGGCGACGCGATCGTCAGCCACCCGACGCCGACCTCGGCTACGCGGTGGACGCGGCGATCTTCGGGAAGTTCTTCCACCAGGCCGCTGACCGGCTGAAACTGTCGGACCCCAGCCCTATCGTCATACACATGTTCGATATGGGCGGTGGCTACGGGGTGGCGGTCTCAGCTGCCCCGGTCGTGTCTGCGCCCTGGCCCGAGCAGCCGCTGCCGGCGGGTGTGACGGCGCGACCGTCGCGGCTGGGTGACCTGCTACCCGTCGCGCGGCGGTCGGCGGCCGAGATCGCGGCCGAGCTGCAGCGGGTCCAGCGCGCGAAGTCTGCCCTGGCCGCCTACGAAGCGGAACTGGTCGTGGGGTTGGCCGCGCTGCGGCCGGACAGCGTCGATCGGGAGATCGGGCAGCCGGGGTCGGCGGCCGAGGGCTGGGTGGCCGGGCCGGGGCGGCAGCCGGTTTCTGGGGTGAGCGAGTTCTTCGCCGATGAGCTGGCGCTGGTGCTCAACTGCTCGCGGACGGCGGCCTCGGTGCAGGCCGAGCTGTCCTGGGTGCTGGTCGAGCGTCTTCCCGCCACGTGGGCGGCGCTGGCCGACGGGCAGCTGGACTGGCCGCGCGCCCGAGGGCTGGCCGCCGAGCTGGCCGACGCGGCCCGGGAGCTGGAGCCCGCGGTGCTG